>JBKPJA010000219.1:0-13664 GCA_046730515.1 Actinomycetota bacterium | reverse complement strand
CGCGGCTTCGACCAGAGCGCGGCGGACGAGCTTGCGCAATGGGCCGGCGTCCCCGTGTACAACGGCCTCACCGACGAGTGGCATCCGACGCAGATCCTCGCGGATTTCCTGACGATGCGCGAACACTCCACGAAGCCGCTCAACGAGATCGTCTTTTGCTACCTCGGCGACGCGCGCTTCAACATGGCCGACACGTACCTCGTCGGCGGCGCGAAGCTGGGCATGGACGTCCGCATCGCGAGCCCGAAGTCGCTCTGGCCCTCCGAAGAGTACGTCGGGCTCGCGAGCCGGGCCGCGGAGGAGACCGGTGCGCAAATCACGCTCACCGAGGACGTCGCTGAAGCGGTCCGCGACTGCGACTTCCTGTTGACCGACGTGTGGGTCTCGATGGGCGAGCCGGACGAGGTGTGGGCCGAGCGGATCGAGCTTCTGCGGCCGTACCAGGTCAACGCGCAGACGATGGCGCTGACCGGCAATCCCGATGTCAAGTTCATGCACTGCCTGCCGGCGTTCCACAACACCGACACGCAGGTGGGCAAGGAGATCAAAGAGAAGTACGGCATGGACGCACTCGAGGTCACCGACGAGGTGTTCGAGTCGCCCGCGTCGATCGTCTTCGACGAGGCCGAGAACCGCCTGCACACGATCAAGGCCGTGATGGTTGCGACGCTCGGGGACTGACGATGCGCGCCGTCGTCGCACTCGGGGGAAACGCGCTGCTGAAGCGTGGCCAGGCGCTCACCGCTGCCAACCAGCGCACCAACGTCGCGGCCGCGTGCAAGGCGCTTGCACCTGTCGCGCTCGAGCACGAGCTCGTGATCTCGCACGGCAACGGGCCGCAGGTCGGCCTCCTCGCGCTCCAGGGGTCGGCGTACAAGGCCGTCGACGTGTATCCGCTCGACATCCTCGGCGCGCAGACCGAGGGAATGATCGGGTACATGATCGAGCAGGAGCTCGGTAACCAGCTCCCGCCGGACGTGCATCTCGTCACGCTGCTGACGATGATCGAGGTCGACGCCGACGATCCGGCGTTCGACGATCCGACGAAGCCGATCGGCCCGCTCTACCGTCAAGAGGAAGCGGCGAAGCTCGAGGAGGAGAAGGGCTGGACGTTCAAGCCCGACGGGGCAAGCCTGCGCCGCGTCGTTCCCTCACCGATACCGAAACGGATCTTCGAGATCGACATGATCCGCCTGCTGCTGGAACAGGGATGCGTCGTGATCTGCGCCGGCGGCGGCGGTATTCCCGCCGCATACATCGAAGACCCGGTTCCCGCGGGCAGGCGTCTCGTCGGCATCGAAGCCGTCATCGACAAGGATCTCGCGAGCGCACTGCTCGCGATCGACCTGAACGCGGACGTGCTCGTCATCGTCACCGACGTCGACGCTGCGTACTCCGACTGGGGAACGCCGCGGCAACGGGCGATCCGCCGAGCGACGCCGGAGGCGCTCTCGTCGGCGGACTTCGCACAGGGATCGATGGGACCGAAGATCAGGGCCGCCTGCACGTTCGTCGAGAAGACCGGCCGCGCCGCAGTCATCGGCTCGATCAACGACACACCGTCGCTCATTCGCGGCGAGACAGGAACGGTCGTCGCGCTCGACGCTGTCGGGCTGGAGACGATCGGGGCACGCTAAGGAGGAGGAACGATGGCCGTCACAGAGGTTGCTCCGCAGCCGGAGACCGCCGCACCCGAGCAGCCGTGGTTTGCGATCTCCGAGGAAGCCGCAGCGCAAGAGCTCGGTGTCGATCCGAGCCGCGGACTGTCGGCGAGTGAAGCGAGCTCGCGGCTCGAGGAACACGGACCGAACAAATTCACCGAGGCGGCGCCGGAGCCGCGTTGGCATGCGTTCGTGCGCCAGTACCGGGACCCGATGCAGATCGTGCTGCTCGTGGCCGGCATCGGCAGCCTCTATCCGCTGAAGGAGCTCGGCACCGGGCTCGTCCTCCTTTTCCTCACCGTCTTCAACGCGGTGCTCGGCCTGCGCCAGGAGGGAAAGGCGGCCGCCGCGGTCGCAGCGCTGCAGAAGATGATGATCATCAAGGCGCGCGTGCGGCGGGACAACGAGCTGGCGCAGCTACCGGCCGAGCAGCTCGTCCCCGGCGACGTTGTCTCGATCGAGGCGGGCGACCTCGTTCCAGCCGACGGACGGCTGATCCAGGCCGCCACGCTGGAGGTCGACGAGTCGGCGCTGACGGGCGAGAGCATGCCCGTCGGGAAAGGGATCGAGACGCTCAAGAGCCCCGACACGGACCTCGGTGACCGGACCGACATGGTCTACATGAACACGAGCGTCACCCGCGGCGCGGGCGAGTTCATCGTCACCGCGACGGGGATGGCGACGGAGGTCGGCCACATCTCCGGAATGCTGCAGGCGCAGGAGGAAGTCGAGACGCCGCTGACCCGTCAGCTCGCGAAGTTGACGACGCAGATCCTGCTGATCGCCGGTGTCGCTGTCGTCATCTCGGTCATCCTCAACATCTCGCGCGGCCACTCATTCGACACTGTCGTCGTCGCCGCGATCGCCTTCGCGGTTTCCGCCATTCCGACGGGTCTGCCTGCCGTCGTGACGGCCATCCTCTCGATGGGGACGCAGGCGCTCGCCCGGGCGAACGCGATCGTCAAGCGGCTCCGTTCGGCGGAGACGCTGGGCTGCACGTCGGCGATCAACTCCGACAAGACCGGAACGCTGACGCTCAACCAGATGACGGCGGTCGAGCTGACGATTCCAGGACGTCAGTACGAGATCGACGGCAACGGCTACTCGACCGTGGGGAACATCACGCACGTCGCGGGACAACCGGAAGTGCCGCTCGAGCCCTTCCTGTTTCCGATGGCACTCTGCGCGGACGCCGTCGTGCACGACGGCGAGCTGATCGGCGACCCGACCGAGGGTGCTCTCGTCGTACTGGCCGAGAAGGGCGGCGTCGGCGTCGACGCGACGCGTCAGCAGTATCCGCGTGTCGCGGAATTGCCGTTCGACGCCGCCTACAAGCTCATGGCGACCTTCCACCGGATGACGGACGACGACGGTCGCGACGTGATCCGCTGCTTCGTCAAGGGCGCGCCCGACCAGCTGCTTGCGCGCGGCACGTCGACGTTCGCGCCGGACCTGACGCTGATCCCGGTCGACGACGGCTTCCGCAAGCGCTATGCGGACGAGAACGAGCGGCTCGGGCGAAAGGGCCTCCGCGTGCTGGCGACGGCACGGAAGGACTTCGACCCGACGTCGTTCGACCCGAACGGCGACCTGCTCCCACTCGTCGACGGGCTGACGCTGCTCGCGCTGGTGGGCATCGTCGATCCCCCGCGGCCGGCGGCGAAGAGCTCGATCGCAACGGCGAAGGCCGCAGGGATCCAGGTGCGGATGATCACCGGCGACCACGCGATCACCGCGGCGGCGATCGCGGACGAGCTCGGCATCGAGGGACGCGCGATCACCGGCGCGGAGTTCGGCGCGATGAGCGACGACGAGCTGCTCGAGCAGATCGACGGTATCGGCGTGATCGCGCGTGTGACACCGGAGCACAAGGTGCGTCTCGTCGACACGCTGAAGGCGAAGGACAAGATCGTCGCGATGACCGGTGACGGCGTCAACGACGCGCCGGCGCTGAAGAAGGCGGACATCGGCATCGCAATGGGCATCACCGGCACCGAGGTCTCGAAGGAAGCGGCGGCGATGATCCTCACCGACGACGACTTCTCTACGATCGTCAAGGCCGTCGAGCTCGGACGCGGGCTCTACGACAACCTCAAGAAGTACATCCGCTTCCAGATGGGTTGCCTCACGGGCTTCATCGTCACGTTCCTAGGGGCGAGCATCGCCAACGTCCTCGGCGGCGTCCCGTTCCTTCCGCTGCAGACGCTGTACGTCAACTTCACCACGCAGGTCTCGCAGGCGGTCGGCCTCGGCTACGGCAAGCCGAGCGAAGGGCTGATGGACCGCAAGCCGCGGCCGCCGGGCGAGCGCATCCTGCCGCGCGATCTCTTGCTCTGGCTCGTCGTGGCCGGGACGATCATGGGCCTCGCGACGCTCGGCCTCGTCTGGTGGGCGGACGACGCGCACGGCACGGCCTTCGCAAGGACGATGGGCCTGACGAGCTTCGCGCTCGCCAACGTGTTCTTCTCGTTCACGGCGAAGTCCGACACGCGCTCGATCTTCAGCCTCGACACCTTCGACGACCGCAACTTCCTGATCGCCACCGGCATCTCGCTGGCGGCGATCATCCTCGGAACCGAGTTCAGCCTCTTCCAGCGCTTCCTCAGTACGGAGCACCTCCAGGGGAAGTACTGGCTGCTGTGCATCGGCGTCGCGCTACCGGTGGTGATCGCGTCCGAGATCCGGAAGTTCATCCTCCGGCGGAAGTGAAAATGCCCTAACCGCGTCAGGCACGCGGGGCACGCCGGGTGCGACTCTCGCTGCATGGGAGTCGCCGAACGAGACGCCGTCCACTTCGAGCTCGCGGATTTCCTCGTCGCCGTTCGGCTCGCCCGCCGCCTCTCGCCGACCTGGCAGGTGATCATCGAATCGCGTGACGGCATCAACATCGTCACACCCCATCTGCGGCCGCATCCCGACGATTTCGCGGTCGTGCTGCGGACGGTCGAGCTGTGGATCGAGGAGGAGTGCCTCCTCGCGATCCGGTACGAGATCGACGGCCGGAGTTACGTGCTGCAGGCCGGTGGAGCGGACTGGACAAAGGCGCCCGGCGTGCGGATCGCCCCCACGGGGTGATGCGCCGACCGACCGCCTGACCGGACACTTCCGTCTCGAGGTGGAGTCGGCGATCAGAGGCGATGTCGAGGATGCGCTCGAACGGGTCAACGTTCCGAGCTACGTCTACGACGAGCATGGGATCATCCGCTGGCTCAACCGCGCGGCGCGGCGAATGGTCGGCGACGTTCGCGGCCGTCAGCTCACATCGTTGGTCGCGCCCGAAGAGACCCGCCGCGCACGCGAGCTGTTCGCGAGACACATCGTCAGCGAGGAGGATTACGACGGGCCCGCGGTCGTGCTCGACCGGGACGGGGAGCGTGTCTCGGTGGAGATCAGCTCGGTCTGCCTCTACAGGGGCCATCGCGTCGTCGGCGTCTTCGGGCAGGTGTCGGACATCGAGCACCAAGCCGAGCCGGCGCCGCATCCCCACCTGACTCCGCGCCAGGCCGAGGTGCTCCGCCTGCTCGAACGTGGCTTGTCCACGCATCAGATCGCGGGCGAGCTGCATCTGTCTGTCGAGACAGTCCGCAATCACATCCGCGCCATCCTCCGCGCGCTCGGCGCGCACTCGCGCCTCGAGGCCGTGGCCATGGCGCGGCAGACCTACGCCGTCGTCTGAGCCTTTACGCGGAGAGCAACTCGGGATAGAGCCGCTCGCAGAGCTCCCGCGTCTTCCCGAGTGACTCTCTGTCGATCAGGGTGAACGCCGACGAGCGCGTCATCTCCAGATTTGCGAGGAGGATTGGGACGACCAGCGGGCCGCTACCCTTGCAGACGAATTGCACCTCGACTTCCACCGGCGGCGTGTTCCCAAGGGCCGGATCGTTAATCGCCGCTCTGTCGAGGCAGGCACAGGGAAGCCGCTCGTGCTCGTGCACGGGCTTGCGGGCTCGTCGCGCTGGTGGTCATCGGTGATCGAGCCGCTGTCGGCGCACCGCCACGTGTATGCGGTTGATCTCCCCGCCTTCCCGCGCAAGCTCGAGGCCGGTGATCTGAGCGCGTGGCTCTCTCGTTGGCTCGATTCGATGGGCTTGGAACGCGTGGACGTCGTCGGCCATTCGCTCGGCGGCATCGTCGCGACACAGCTGGCGACGACCTCCCCGGATCGAGTACGACGGCTCGTGCTCGTCGCGCCGGCCGGAATCTCGTGCGGCCGCGGGTTCGTCGGCCGCGCGTTCCCATTGCTGCACGAGCTCGTCGACATCCGCAGCTCCCTGCCGATCGTGGTCGGCGGCGCGCTGCGATCCGGGCCGCTCGGAATCGCGCGCGGGATCAGATTCGTCTGGACGCAGGACGTCCGCCCCACGCTCCCGGCCGTACGCGCGCCGACGCTACTCGTGTGGGGAGAGAGCGACCGCCTCGTCCCGGCGCGCATTGCGGCGGAGTGGCACGAGCTGATCGGCGAGTCCCGCATCGTGCACGTTCACTGCGGACACGTCCCCATGCTCGAGGCGCCGCGCGAGCTTGCCGACTGCATCCTGGCTTTCCTCGACGAGGAGCGTGCGAACGAGGTGGGCAACGAGGTCCGGGCGGGTGTAGTGAACGGTATGGGGCTCGCCGGGAACCACGACCAGTCGCCCGCGCGGTAAGAGCGCCGCGGCTTCCTTGGCCCAGTCCGGTCCGACGAAGCCGTCGTTCTCGCCGACGACAACGACGACGCGTTGGTCGAGCCTCGGCAGCCGCTCTTCGATCCGATCTGCAAGCGCCGAGCGTGCGGTCGGCAGCAACTGTCTCAGACCCGCCGCGGCGTTGTCACGTGACGCCACGCCGAGCAGGGAAAAGGGCTCGCGCTTCGCGTCTCGCAATGCTCCGACGAGCTGATGCGGTGCGCTTCTGCGAGCGGGGTCGATCGTCGGCCCGACGAGGACCATCGGCCCGATGCGATTCGGTCGGCGCACCGCAAGCTCGGTGACGATCTGACAGCCGAAGGAATTCGCAACGACCGCAGGGCGAACCACCTCGACCGCATCGAGCCACTCGCCGAGCACGTCTGCGAACTCACCGATGCCGAAGCCGCCGCCGTTGCGTCCGCTCTTCCCTTGCCCGGGAAGGTCGGGCACGAAGACCGATGCGAAGGGCGTGATCCGTCGTGCAAGCGGGAGCATGTACGCGCCGGAGACGCCGTAGCCGTGGAGGAGCACGACCGGAGAACCGCGGCCGCCGACGACAGCGTGCATGCGAATCCCGTCGACGTCGGTCCACGCGGTGCGCATTGACGAAGCGTCTCGTGCCTTACGGCGCTGCGCGTCATCCGATGTGGAGGATGCTCGCTGCGACTGCGCGACCTACGGTCGAGACACGGAAACGGCGGCCGTAAAAGACGCTAGACCGCGCGAACCGCGCGGTCTGGCTCGTGTGCTTCCGATTGTCGAGTGGCTGCCGCGCTACGAGCGCCGCTGGCTTCGGGGCGATGTCGCAGCCGGAATTGCGGTGACAGCGTTGATCGTGCCGAAGAACCTCGGGTACGCGGGCATCGCCGGCGTCCCGTTGCAGAACGGCCTCTACGCCGCGGCGGCCGGCGCGCTCATCTACGCGCTCTTCTGCACCTCGCGCCAGATCTCGACGGGACCGAGCTCGTCGCTTGCGGCGGTTGCCGGCGGTGCGGTTGTCGTCACCGGCCTCGCAGGCGACGACGCCGCGCAGCTGGTTGCAGCGATCACGCTCGTGACCGGTTTGTTGTTCGTGCTGCTGTCGGTCTTCAAGCTCGGGCGGATCGCCCAGTTCCTGTCCAAGGCGGTCGTCACCGGCTTCCTCGCCGGCGCGGCCGTCGACGTCGTGATCGGCGAGCTGCCCAAGCTCACCGGCACCTCGGGCGACGGGACGAACGCGTGGCAAGAGGTCTCGTCGTGGTTGCGATCGCTCTCGGGGATTCACTGGACCACGTTCGTCGTCGGCCTCGTCGCCCTCGCCGTGATCTTCGGTCTGCGTTTCGTCGCACCCGCGGTCCCAGGGGCGCTCGTGCTCGTCGTCGGCGGCCTGATCGCCGCCTGGCTGTTCGATCTCGGCGCGCACGGTGTCGCGCTCGTCGGCCACGTGCCCCGCGGACTCCCGGCACCGGCATTTCCCAGCGCCGACATTTTCGTCGACCACATCGCCGCGATCGGTACGGCCGCCTTGGCGCTGCTCCTGATCGGCTTTTCCCAGACTGCCGGAGACGCACGCGCGTTTGCGAGCAGACACCGCTACCGCATCGACATCGACCAGGAGTCGCTCGGGCAGGGAATGGCCAACGTCGGCGCGGGCCTCTTCAAGGGAATGCCGGTCTCGACGAGTCTCTCCGCCAGCTCGCTGAACGAATCGGCCGGCGCACGCACTCCCCTCGCTTCTCTGATCACAGGCGGGCTAGTCCTGCTGACGCTGGTCGCGCTCGCACCGCTGTTCTCGAGCCTCCCGAAAGCGGTGCTCGGAGCCCTGATCATTGACGCGGTCGTCTTCGGGATGATCGACATCGCCGAGCTGCGAAGGCTCTACCGCGTCAAGCGGTTCGATTTCTGGATTGCGATCGCAGCGTTCCTCGCGGTGTTGTCCGCGGGCGTCCTGGCCGGCGTCGTCATCGGCGTCGCTCTCTCGCTCGCCTGGCTCGTGTACGTGACGACGGCGCCGTCGATGCCGCTGCTCGGACGCGAAGCCGACACACAGGTCTTCCGTGAGGTCGACGAGCACCCCGAGGACGAGACGTACTCGGGAATCGCGGTAATCAGACTGGACAGCGGCTTGTTCTTCGCCACTGCCGATGCTCTCCACGACCGCCTGCGTGACATCACCCAGAGCAGCGACGCACCGCTGCGCGCGATCATCCTCGACTTCGAGGGCGTGAACTTCGTCGATTCACAGGGAGCCGGGAAGCTGGCGGAGCTCAGCGAGCTCGCGCGCTCCTACGGCATCACGCTCCGTCTGGCGCGCGTGAAAACGCGCATCCTCGCGACGCTCGAGGCCGACGGCGTCGTCGACCGGATCGGCGCGGACAACATTCACGGGAACGTCTACCGGGCGGTGCAGGCCCAGCGTGCATCAGAGGCCGAAGCGATCCTTCAATTGACCTAACTGGATCACCTCCGCCGGCACGAGCCTCGGCAAGGTGTCCTCGTGGCCCTCCCTCAGCCCGATCCCCTGGTCCTGCGCAAGGCGCAACGCGGTGACGAGGATGCCTTCGCCGCGATCATGCGTCAGTACGAGCGCGCGGTCTTCACCTATGTCCTGCGCATGGTGCGTGACCGCCAGCTCGCGGAGGACCTGACGCAGGAGATCTTCTTTCGCGCGTTCCGAGGCCTGAAGCGTTTCTCCTCGAAGTCGCTCTTCACGACCTGGCTCTTCCAACTGGCGAAGAACCGCGTCATCGATGAGCTGCGAGCGATCGAACGCCGTCCTAAGGGAGTCGACCTCGAGCAAATGCCCACCCTGCGCACTGCGGAAGCCCCTGCCGAGGTGCGCGAGACGGTGGATGGGGTTTGGCGCGCCGTCGGGACGCTGAACGCCGATCTCAAGATGGCGCTGCTGCTCCGCGACGTCGTCGGCCTCCCGTACGAAGAGATTGCCGACGCGCTCGAGATCACCGTCTCGACCGTGAAGTGGCGAATCTACGTCGCCCGCGACCGCGTGCAACGTGCACTGGCCGAAGAGGGCCTAGCGCTTACGCGAGCTGCGTCCGGCCTGCGGGCGGGATCAGCGCGCCGATGATCCAGAAGAGCGGGAAGAAGATGCCGATCAAGAACATCACCCAGTGTCCCTTGCGCAGCGTCATCAATCCGAGCGTGAACGCCACGACGATGTAGAGGAAGATGCCGAAGCCGATGCCGAACCACATGTCGCCTCCCTAGGTCCTCTTTGGTTTGGAGGACTCGACCATGACCTCGGGAACGCTTCGAGGCGTCACCCCGGTGGGACGAAGCGGCTCTCTCGGCAGATCCTGGGCCTCCGTCGCGGCCGGAACCTTGAACCCGACGAAGCCGAACACGACGTCGAGCACCGGGCTAAGCAGGTTGAAGAAGCAGTATGGGAAGTAGGAAGCCGTCTTGACGCCGAGCACGCCCGAGATGTACGCGCCGCACGTGTTCCACGGGACGAGGACGGACGTCACTGTGCCGGAATCCTCGACCGCACGCGACAGGACCTCCGGCGCGAGCCCGCGCCGCTCGAACTCGCCCCGGAACATGCGGCTCGGGAGCACGTCCGCGACGTACTGATCGCCGGCGACGACGTTGAGGCCGATACCGCTCAGGTTGACCGCCGCGATGAGTCGTCCACGTGATCGCGCACGCGTGACGATCGGTTGGAGGAGCCGCTCGAGAAAACCCGCGTGTTCCAGGATCGCCGCAAACGACAACGCGGCGAGAACCAGCCAGACGGTCGTGAGGAGGCTCGCCATCCCGCCGCGCGAGAACAGCTGGTCGATCGCGGGAACGCCGCTCTTGCTTACGTATCCCGTCGCCATCGCAGCGTAAATGCCCTTGATGCCCGTCGCCACAGGCCCGAGGGTCGGGTCGTCGACGAACGTCTTGACGTTCGACCACTGCGTGAAGCAGGCCAGGATCCCGGCGAAGAGCGCCGAGCCGAGGATCGCGAGGAACGGCGGCACCTTCCTGATCGTGAAGACGACGAGCAGCGCGAGCGGCAGCAGGTTGACCGCGGAGATGTTGAACGAGCTCCTCAGCACGTCGAGTGCGTGCTGAGTTCCGACGGCCCCTTCCGGCTTCGCCTGGAGCCCGATGACGAGGAACGCAAGCAGACTGATCGCGAGCGCAGGACCCGCCGTCCAGAACATGTTGCGGATGTGCCGCGTGACCGTGAGCCCCCGGCCGACTAGCTGCGGCACGAGGATGGTCGTCTCCGAGAGCGGCGTCATCTTGTCGCCGAAGTACGCGCCGCAGATCACCGCGCCGGCGGCGGCGGCCTCGGAGAGACCCATGACCTTCGCCATGCCGACGAAAGCGACACCGAGCGTGCCGGCCGTCGTCCACGAGCTGCCCGTGATCACACCGACGAGCGCGCAGATCGCCGCGGTCGCCAGGAAGAACACGTTCGGATTCAGGAACCTGATCCCGTAGTCGACGACGGTCGGGATCGTGCCGGCCATGTTCCACGTGCCGATCAGCGCGCCGACTCCGAACAGGATGAAGATCGCACCGACCGCAGTCGTCACTCCTCCGACCGCGGCATCGGCGATTGCCGCCGCCGTGTAACCGTTCTTGAACGCGATCAGGCTTGCGAACGCGGCGCTCAAGAGCAGCGCAACCTGCAACGGCCCGTCGGTGGCGCCGATGCCGAAAAGCGAGATCGTGAGCGCGATCAAGGCAATGAGAACGACGACCGGGAGGATCGCGTCGAGCAGCGTCGGCGGCCTCGGAGTGCCCTCCACGCTCATGCGCCGATCTTCAAGCGCTGGAGCTCAGGACACGTCGTACTAAGGGGATGACGAACGCTGTGGCAGCGCGCTGAAGCTCAGGCCTGTGCCGCGACGCTGCGCGTGACCCAGCTGCGGTTCTTGACGGTGAACAGCGCCCAGATGTTCAGCCAGTAGAGGCAGCCCTCGTAGAAGAGCATGTAGAGGAAGAGCCCGAGCATCTTCTCCCGTGCGCGCAGAGGGACGAAGACGAAGCGAACGAGCATGAGCACGATCCAGCTCGGGAGGATCACCGTCAGCAGGAGTTCCGGCACGCGGATCGCGGTGACGACGAGGCCGATGCGCAGCCCGAACGACAGAAACGGAGCGGTCAGGTCCCAGAGCAGGATCTGCATGAAGAGCAGACGCTTGTTGCGCCAGGCGTACGACAGCGTGTAGATCGACTCGCGGATGTAGCCCCGCTTCCACCTCCGCTGTTGGCGGAGGAAGCCGCGAACCGTGGCGGGGGTTTCGGTCCAGCTGACCGCACGGTCGTCGTAGACGACGTCGTAGTTCCGTTTCAACACGAGGTTCGTCAGGTGCCGGTCCTCGGAATGCGTACACGGCGCGCCGAGGAAGCGTTGCTCGGCGAACTCGTCGATCACCTCCCTGAGCAGGCTCGCGCGGTAGGCGGCGAGGCAGCCGCTGCAGCAAACGACGCTGCGGATCACCGACTGCGCCTGCTTGTAGATGTTGAGGCCGATCCAGTAGTAGGTGCCGATCATCCTCGTGAGCAGGTTCTGCCACTCGTTGAGGAGCACGACGTTGCCGGTTGCGGCGCCGACCGAGGGCAGCTTCAGCGGCTCGACGACGCGGACGATCGCATCGTGCTCCAGCAAGGTGTCGCTGTCGATCGTGACGACGAAGTCGACATCGTCGTCCAGCAGATGCGTGACGGCGAGGTGCAGCGCCTCGCGCTTGCCGAGGTTGCGCGCCTGGAACGCGACGGTGATCCCGGTCTCGCTCGCCACCTGGAGCAGCCGCTCCTGGACGCCGTTCGTCGAGCCGTCGTCGATCACGATCACCTGCTTGCGTCCCTCGGCGGTCAGCACCGCGCGGATCGACTCTTCGATCAGATCGGGCGTCTCGTTGAAGCACGGGATCAGCACCGCGATCTTCTCGCCGGCGTAGCACGGATACCTGCGAGGCCGCGCCTCGTGGACGAGCAAGAGCGCGAACAGCCACCACGTATACGCGACGAGCAGGAGCAGGTTGCCGAAGGTGAACTCCTCCCAGAGGCGCAGGTTCGAGGCGTACTGCGACAGATAGAGCGCAGCCGAGCCGATGAGCACGACGACGAGTGCGGCGTAAATCGCCGCCTGCGCGCGATCGCGCGCTCTCACTCGCCGGGCTCGAGGTTGAACGGAAGGTAGAAGATGCTCTTCTTGCGCACGACCTTGCAGTCGCCGCCCGAGACTCCCAGGTATTCGCGAAGCTCCTTCTCGTTCGGCGCATCCACCGACAACGCCGGAACGCTCTTACCGTCGACCGACAATGTCGTCTGACTCGTCTGCCAGTGCGCCGAGAGCGCGGCGGCCTGGGCCGAACTGATCGAACAGAGCACCTGCGTGCCGTTCGTCTTCAGCAGAACGAGCGGCCTGCCGGCCTGCAGGTGGCTCAGGGCTTCGGCGTAGTCGGGCTTGCCGAATGTCCGCGCGTTCGCAACGAGACTGAACGAAAAGAGGGCCAACATCGGAACGATGAACGCCCACGACGCAAACTTCACGAAGCGACGGCGAGTCTTCGACCCGCTGCGCTTGAGTGCCGCAGTCCGTTGCGCCGCCGCAAGGCGCGGGCTTACAACGGACATGCTGATCCTTCCGGTCGAGTGTGTTCGTGTTCCTTCGGACGGCGGGGGACAAAGGTCGAACCCTGAGACGAGTGAGGTTTCCCCGCAGTCCGATGCAACGCACAGGGGCGCCGTTCCCGGCGCCCCTGTGCAAGGTCAGGCTACGCCTCAGCCGATCACGGCGACGACGAACGCATGATCCTGCGCTGCGCCC
This sequence comes from Actinomycetota bacterium, assembly GCA_046730515.1. Classification (GTDB taxonomy): domain Bacteria; phylum Actinomycetota; class Thermoleophilia; order Gaiellales; family Gaiellaceae; genus 3-1-20CM-4-69-9. The sequence goes on along the minus strand of JBKPJA010000219.1, from coordinate 564 downwards.
GACCAAACCCTCCTCCTCGTCAGGGCCTTGCCGAGGATGAGTCTCGCAGGGTGAGCCAGGCGTTACACCGCGACGGCACGAACCGGAATCCCCCGGTTGGGACGATGACCCTGGGCTGCGCAGACAGGAGCCTCCAACGAGATGTCGGCTCTGCCCGAACGGCGTGCCGAGGCCGACGCTCCGCCGTCACGGCTCGAGCGAGCCCGGCTGCGGGCGAACGCGCTCCAGGCGCGTGCCAAAAAGATGGCCGAGCGGGCGGAGGCTGAGCGGGCCGAGCACGATTCACTCGATGCGCTCTACGAGGTCGTCGACCGGGACATCGAGGTCGGGGGCGGAATCATCGCCGGCGCGCTCGCATACCGATTCTTCATTTGGCTCTTGCCCTTCGCGCTCGTTCTCGTCGCGGGGCTCGGGCTCGGCGCAGCCGCCGCGTCCGAGTCGCCCCAGGCTGCGGCGAAGTCACTAGGCCTTGCCGGCCTCGTCTCGAGCTCCGTCGCGTCGGCGGCTGAGGGATCGGCTCGCTGGTATGCGCTGCTGATCGGGGTGCCGATCCTGTTCTTCGCA
>JBKPJA010000218.1:0-11844 GCA_046730515.1 Actinomycetota bacterium | reverse complement strand
GAGCGCGACGCGGCGCTCGAGCGGCGCTTCCAGCAGATCCGCGTCGACGAGCCGTCGGTCGACGACACCGTGCAAATTCTCCGCGGCCTCCGCGACCGCTACGAAGCTCACCACCGCGTGAAGATCTCCGACGACGCGCTGCACGCGGCCGCGTCGCTGGCAGATCGCTATATCCAGGACCGTCACCTTCCCGACAAGGCGATCGACCTCATCGACGAAGCGGGCTCGCGCATGCGCATCCGCTCGATGAGCGCGCCGCCGCGCTACCGCGAGCTCGAGGACGAGATCGAGAAGGTGCGCAAGGACAAGGAAGACGCGATCGAGAACCAGGAGTTCGAGAAGGCGGCGTCCCTGCGCGACAAGGAGCGCAAGCTGACGCAGAAGAAGCGCGAGCTCGAGGAGAGTTGGCGCGAGAACCAGACCGACACCGACCAGCCTGAGGTCGGCGAGGAGGAGATCGCCGACATCGTCTCGATGTGGACAGGCATCCCGGTGTTCAAGCTCACCGAGGCGGAGTCGCAGAAGCTGATCCGCATGGAGGAGGAGCTGCACAAGCGCGTGATCGGCCAGGAGGAAGCGATCACCGCCGTCTCGAAGTCGATCCGCCGCGCCCGTGCCGGCATCAAGGATCCGAAGCGTCCGACCGGCTCGTTCATCTTTCTCGGCCCGTCAGGTGTCGGCAAGACCGAGCTCGCGCGCACGCTCGCCGAGTTCCTGTTCGGCGACGAGGACGCGATGATCCAGGTCGACATGTCGGAGTACATGGAGAAGCACTCCGTGTCCCGGCTCGTGGGCTCGCCGCCCGGTTACATCGGCTACGACGAAGGCGGCCAGCTCACGGAGGCCGTCCGCCGCAAGCCGTATTCCGTGCTGCTGCTCGACGAGATCGAGAAGGCGCATCCCGACGTCTTCAACATCCTGCTGCAGATCCTCGAGGAGGGGAAGCTCACGGATGCGCAGGGTCGCCGCGTCGACTTCCGAAACACGATCGTGATCATGACCTCGAACCTCGGCGCCTCGCAGATCTCGAAGAACGTCGGGCTCGGCTTCTCGATGGGCGACGAGGGCGGCCTCAGCTACGAGGACATGAAGAACCGCGTCATGGGCGAGCTGAAGAAGGTTTTCCGCCCGGAGCTCTTGAACCGCATCGACGAGATCATCGTCTTCCACAAGCTGACGAAGGAAGAGATCACGACGATCGTCGACCTGCAGATGCGCCGCGTGCGCGAGCAGATGGCGACGCACGAGGTCGCGATCGAGCTCACCGACGAGGCGAAGGAGTTGCTCGTCGAGCAGGGCTATGACCCGGCGATGGGCGCAAGGCCCCTACGCCGCGCGATCCAGCGCGTGATCGAAGATCCGCTCGCAGACTTCGTGCTCGGCCGGTCACTCGAGCCTGGCTCGACGATCCTTGTCGGCCGCAAGCACTCCGAGAGCGGCGACCCCCTGGCCGAGGTGGACATCACGATCATCCCGGGCGAGGTTCGGCCTGAGGACGTCGTGACGGTGCCTCCGGAGGAGCCCGTGGCCTCCAGCGACGAGCCCTCCGAGTAGCAACCGGCTCAAGCCGGGCGCGCCTCCCGCCGATAGTCATTGCGGTGATTGCGACCGTCTTCGCTCTCGTCGTCCTGCTGGCCGTCCTCGTGATCGGCCATGCCCAGGCCAAGGCCCGCTCCGACGAGCCCTCCGCGCTTCGGTTCGAGGCGTGGCAGGTCTTCGGGCTGATTCTCGTTCCGTTCGTCGTGCTGACGCACGGCGTGCTCGTGACACGGGCCGCTTCGGTGCTCTTCGTCGTGCTGCTTTGCGTCGTTTTCCTCGTCCGCAAGCGGCGCGAGGGCGCGCCGGTCGACGACTTCTAGATCGGTTTCGGCACAGTTCGGCGTCGGGTCCCGCTGCGAGAATCGCTGCGTGGCCAAGACTGCCCCCGTTCACTACTCATGCACGGAGTGCGGCTACTCCGCGGGGCGGTGGCTGGGGAAGTGTCCGAGCTGCGGTTCGTACGGGACGCTGGTCGAGGACGTCCTCTCGGCCGCCGCCGACGCGGCAAAGGTGCCTCCGAAGCCGCTGCTTCGGTTAGTCGAAGTCCAGGCAGAGGCCGCTGACCGAATTCCGACGGGCGTCACAGAGCTCGACCGCGTGCTCGGCGGCGGGCTCGTGCCGGCGTCGCTCGTTCTCGTCGGGGGCGAGCCGGGCGTCGGCAAGTCGACGCTGCTGCTGACCGCGCTCGCATCGATCTCCAAGGAGCGGCGCGCACTGCTCGTCACCGGCGAAGAGTCCGCCGCGCAGGTGAAGCTGCGCGCGGAGCGGCTCGGCGGTGCCGAGCGGGTCGAGATCCTCGCCGAGACCGAGCTCGACTCAGTCCTCGCAACGCTCGAGTCGGAGCGGCCCGACGTGTGCGTGATCGACTCCGTGCAGACGCTGCATTCGTCCGAGGTCGGTTCCGCGCCGGGCTCGGTCGCGCAGGTGCGCGAGGCTGCGGCGCGCCTGTTGCGCATCGCGAAGGAGTCCGGTGTCGCGACGATTCTCGTCGGTCACGTGACGAAGGACGGCACGGTTGCCGGGCCGCGTGCGCTGGAGCATCTCGTCGACTGCGTCCTGCAGTTCGAAGGCGATCGCTACCACGCGCACCGCGTGCTCCGGGCAGTGAAGAACCGCTTCGGGTCGACGAACGAGCTCGGGGTCTTCGAGATGACCGGCGCCGGGCTCAAGGGCGTACCGGATCCCTCGGAGCTCTTCGGCCGAACCGCCGGCAGCGAGGTCGGCTCTGCCGTGACCTGCGCGCTCGAGGGAACGCGACCGATCCTGCTCGAGATCCAGGCGCTCGTGTCGCCGACCGACCTCGCGATACCCCGACGCGTCGCTACGGGCGTCGATCCAAAGCGGCTCGCGATGATCGTCGCAGTGCTGAGCCGGCACGCACGCCTCGCGCTCGGCAGCGCCGACGTGTTCGTCAACGTCGCCGGCGGAGTTCGGATCGACGAGCCCGGCGCGGATCTCGGCGTCGCGCTCGCGATCGCGTCCGCGGCGCGCGGCCTTCCTGTCCGCGTAGGCCACGCCGCCTTCGGCGAGATCGGGCTGACCGGACGGCTCCGTCCGGCCACGCAGGCGGAGAGAAGGATCGAGGAGTGCGCCAAGCTCGGCCTCGGCATCGTGATCGCGCCGCCGGGAACTCGAGCTTCCCGTGGCAAACTGGTCGTCCAAGAGGCGGACACAGTGCGAAAGGCGATCACGGCGGGACTCGATGCACACAGAGCCGACGAAAGCGCGTAGAAACGAAGCGCTGAGCGCGCTCGGTTTCACGCGCACCCCGTCGGAGGACGACCCACGGCGCGATCCGCAACTGCTTGTGGCCCTTGAGCGAATCGCGCCTGGGAGCGACCTGCGACAAGCGATTGACGACATCATCCGCTCGCGCGAAGGCGCCCTGATCGTCATCGGTGATCCCGAGGCTCTGTCGTTCCTCTATTCCGGCGGTATTCGTCTTGGCCACCCCTTCACGCCACAATTGCTCTACGAGCTCGCGAAGATGGATGGGGCGATCGTCGTCGACGAGAACCTGACGAAGCTCGCGTACGCGAACGTCCAGCTGATGCCGGACCCGACGATTCCGTCGAATGAGACCGGTACGCGCCACCGCACGGCGGAGCGTGTCGCGAAGCAGACGGGTGCGCTCGTGATCTCGATCTCGCAGCAGCGGTCGACCATTTCCGTTTACGCCGGCCCTACCCGCTACCAGCTCGACCCTGTGCCCGACGTCCTCGCCAAGACGAACCAGGCGCTCGCGACGCTTGAGACCTACCGCCAACGTCTCGAGCAGGTGCTGACGCGGTTGACCGCACTCGAATTCCAAAACGCAGTCGTACTGGATGACGTGCTCGTCGTCCTGCAGCGCGCGGAGATGACGCGTCGGATGGCGGCCGAAATCGAGCGCGACTGCGTCGAACTCGGAGACGAGGGCCGTCTAATCAGGATGCAGTTGACGGAACTCGTGGGAGACGTTCCCACGGAGCTGAAGACCGTCGTATTCGATTACCACGTCGACGCCGACGGGCCGAAAGCCCAGCTGGCGCTCGAGGGATTGCGCGCGCTCGCGTACCGCCAGCTCCTCGAATTCGAGCGGCTCGCCGAGCTGCTCGGATATCCGAGCGACGTCAACCCGCTCGACCACTCCGTCTCGCCCCGGGGCTTTCGCATCCTCTCCCACATCCCGCGGCTGCCCGAGGCAGTGGCGCGCCAGGTCGTCGAGGACATGGACGGCCTCGACTCGATCGTCCGGGCGTCCCAGCGAGACCTCGAAGCGATCGCGGGCGTGGGGGCGGTCCGGGCCAGGGAGATCCGCGAGGGCCTCCGTCGGCTCCAAGAACACAACCTCGTCGACCGATATTTGCAGCTCTAGCAGGGATTTTTCCGCGGCGTCACCCTAAAAAGTGGCGGTTTGCAGCGTGTTTTGTTAACATCTCCCTTACTCCGCCGGCGGATTTCCCCGCCGGCGTCGCGGTCACATAGGACGGAAAGGGGCGGGCTTGTACAAAGTCGGCGACAAGGTGGTGTATCCACACCACGGGGCAGGCACGGTTGTGAAGAAGGAAAAGCGGGACGTGCTCGGCGAGAAGCGCGAGTACCTGACGATCAAGATCTTGCACAACGACATGACCGTGAACGTGCCTTCGGCGAACGCGGAGAAGGTCGGTCTCCGCAAGGTCATCGGCGAAGACATGGTCAAGGTGGTCGTAAAGGCCCTGACCGGCGGCGGAACGCAGATGCCCAAGAACTGGAACCGCCGTTTCAAGCACAACCGCGACAAGATGAAGACCGGGGACATCCTCGAGCTCGCCGAGGTCGTGCGGAATCTGTCGCTGCGCGATCGTGAGAAGGGTCTTTCGACCGGCGAGAAGCAGATGTTCGTCAAGGCGAAGAAGATCCTCGCCAGCGAGCTGATGTACGCGAAGGACCTCGACGAGGACGGCGCGGCCGAGTGGCTCGATGAGGTCCTCGCCGGCGCGAACGGCTCGAACGGAACCGGGGCAAAGCAGACTACTGCGAAGCCCGCAGCGAAGAGCCCGGCCGCCGCGAAGAAGCCGGCGGTGAAGAAGCCGGTCGCGAAGAAAAGGGCTACGACCAGCACGCGGTGAGCGTGTGGGCCGTCCTCGCTGCTGCTGGTAGCGGGGAAAGGCTCGGCGCAGAAAGGCCGAAGGCGTTCGTTCGTCTCGGCGATCGTCCCCTGCTCGCCGAGAGTCTCGAGCGGCTCGAGGCATCGCAGTGGGTGGATGCGATCGTCGTCGCCGCTCCTCCCGGCTGGGAGGAGCCGGTGATCCTGCTCGCCGAGGAGCTCGGCTGCGGCAAAGTGAGCTCCTGCGTCGCCGGCGGGGCAACCCGCGCCGAGTCGGTACGCAATGGCCTCGCGCAGGTTCCGGACGACGCAGCGGTCGTGTTGGTGCACGACGCCGCGAGGCCGCTTGTGGACGACGAGGTCATCGGTCGCGTGTTGAGCGTGCTGAACGAAGGTTGGGACGGCGCGGTACCGGCGCTGCCGGTCGCAGACACGGTCAAACGTGTCGACGGAGATCGAGTCGTCGAAACCCTCGATCGCTCCGAGCTGCGCGTCGTGCAGACGCCGCAGGCGTTCGTTGCGAGCGTTTTGCGAGACTCGTTCTCCGCTGACGTCGCGTCCGCGAGCGACTGCTCGTCACTCGTCGAGGCTCGAGGCGGCCGCGTGAAGGTGGTCGAAGGCGATCCCCGCTTGTTGAAGGTGACGGACGCTGCGGATCTGGATCGCGTCGTTGCCCTGCTGTGATCGTCGACTACCACCTGCACCTGCGCGACGAGCGCAGCCGCATCGACCACACCGCCGACGCCGCCGAGCAGTTCGTCGAGCGCGCGCGCGAGCGCGGCGTCCACGAGATCGGTCTCACCGAGCACGTCTACTACTTCCGTCAAACGCGCGAGTGCTGGTCTCGTCCGTATCAGACGGAGCGCTGCGTGTACAACCTCGACACGTATGCCGATGCGGTGGTCGAGGCAAAGAGGCGCGGACTACCGGTCAAGCTCGGGCTCGAGGTCGATTGGTTCCCGCCCGGTGACGAGCCGCTCGAGGATCTCCTCGCGCCGTACCCGTGGGACTACTTCCTCGGCTCGGTGCACTGGGTCGGCGGGCTGTCGGTCGACGGCAGCGCGGACGGTGGCGCATGGCACGAGTGGCCGGCGCAGGAGGTCTGGCGTCGCTACGCCGAGGAGTGGTCGCGCGCAACCCGCAGCGGACGGTTCGACGTGATGTCGCACCCGGATCTGGCGAAGATCTTCGGCGTGCGCGGTGACGACGAGCGCTACGCGGAGATGGCGGCGGCGGCCGACGAGGCCGACGTTGCGCTGGAGATCTCCACGGCGGGACTGCGCAAGCCGGTCGGTGAGCTCTACCCGGACGAGCGGCTGCTGCGCGCGTCGCGAGCGCCCGTGACGCTCGCCTCCGACGCACACATTCCGGCGCACGTCGGTGAGGAATTCGACCGGGCAATAGCGCTTGCGCAATGCTGCGGACGCGAGACGGTCAGCGTTTACGACGCACGCGTGCGGCGGCAGGAGCCGCTCGGATGAGCGAATTCCGTGTCGGGATCGGGATCGACGCGCACGCATTCGCTGACGGCGTACCGCTCGTCCTCGGTGGGGTGCACTTCGATCATCCGCGCGGCCTCGCCGGTCACTCCGACGGCGACGTGGTCACGCACGCCTTGATCGACGCGCTGCTCGGGGCGGCGTGCCTCGGCGACATCGGCACGCTGTTTCCCTCCGACGAGTTGACTCCCGCGGGAATCGACTCCCTCGACCTCCTGCGGGCCGCGGCCGCGCGCGTCAACGACGCAGGCTACGACGTTGCAAACGCCGACTGCGTCCTGATCGGCCAGGAGCCCCGCATCGCCGACCGCCGGGACGAGATGGAGTCGAAGCTGTCGGAGGGCGCAGGTGGCCCGGTCACCGTGCGTGCGACCACGACGGACGGGCTCGGTTTCACCGGGCGCCTCGAGGGGCTCGCGGCCCAAGCGGTGGCGCTGCTGATCAGAAAGGGACAGACCCAGACCGCGTAGGGTCTGTCCCGATGCCCCAGCCCTGATGTTTTGCATAGGAAGCCGATGGAGTCAAGTCCAGGGTTCAGGTTGACGCGAGCAGCTCTTCGACGCGGGGAGCTCGACGCACGCTCGGGGTTGCGGCGGCCGCGGCGGCGACCGCGAACATCACACCTGCGAGGATGAAGATCGCGGTCACGGCGCCGAAGCGCTGGAGGAGCAAGCCGGCGGCGAGCTGACCGAGCGGAATCGCTCCCCACGCGATCACGCCGGCGGCACTCTGGACACGGGCGAGGAGCCGATCCGGGACGAGCGCGTACCTGTAACCGCTGATCGCCACGTTGAAAACGGGGCCGAAGAATCCCGCGGTGGCCCACACCACCCCGAACGCCCACGGGTTGGTGAGAAAGCCGAGCACGAGCGCGCCGACGGCCCAGATCGTGAACGATCCGATCACCACGAGACTCGGAGCGACACGGCGCTGGATGGAGGCCGCTGCGAGCGACCCGAGAATCGCTCCTCCGCCGATGAACCCGAGGATCAAGCCGATCACAGCGGGCGAAGCGCCCAGATCCTTCGTGCGGACGATGAGCGCGAGGATCATCGCGCTCCACGCGAAGTTCGAGCCGGCGACAAGGATGACCGTCGCGCGCAAGAACGCGTGGCGCCACAGCCACGCCAGGCCCTCGGCGATCTCGGCGCGCAGTCGGAGCGGCGCGCGCTCGCGCTGCTCCTGAAACGCGGGTCGGACGAAGAGGAGCGATGCGAACGAGATCGCGTACGACACCGCGTCGAAGACGAATGGGAGCATCTGCGAGATCCCGAACAACGCTCCACCGAGCGGTTGCCCCGCGAGGTCGGCGCCTTGATCGCGCGCCTGGTTGCGGGCGACGGCCGTGGGCAGTTGAGGCTTCGGAACGATCTGCGGCAGCGCTGCCGACTCCGACAGCCGAAAGAAGACGTAGCCGGTCCCCTCGACGAACGCGGCAGCGACGATCAGCGCGAAGGGGAGCGAACCGATCGCCAGACCGATCGCGATGCTCCCGAGCGCGAGCGCGCGACATGCATCGGCCACGAGCATGACTCGCTTGCGGTTCCAGCGGTCGACCAGCGCGCCGGCCGGCAGGAAGAAGAGCATGTACGGCAGCGTCTGTGCGAAGCCGACAATCCCCGCCTTCGCCGGTGAATGCGTGAGCGCCAATACGAGCAGCGGATACGCGACGCTGCTGATTCGCGTCCCCAGCGTGGAGACGACCTGCCCCGACCACAACAGGTTGAAGTCGCGGTTGTGACGAAGCGGAGTGAGCTGCCGCTCTGCCGTGCTCAGCGGCGGCGGCGCCCTTTGCGTGCGCGTTCCATCTGGCGGCGCATCTGTCGGTTCATCTCCGCCGGCACCTCCTTCTGCTCGGTGGCCGCGTCGAGATAGGCCTCCCGCTCACCGGCCGTGAGCCTGCTCATCGCTTGTTGCGCCTTCAGCGGATCAGAGGTGACACCGGCCCGCTCGAGCTTCTTGATCGCGCTGGCCAGCTCGGGATTCTGGCGCTCGAGGGCGGCCGCGGAAGCTCTCCTCAGCAGTCGGCCGAGCAGCGGAACCTTCATGAATGTCGCGACCAGCGGGCGCACGTAGCGGCCGCCGCGGACGCGCGCCAGCACCGCGAACACGCCGAGTAGGACGAGCAGCCCGAGCAGGATCCACAGCGGGATCAGCAGCAGCACGATGTCGGCGATCACGCCCGCGTTCACGCACGCCATCCTAGTCAGGGAGGCTCACCAAGTCGCCGGCGACGCGGACGAGCTCGTCGCGCAGCAGGGCCTGGACGGCCTCGCGATCGAGCTCGACGAGGGGACGTGCGTTCTCGGCCACGAGCCGGAGGGTGTGGGCTCGCCGCTGGCGGAAGGAGCCCTCGAAGCGCGACTGCTTGCGCTGCGGCTCGTACGTGCTTCCCCGGGATGGACACCTGATCGCCAGCGGGCAGCGGTCGCAGCGCGGAACCAGCGCCAGGCAGACGGTTGCGCCGAGATCCATCAGCGCCTGGGCGGCTCGCGCGGAGAACGCCAGACCGCTGCGGTTCTGCACGCGGCGAACGTTCGTGTCGACCGGCAGGACGTCCTCGCCGAACGCGAAGCAACCGACTGCGGCGGCCGTGTACGGCCCTACCCCGGGCAGCTCGGTCAGATCGTCCGGCCAGCCTCGCTGGGCGACGATGCGCGCGGCGCGGTGGAGGTTGAGACCGCGTCTGTTGTAGCCGAGCCCTTGCCACGCGCGGATGACGTCTGCCGCCGAGGCCGCGGCGAGCGATTCGATCGTCGGCCAGCGCCCGAGCCACTCCAGGTAGCGCGGGACGACGCGCTCGACCTGCGTTTGCTGGAGCATCACCTCCGAGAGGAGGATCGCGTACGGATCGCGCGTTCTCCGCCACGGGAGATCGCGTCCGTGCTCCGCGAACCAGGCGAGCAGCAGCTGCTCCACAGTCGGAATCTAGACTCACCCCCAGATGAAGCGAGTCCGCTTTGCCCCCAGTCCGACCGGTTCCCTGCACGTGGGAAATGCGCTCAGCGCCGTCGCCAACCGCGCGCTCGGCGACTGGATGCTGCTGCGCATCGACGACACCGACCCCGCGAGAAACGTGCCGGGTGGAGAGGACGAGATCCTCCGCGACCTCGACTGGCTCGGCGTCGAGTGGGACGAAGGGCCGATGCGCGCGAGCGAGCGGTCGGCGCGCCACCGCGAGGCCGCCGCCGGACTGCCGCAGCGCTTCGCGGGCGTGATGCTCTGGCGCGACGACGGCTCACCGACCTACCACCTCGCGAGCGTCGTCGACGACATCGACTTCGGCATCACGCACATCCTGCGCGGGAACGACCATCGGCCGAACGAGGAGCTGCATCGGCGTCTCTTCGACGCCCTCGGCGCCCAGCCGCCGGAGATCATCCATCACGGGCTCATCCTCGGCGGGGACGGCAAGAAGCTCGCCAAGCGCGCGCCGGGAGCCACGATTGCCTCCTTGCGCGAAGCAGGCATTCCGGCGGAAGCGGTGCGGCGCTACCTCGATGAGCTCGGCATTCCGCGTCACGACGTGCGCTACGACCTCCCGCGCATCCGCCGCCTTGCAGTAGAGGCGATCGCAGCGTTGCCGGACGAGGAGCTCGCGGCACGTGTCGGCGCGCCGGTCGCGCTCGTGCCCGCATTGCGCGGCGCCCGCGACCTGAACGAAGCGCGTGACTACGCGAACGCGATTGTCACACCGCCAAGTAACAGTCTGTCGCTTGGTGAGAAAGGCGTTGTGACGCTGGAGCGGTTCAAGGAGCTGCTCGCTCGGACGAACGGAACCGTCGACGCTCGTGAGCTGCTGCGCGAGCTGAAAGCGGTCGGCGGTGACCTGCGCGCCTTACGGCTTGCATTGACAGGCAGCGAGCGCGGCCCCGAGCTCTGGACCGTGATCGCAGCGCTGCCTCGTGAGGAAACCTTGCGGAGGATCGATGCAGCTCTATGACACGCTGACTCGGCAGAAACAGGAGCTGCCGCGTCCTCCCGGCCCGATTCGCATGTACGTCTGCGGGCCGACCGTTTACCAGCGCATCCACATCGGGAACGCGCGGCCCTTCGTGATCTCGATGTGGCTGAGGCGCTGGCTCGAAAGCGAGGGCTACGACGTGACGCTCGTCGAGAACATCACCGACATCAACGACAAGATCTACGCCGCCGCTCCCGACAACAGCGCCGAGCTTGCGCGTCATGCCAGCGAGTGGTACGTCGAGGACACCGACGAGCTCGGTCTCGGCCGTCCGGACCGCGAGCCGAAAGCGAGCGAGACGATCCCGGAGATCCTCGCGTTGATCGAGGAGTTGATCCAGCTCGGCCTCGCGTATCCCGCGGGCGGCGACGTCTATTACCGCGTCAACCGGTTCTCGGAGTACGGCCGCCTGTCGGGGCGGATCGGCGAAGACGACGAGGTTCCGCGCAATCCATCCGAAGAGGAAGAGGTGAGCGCACTCAAAGAGGATCCTCGTGACTTCGCTTTGTGGAAGGCGCACAAGGAAGGCGAGGACACCTCGTGGGACTCGCCGTGGGGGCGCGGGAGGCCCGGCTGGCACATCGAGTGCTCGGCGATGGCGGAGAAGTTCCTGGGCCCGTCCTTCGAGATTCACGGCGGCGGGCTCGACCTGGTCTTTCCGCATCACGAGAACGAGATCGCGCAGTCTCGTGGCGCCGGTCGGGACTTCGCCCACATGTGGATGCACAACGGGATGCTCCGGCTTGCGGGCGAGAAGATGTCGAAGTCGCTCGGCAACGTGATCTCGCTGCGCGAGGCGCTCGAGCGTTGGGGCCGTGAGACGCTGCTGCTCTACTTCCTCACCGCGCACTGGCGCAGCCCCATGGACTTCGGCGACGAGATGATGGAGCAAGCGCGCGCGCAGGTCGAGACGTTCCGTAACGTCTTTCGGATGCCGAGTGAGCCGCGTGGCGACTGGGCGGCCTTCGCGGCTGCGCTCGAGGACGACTTCAACACCGCCGAAGCCCTCGCCGTGCTGCACGGCTGGCGCGACCACGAGCTGCTCAGCAGGGCGCTCGGGATCTTCGGGCTCGCCTCCTTCGCCGAAGACATGCCGGCGCCGGCGGATGTGATCCAGCTCGCGGAACGTCGCCTGCAGGCACGCGCGCGCAGCGAGTTCGGCGAGTCCGACGCCCTCCGCGCGGAGATCGAGGCCGCCGGCTGGGAGGTTCGAGACGTCGAGGACGGCTACCGGCTCGTCCCGAGGTGACGCGTGACCAGCTGTACGGGCG
>JBKPJA010000217.1:0-13214 GCA_046730515.1 Actinomycetota bacterium | reverse complement strand
CTGCTCTAGGTCGAACGACCCCGCGACGTGCGTCTCGCTCCAGTTGCTCGCGGACGTGCACGACGCGTGGCAGTGGACGAACCAGTAATCGGTCGGCAGCCCCGGAGCCGGCGTGTTGTTGCGCAGGTCGTAGTAGGTGACGCCGATCGTGCCGTCCGAGGCGACCTTGATCGTCGGCGTGAACGCCTGCTGGTCACCGGCCGGAATGTTCGTCGGCGTCTTGTTGATCTTGATCGGATCGCTCCAGGTCAGTCCGCCGTCCGTCGATTGCGAGAACTGGATCGCGTCGACGCCGGCCGTCGGATGGTCGTCCTCCCAAACCGCGTACAGGGTGTTGTTCGGCCCCGTCGCGAAGTCCGGCAATCCGCCGCTGCGAATCGGAAAGCCTGTGTCGGGGTCGTGCGGCCCGGGGAAGGAGGCGTCGAGCGGCGCAACGGTCGTCGCTTTCTTCGACCAGCTCACGCCCTTGTCCGACGAACGAATGACGGCGACCTCCAACCGCAGCGTCGGCTGGAAGTGGAACACGACCAGCCCGTCGACGAGGTCGCCGTTTGAGATGACCTGGATCACATTCCCGATCGTGCCGTCAAACGTGCCCGGGTTGTAGATCGGCCGCGCCGGTTCCCAGCTGACGCCGCCGTTCGTCGTCCGCGAGAACCAGGCCTGCTGGCGGAACGCGCGAGCGCGGAAGACACCCTGGTCGGCCGCGATGCCGCTCGGCGGCGAGATGAAACGATCCCAAACCGCATAGACGAGGTTCCCGCTGAGATCGGTCGGATCGGCCGTGATGGACTCCTTGTCGTTCCCCGAGCCGAGGAACGTGTCCGCGATCAGCGGTATCGGCGCGCTCCACGTATTGCCGCCGTTCGTCGACTTCAAGACGAGGACAGCGTTGTTCGGATCGAACACGTCGAAGCTGAGCGATATCGCGTAGGCGACGCCGTTCGGCGTGAACGTGACCCACGGATCCGACGCGCGGTCGTACGCTCCGTCCGAACACCTCGAAACGCCGGGCATCACGCTGCGCGTCCAAGTCGCGCCGCCGTCGTGGCTGACGCTGAACGACATACCCCGGTTGCCGCCGTTGTTCCACCGGTCCTGGTGGTACGCACCGACGATGTTCATCGGATTCGTCGGGTTCACCGCCACGCGCGGCTCGGGCTGCGCGTTCGTGAAGAGCGTGCTGAACGTCTGCTGCACAGCCGCGTTGTCGGCGGTGCAGCCGAGGAACGGACTTGCCCCCGCTGATGTGTCGACGGGCGTGCCCGCGGTGTAGATGTTGGCGCCTGCAGCCCGCGCACCGGTCAGCGCGACGGCAGCGGACAGGAGTACCAGTGACACGAACGCGGCGCGCCGAGAGAATACTCGACGGCAGCACGTCGGAATCTTCATGACTCTCCCCTTTCTGAACCGGAGCCGCCCCGCCCCGGTTTCGACGGGCCACCCTACGACGATGCGTCCCGTCATTTCAAGTCGAAAGCGTCGGTCAAGGGCAGGAACCACGTCCGGCCCCGGGACTTCACCTCACCGATTGGACGAGCGGGGAACCGCGACAAGTCATCCGGCGCGTGTTTGTCCCATCGAGGGCGCTTGGTCGCACTCGCCGCCGTTATACCGTCCGTGCTACCAAACTGAGAGAACTTTGCTGAACCGAGAGCACCTGAACCGCCTGAACAAGCGGAATGAGCCTCAGCAAACGACGATCTGGCCTTATCGCACCCAGGAGGTCGCCGGTTCGAGTCCGGCTAGTTCCATAGCCCGACGAAGTCCGGTCGACGCTGGCGCATCGACGATGACGACTTCGTCGGGATTTCTCCTCCGGGAGCCGTAGCGGCCGACGCCGGCAAAGCTGACATCGGCAGCGAAGGTGTCCCTGAGGGTCTAAATCAGGCGCTTGACGCACGGGCACCTCCGCGCGTGCTCGTCACCCGTTTACAGCGTCGGCGCTGCGTAGAGGACTCGCCGACCAGGCCAATCCTCGACCTTCGACTAGTTACGACCGACCTGGATGCGCCGGATGATCCTGTCGTGCGGCTTCATCCTCAGCTGGGGCCGTGCCGCCGCTGGCGTGTGCGGAGGGAGCGCCGATAGGTGTGCCGTGACCGATGGCGGCCTTGGCTCGTGCGGTGTCTTGCGCTCGCCGTCACCCTGACGATGTTGGCGGCGGGCTCCACCGTGCGGCAGCCGACGGCGGCCGGTGCGTCCACGCAGGCCTTCCCGCGCGTCACCATCGGTCCCGGTCTGGTCGACACGAGCGTGCGCGAGATCGTCCGCACGGCGAACGACGTCGTCTACGTCTTCCTCGCGGACGACACTGCGGAGCGCACGGATAGCGGCCCTGGCGTCATCCGTGCGTGGAAGGCCAACCAAGCGGGACTCCCGACGGGGTTCGCCGAGGTCGACGGGGCCGGCCGGCCGTCGTCGACAGGCGCGACGCATGTCCTCGGCGCTCCGGACGTGCGGCTCGACCGAAACGGCGTCGCCCACCTCCTCTACGCGAACGAGGCCGACGCGACGCTCGTCTATCAGACTTTCTCGACGGTTACCGACAGGTGGGGCCCCGCGCAGGTAGTCGCAACAGGCGTCACTGTGCCATCGGATCAGGTGATCAAGCGTTCGGAGACCGCGTACGCGCTCGCGCTGGATTCGAACGACGAGCCGCAGATCGTGTACATGGCCGGTGGGAGCGTCTTCTATCGAGGCGAAGCCGCCGGCGTGTGGTCTTCGGTTACGGCGATTGCGACCGGCTCGAAGCCCATCCACCCCTCAGCCGCGATCGACGCATCGGGCGCATTCCACGTGGCGTGGCTCGACGACGGCGTTTCGCCGACGATCGACTACGCGCTGAGGAGCGCCGACGGTACGTGGAGCTCGGACGAGGTCGTCGCAAGTGGCGACGTCCTGTCGAACGCGAACCACGATCAGGGCCCAAGCTTGGTGGTTAACTCCTCGAACACGCCGTACGTCCTGTACGACAGCGCCAATCCGGCGAGTGCTGCGCGTGTGAAGTACCGAACATCTTCCGGCTGGGTCCTCGACGGTCCTCCGTACGACCTCTACAACCATGCTCCTGCCCTCTACTCGCAGAACAACGACATCTATCTCTTCGTCGGGCACGACAGCGACATCAACTACGGCTACGCCTACCACATGTCCGGCTCGGATTGGTCGGCGTACATGAAACTCACGAGCGATCCCGCCGACGGGTCGGCATCGGTTCGATGGGATCCTGCACGCGACAACGATCCCGGCCTGATCGACACGACCTTCTACGACGAGAACTCGACCGGAACCGGCTTCATCCCGCTCGCGTACTACATGGCGATAACTCCGGCGGGGAGCCCGAGCGATACGACGCCGCCGACGGTAACGCTGACGTCGCCGACGGCGGGCGCGACGGTCAGCGGGACGACGACGCTCTCTGCGACGGCTTCGGACGACGTAGGAGTCACGAGCGTCCAGTTCAAGGTCGACGGCGCCGATGTCGGGTCGGCCGTGACAACCGCCCCTTACAGCGCATCGTGGGATACCACGACAGCGACGGCGGGGCCGCACGTGCTGACGGCGGTCGCTCGTGACGCGGCCGGCAATACGACGACCTCGGCGGCGGTGATAGTGACTGTCGCGAACTCACCAGCCCCGCCCGGCACGACGGTCCTCGGGGACCAGAAAATCGAGGCGACCCACGACTCCAACGCCGCAGGACAGGCAGAGGCTTTCCGAGCGGTGGCTTCCGCGTCCGGGGCGGTCACGAGCCTCGCGCTCTTCGTCGATGCGTCGTCGACTGCGACCTCCGTGCGAGCCGGTCTCTATTCGGACGCGGCTGGACATCCCGGGATCCTCCTGACCTCGGGAACGAAGGACTCACCCGTCGCGGGCACGTGGAACCAGATCGATCTCCAGCCGACCGACGTCGTCGGCGGACAGGTCTACTGGATCGCGGTGCTCGCTCCGGCGGGAGCCGGCACCTTGCAGTTCCGAGACCGCGGACCCGGAGGCGAGTCGACGGAGACGAGCGCCGAGACGACCCTCGGCTCGCTTTCTTCGACCTGGCACACGGGGACAGGCTACGGAGACGGCCCTATCTCTGCCTACGTCACGGCCGCCACGGCCACGGACACGACACCGCCCACGGTCGCGATCACCTCGCCGGCGGAAGGGGCCGTCCTCTGCGGCATCGTGACGACGACGGCGAACGCGTCGGACAACGTCGGCGTCGCGAGTCTGCAGTTCCAGCTGGATGGCCAGACCATCGGCCCGATGCTTCCCACTGCCCCGTACGCGCTGACTTGGGACGCTTCGACCGCGACCAGCGGCGATCATGTCCTGACGGCCGTCGCAGTCGACGGCGCAGGCAATCGCACGGTGTCGCCCGCCATCGACGTCCACATCGGTTGCCCAACTCCCGTAGCTCCGGCATCACTGTTCTCGTCGACGCTCATCCCGGCGAGCACCGGCCTCTCGGTCCAAGACGGGAGAAGCGGGCCCGGACCGTGGAGTTATGAGCTCGGCGTGAAGTTCGCGGTCACCGCACCCGTTCCGCTAACGGCGCTTCGCTTCTACAAGGACGCAGCCGAGACGGGAACCCACGTTGGTCGCGTCTGGACGTCAACGGGCGAGCAGCTCGCGCAGGTGACTTTCGCGGGCGAGAGCGCGTCGGGCTGGCAGCAGCAATCGCTCCCGATTCCGCTCGGTCTGGAGCCAGGAGTGACGTACATCGCGTCCGTCGGCGTCAACGACGCTTTCGTCTTGACGTATGGCGGTCTCGCGAATCAGATCGCGTCGGGGCCGCTCCAGAGCATCGCGGACGGAGCGAACGGTATCTTCGGGAGCGCCGCAGGCTCGTTTCCGACGCAGACGTACACCTCGTCGAACTACTTCGTCGACGTCGTCGTCGGCTAGCAGCGCGTTGCCGATCTTCGCCGGGCGGCAGGCTTGGGTACTTCTGCGTGGCCGCTGCTACACGATGTGCCGAGCTTGCGCAACTCGCGTGACCACACTCCGTCGCGAGGTCCGCTCCGCTTCGCGGAGCATGGCGACTTCGCGACGTTCGTCCTTCGATCCGTAGCGGCCGACGCCGGAAGCCGGCATTGGCGGAAGATGCGGTGAGCGAGACGAGCTCGCTTGTAGTGTCGGCGGTGCGTGGATGAGTGGCGGGGCAAGCAGATTGAGCGCTTGCGGTCTGGGCGCTTCGATCTGGTCGTTGTCGGTGGCGGGATTATCGGTGCGGGCGTGGCGGAGCTCGGGGCGCGTCACGGTTTTTCGGTGGCCTTGTTCGAGGGCGAGGATTTTGCGTCCGGGGCATCGAGCGCGTCCTCGAAGCTCGTGCACGGCGGGCTGCGGTACTTGCGGTTGGGCCACTTCTCGCTGGTGCGCGAGGCGCGGGGCGAGGTGCGGACGCTGAGTGGGACTGTTGCCCCACATCTGGTGCGGCGGCTGCTGTTCGTGCTGCCGGCTTTTCGCGGCGGGCCGTACGGGCGAATCCCGATCCGCCGTGCGCTCTGGTCGTACGCCGGTTTGACCGGTGCGATCGCCGAACGCGGGCGGATGATCACGTCTGCCGCGGCGGCCGAGCTGGTGCCACCGCTGCGATTGGAGGGGCTGCGCGCGGCCGGCGTGTATCCAGATGCGCAGACGGATGATGCCCGGCTCACGCTCGCCAATGTGCGGGGCGCCGCTGATGGGGGCGCGGTTGTCCTGAATCGCGCGGAGGTCGTCGGGCTCGACCGTGGTCTTGTCGTGGTCGTGCGGGTCGACGGGGAAGAGGTTGAGATCTCAGCGCGCGCCGTTGTGAACGCGACCGGTGCCTGGATCGACGCTGTGCGGCGGCTCGAAGACCCGCACGCTGGGACTTCCGTGATGCTGAGCAAAGGGTCGCACTTGGTGCTCGAGCGGGGCGAGGAGTGGGGGGCAGCGCTTGCGATTCCGGTTGAGGCCGCGCGTGTGGTCTTCGCCATTCCCTGGGCGGGGATGCTTCTCGTTGGCACCACCGATGCGCCGTTCGAGGGAAACCCCCGCGACGTGTATCCGTCGGGGGTCGAGGAGCACCAGATCCTGGAGGAGGTCGGCCTCGCCGTGGATCTGCCTCACGATGCGATCCGGGCGCGTTTCGCCGGCGTGCGGGTGCTTCCCGTGAGTCTGACGGACACGACTCGCGCACGGCGCGAGACGGTGCTCAGCCGCGGTCGGTTGGGCATGCTGTCGGTCGCGGGCGGGAAGCTGACCACCCACCGACGAATCGCGCTCGCCGTTTTGCACGCGCTGCGAAGTGATCTCGAGCTTCATCGCATCGACCGGTGGCCGCGTCCTCTCCCGGGCGCTGCGGATCCGGAGGTGGCCGCTGACGCTCTGCGACGTCGCCACCCGGAGCTGGCTACGTCCCTGGCGATGCGGCTTGCGCGCACCTACGGGATGCTCAGCGAGGAGGTGCTTGCCGCGGGACCGCTCGAGCCGCTCGCCGAGGGTGTTGCCGAGACGGAGGCAGAGGTGCTGCACGCGCGGAGGCGGGAGTGGGCGCGCACAACCGACGACGTGGTCCGGCGACGCATGACGCTCGCTCTGACAGGCCGCGATTCGCCCGCCGTGCGCGAGCGGGTCGAGGCGCTGCTGCGCACGTGATCCTCGCCGTCGATCAGGGCACAACGGGAACGACATGCCTCGTCGTCGACGATGAGCTGGGGATCCGTGGCCGCGGCTATCGCGAGCTTCGGCAGTACTTCCCGCGGCCGGGCTGGGTCGAGCACGACCCAGAGGAGATTTGGCAGGGCGTGCTCGGCGCCGCTGAGGATGCGGTGCGCGAGGCCGGCGTTCGTCCCGTTGCTTTGCGCGCGATCGGGATCAGCAATCAGCGCGAGACGACGCTGCTTTGGGAGCGGAGATCCGGCCGGCCGGTCGCGCCTGCGATCGTCTGGCAGGACCGGCGGACGGCGGAGCGGTGCTACGAGTTGCCCGCCGATCTGATTCGGGCGCGGACCGGCCTTGTGCCCGACCCGTACTTCTCCGCGACGAAGCTGGAGTGGTTGCTCGCGCGCACGGAATCGTCGACGCGTGAGCTCGCATTCGGCACGGTTGACTCATGGCTCGTCTGGCGACTCACCGGTGGGAGTGCACACGTCACCGACACGACCAACGCCTCGCGCACGATGCTCCTCAACCTCGACTCGCTGCGGTGGGACACCGACCTGCTCCGGCTGTTTGCGATCGATCCGGTCGTGTTACCGCGGCTGGTGCAACCGTCGGCGGTCGTCACGGAGGGCGAGCTGCTTGGTGCGGCCGTCCCGATCGCAGCGATCGCAGGAGATCAACAAGCGGCACTCGTGGGTCACGGCTGCTTCTCCCGCGGAGAGGCGAAGGCGACCTACGGGACGGGCAGCTTCGTGCTCGTCCATGCCGGCCCGAGGCGAGAGGTCGCGCCGACGGGATTGCTCGAAACCGCCGCCGCGCCCCAGGGCTACGCGCTCGAGGGAGCCGTCCTTGCAAGCGGCGCCGCCGTGCAGTGGCTCCGCGACGGCCTCGGCATCCTCGCCGACGTCTCCGAGAGCGAAGCGCTTGCGCGCAAGGTCGATTCAACCGACGGCGTCTGCTTCGTGCCGGGGTTAACCGGACTCGGCTCACCACATTGGCGGCCGGACGTGCGCGGAATTATCAGCGGAATCACGCGCGGGACGACCCGCGCCCATCTCGTCCGCGCAGCACTCGAGGCGATCGCGTTCCAAGTCGCGGACGTGCTCGAAGCATTCCCCAGCCGAATCGAAGTGCTGCGAGCGGACGGTCGGGCAAGCGCGAACGCATTCCTGATGCAGTTCCAGGCCGACCTGCTCGGATGCCGGGTCGAGGTCGCCGCAGAGCGAGAAACAACCGCGCTCGGCGCCGCCGTGCTCGCAGGCCGCGCGAGCGGTCTTTGGTCCGACGACGAAGCAGTGCGCTCGAGACTTCGGCACGGCACCTACTACGAACCGGGCGGCGATCCAGAAAAGCTCGCGGGTCAGAGAGTCGAATGGGCGAACGCCTTGCGCCGCGCTCTCGCACCCTAAGCTCGCAAGAGGCAGCGTCGTCGTCAAATTGGTTCGATTAACGGGCGAGGTCGGCTGAGCGTCGTTCGCGTTCGCGCAACTCGATTCTGCGGATCTTGCCGGTGAGCGTCTTCGGAAGGTCGTCGACGAATTCGACCTTGCGCGGGTAGGCGTATTGCGAGAGTCGTTTGCGCACGAAGTCCGAGATCTCCGAGGCCAGCTCGTCGCTTGCCTCGTGTCCCTCTGCGAGCACGATGAACGCCTTCACAATTGCTCCTCGGCGTTCATCGGGTGACGCGACGGCGGCTGCCTCGCGGACGGCCGGATGTTCGATGCAGACCGATTCGACCTCGAATGGGCCGATGCGGTAGCCAGCCGAGATGATGACGTCGTCGGCGCGTCCGGCGTACCAGATGTAGCCGTCCTCGTCCATCACCGCCGCATCTTTGGAATGGAACCACTCGCCTCCGAACGTCTCGCGCGCGGCCTCCTCGTTGTTCCAGTAACCGAGGGGGTAGTGCGGGTTCGAACGCGCGCGTAGGCAAATCTCGCCACGCTCTCCCGCTGCGACCTCGAGCTCGTCCTCGTCGAGAATGAGGACGTCCCAGCCGGGCATCGGCCGTCCCATCGAGCCTTCGCGCACCTCCATCCATGGATAGTTCGCGACCAGCGGGTACGACTCGGTCAGCCCGTAGTAGTCCAGGACGGTAACGCCGTACTGCTCGCGGAACCAGCGAATCGCCTCCGGATTCAGCGGTTCACCTGCCGAGCAAACGCGACGGAACTTGCACTTGTAGTGCTCGCCCGCGTCTTCGACCGCCATCATCGAGCGCATCGCCGTCGGAGTCGTGAACACGTTCGTGACCTCGTGGCGCGCGAGGAAGTCAAGCTGCTTCAGGGGATCAAAACCGCCTTCGCGTTGGTAAACGCACTGAACGGCACCAAGACGCCACGGCCCAAGCAGCGGGGCGATTCCGGCCGCCCACGCCCACTCGCCCATCCCGTGGAAGCGCTCACCGTCCTCGAGCTCGTGGCAGTAAACGAACTCCTCGTGCGCAAGCAGGTATCGGTGGGCGTGGACGATCCCCTTCGCGAGACCAGTCGTGCCTGAGGTGTAGTAAAGCTGCGCAGGATCGTCGGCGGCGGTGTCCGCGGTCGAGCTGTCGGCCGGCTGCTCGGCGAGGGTCGCGGCTGTGAGTTCGACCGCCGGCACGCTCCCATCGACGAAGCGGCCGACGTTCGCAGCGTCGGTCACGAGCACCTTCGGCTCTGAGTCGTTCAGCCGGTGGGCAATCCCTTCGTCGCCGTAGAGGACGGACATCGACAGCAAAATCGCGCCGAGCTTCCACGTTCCGAAGAAGATCGCCGCCGTCTCGGGCGTCGGCGGCAGCACGACGGCGACGCGGTCGCCGCGCCCGACACCGTGCAATTTGAGCAGGTTCGCCGCCTGATTCGACATGTCCTGGAGCTCGCCCCACCTCAACTCGCGCAACCGACCGTCGAAGCGCTCGTGCACCATCGCGAGCTTGTCACGCGCATGCTTGTCGCAACAGTCCGCCGCAATGTTGTAACGGCTGGGAACACGCCACACGTGTTCTGCGCAGATGTCCTCGTAACGGCCCACGAGATGACAGACGTTTCCTAAAGCCGCCCTACACGGCCGGCTTCGAGTCTCTCGCGAATCAGCTCCGCGGGCAACTCCTCTCGGCCCTCCGAGATGGTTGCGGCGGGCGGTCCCCCGTTACGGGCAACTGGCCCCCGGCAGAGGTACCGCTGGCTAGTCGCGGGTTGACTGGGCTTTCAGTTCTGCCACCAGCGGCGCAAGCTCGGGTTCGTACCAGCTGTACACGGGGAGTTCCTCAAACTCTTCGATCGTGAAGCGACTCGCCTGCAACCAGCGTGCGAGCTGGGCGGCATCGTCGAAATGAAGCTGCACTAGTGGACCGGCTGCGACCTGGACCTGCAGCTCGAAGTCCGCTCCGCAATACGGGCACGCGACTCTAGGCCGATCTGGGTGCGCGGCATTGCCCGACGACCAGGACGGACGAGCGATCAATGGCCGACGAGTGCCGCGTAGGTGTTGAGTTGGGCGCCGCGCAGCCGGAGTTCAAGTCGCAGGCTCGTCTGGGGCTGCCTCTTGCCGGTCCAGCCGGCGAGGCCGATCATGGCGCCGGCGACGAGTTGTTGCCCATCGTGGACATCGATGCGGGCGAGGTGTGCGTAGAGGAGTTCGAGGCCGTGTGCGTCACGGGTGATGACGGCGTAGCCGTAGCCTCGCGCGCGATCGCCGGCAAAGACGACGGTGCCGCCGATGCTGGCGGCGACTGCGCTGGCATAGGGGCATACGAGTTCGACTGCGTTACCAACTCGTATCGCCCGCTCGATCAGCGGAAGCGGTGCGTGCAGCTTCGGTGGACTTGGCGGCGGTTCTGACAGCGCGTCGTAGGTCGTGTTCCCAGCGACTCCGTCCGGTGGGATGTCGGCAAAACGTTGGAACCGTTTCAGCGCGAGCAGCGTGCGCTCGTTCAGGCTGCCGGTTTCAGGGCTCGGGAACCCGTGGTAGCGCAGCTCGAACTGGAGCGCGGCGACATCGAGCCCGACCATCCCCTTCTGCAGCGCACGTGTCCGGTAGTGCGGTCGGCCGAGCGGCGCCAGCACAGCGCGTGTTCGGCGATCGATTAGGTTGGTGCTCGGTAGCCGAAACCGACGCTGCAAAGCGCGCAGCGCCGCCGTCGTCAGCGGGCCGCGCAGGCCGTCGATCGGCCCTCGATAGAAGCCCTTGACCGCCAACGCCGTCTGCAGGCCGGCCACATTCGGATCGGGCTGCGGCCGATCCGCAAGCGCGACAGCGGCGAGGCCGGCACCCAGCAATGCGCATCCAGCAGCCACAAGCATCGGCCGGAACCACATGCGCGGCCGCTTCGACAAGGCGCGACCGCCTCCTTCCCGCACCGCGGTCTTCCGCTTTGCGGGGGACGCAGTAGGATCGTTGCCGAGAGGCTCGATGCAGTTCGCAACGTCGCGTTCTAGTCGCGTTCTATTTACCGTGCTACCAAACTGAGAGAACTCGGCCGAACTGAGGGCACGACAAACCGCTTGAACAAGCGGTACAAGCGTCAGTGAGTGACGGTTTGGCGCTATCGCACCCAGGAGGTCGCCGGTTCGAATCCGGCTAACTCCATAAATGCCCGGGGCGCGCATCCGCTGGGAGCGGACGCGGGCCAGCGGCTCTAGCCTGGGCACTCCGCGGCGGCTGCGCCCCTGCGCCGCGCGTCTCCTAGCCTGAAGGCTTCGTCGCGGGTTTAAGTGGTCACCGTCGCGCCGAGCACAGTGGTTTCGAGGTTGGGCGGTCCCCGCGCAATCGACCTTCAGGTCGTCGCCGAGCAAGCGCGCCTGTTCGCGTTCTCGCGGTGTCCCGATCTCCGAGTTGTAGTACTCCAGGATCTGAGCTTGCTCGCTGCCGGCGTCGCGCGCGAGCGCTCTTTGAGCGTTTTGAGGATCGTGCGAATGTTTGCTCCCACCGGGCAGGCCGGACCGTTTGGTTGACCGCAACTCGGAAGATTCAGGATGTCATTCGAGCCGACATCGATCGTCACCCACAGCGTGTCGGAGGGTAGGTCGATCACGCCGACGGTTCTGGAAAGTTGGAAGCCTCGAATCTAGTTCGCTGGTGACGCCAGACTGCGCGAGGTTCGACACACCCGTGTCACGCCGCTGCCGCTCGAGGGCAAGTAGTCGAAAGAGAGCGGAGACGAGCGCCGCCGCGGCTCCTCACTGACTGATCGTGAACAGGTAACAGCTGCTCGCAAGCACCGGAGTGCCTGTGCCGGCATCGATCACCCGGAAATGGATGTCGAATTGCGCCCCCGTGACCAGCGCGGCGACGTTACGGAAGAGGAGTTCGCGACCCGTCCCTTGATCGTCGGTCGTGATCGGTTGCGCCGCGAGCCCTTTCCCAAGGGTCAGCCACGACGTGCCGGTGCAGTCGCCGTCGAGCGTCGTATCGACAGCACGCTGTAACAAGTAGGCGTGATTCGGAGCGAGGTCGCGTACCCACGTGTCCAGGTAGATGATCTTGTCCGCGTCGTTTGGCTGACGGAACTTGACGTGACCGAAACCCGGTCCGCCCGTCACGTCGCGGAGGATGGCCTCGAGGTTGAACGGAGGCGTCTCCGGCCCCCACGGCGGTCCGCCTGCGGCCGGACCGGCCAGCGCGAAAGCGGCGGTGATCACGCCGACTCGAAGTAGCAATTTCACGGTTTCCCCTCTTCTCTCCCGGCAATACCGCTCAAGAATCGCGCTCTGCCGTCGTTGAGGCAATACGTCGAACGGCGTATCTTCTGGTCGTGGCTAGCCTCGCCGTTACTGACTACCGGGCGATGTTGAACTTCCTGCATTTCGCGGGCGAAACCCGCGGCCGCGACACCTTTCCCGAGGAGGTTCTCGAGGAGCTGCGCCACGTGATCCCCTTCGACTGCGTCTCGTACGGAGAGTTCGCGGGCAGGGGTATGCAGCGAGGGCACATCCGCACCTCCTCCGGCCGAGTGATGTCGGAGGACATCCGGCGCGCGATGGATCGGGTGCGCGACCAACACCCGTTGCTTGCGGGTCCCATCGCGGTGGGGCGCCCGCTTCGCGAGTCAGACTTGATGACGCGCCGTGAGATGCGCTTGAACCCCGTTTGCCGGCTTGGCCGGCTCGCCGGGATTCGGTATGCGATGGATCTCTGGATTGCCGATCGGGGGCGCATCGTTGGAGGCTTTGCCTTCGACGCCTCGAGCCGCGACTTCACCGAACGCGACAAGCTCACCTTGGAGACACTCGCTCCGCATCTCGTCCAACTCCATCGACGGGCACGAGCGCGTCGACGCGCTCGCGAGAACGTCGCGCTCGACGCCCTTACTCCGCGGGAGCGCGAGGTGCTGCTCTTGGTCGCCGACGGTCGGACGAACGCCGAGGTTGCCGCTGCTCTCTATATCGCACCCGGCACCGTCCGTAAGCACCTCGACAACATCTACGCCCGTCTTGGCGTCAAAAGTCGAACGGCTGCGGCGATGATGATCGCAACGCCCGATTAAGGCGTCTGTGGGCGAGCGATGTCCGAAGCCGTTCGGAGCGGTTGCTGCCCCTCCGGCGAGATCGCCCGCGGCGAGGATGGGGCGAACCGCAAGACGAAGTCGAGCGCCGTTTGGGCCACCTCAC
>JBKPJA010000216.1:0-23379 GCA_046730515.1 Actinomycetota bacterium | reverse complement strand
TCGACGAGCCCGTGGGCGACCCCGAAGAGGACGCCGACGAGGATGATCGCCGTCCACGCCCCGAACGGTCGTAACAGCGAGAAGCCGACGCCTCTGAAGGTCAGCTCCTCGACGAACGGCGCCACGACCGCGATGACGAGGCCGTTGGCGATGTACGCACCCGCGTGACTTGGCTCCCAGCCCGCCGGCGTCAGCCCTTGCTCACGACCAGGATTGAGCAGCGGTCCGAGCACCGCGGTCAGGATCACCATGCCGATCCCGATTCCGATCCCGATCGCGGTGGCGAGCCCCCACGACGTCGGTCGCCGTAATGCGAAGAGCTCACGCCGGTTCCCGAGCCCCGCGATGCCGTAGACGATCAGCGCGATGACGGCGTACTGGAAGAGATTGCCGCCGACTGTCGCCCACCGGTAGAGAACGTCCTTGGCCGGTTTGCCGCCGCTCAAGCGGCTTGCGTAGCTGACCGCGGAGAAGACGAGGACGAAGGCGAGCCACGCGGCAAGCGGCGCTGTCTTCACGCGATCGATGCGACGGCCTCCTCGAGCGGCGCCGGCAAGAAGTGAACCCCTGCCGCGCGTGCCGCTGCCTCGTCGCCCGGTTCGTCGCCGACGTGCAGCGCACGCGAAGGATCGACGCGCAGCTTCTCGAGCGCGCGCACGATCCCCTCAGGCGCCGGTTTGTTCGCAGCGGGCACAACGGTCGCGAAGAACGGGGAGAGCCGCGATTCGGTCAAACGTTCGTGCAGGGTCCAGTCCCAGTTTCCGACGACGGCGAGCGCGAGGCCGAGCGAGCGCAGACGTTCGAGCGCGCCGATGACGCCCGGCACCGGCTCGAAATGCAATGCGCCTATGTACTCCTCGGATGACAGCGCGGAGCCGAGCGCGTCGTTGAAGACGCGCACGCAGTGCTCCCGCAACGTCGCAACCGAAGACTCGTCGTGCGCTTCGTAGGCGTGCCGGCGATAGAAGTCGGCCTCGGTAGCAAAGGCCCGCTTGATGTTGTCGCGATCGTGACCGGGTAGAAGTTGCTCGAGCTCTGGGAACGGATCGACGATCGTCAGCAGAGTCCCGTACGCGTCGATCGTGGCCGCGTCGAGCTCGGCGGCCGTCAGGAAACCCATTGCCACAGGGCCCACTGCGTAACGGTGATTCCGAGCAGCAACGAGCTGCAGGCGACGAGTGCGGTATGCAGTCTCGGTCGCCCTGTCGTCACCGCGGCGAGTGCAAGGAAGAACGGAAAGACCACGAGCCCGAAGCGCGGCAGCGAGAGCAACGGCCAGCGTGAGCTCGGATAGCTGAGTGGGATGAGGAGGCTGATAACGGCGAAGAGCCCGTAGGCCGCACCGAGGCGGCGCCACACGACCACCGCGAGTGCGACGAAGAGAATCAGGAACGCGAGATCCTCGGCGTTGACCGCGACGGCGTGGTTGACGCCTGCGCCAGACGGAGTCCAGCGGACGAACGCTTGCCAGACTCCGCCGAGCGGCGAGAAGTGCCGGTGCCAGCGATCTTGCGCGTGCGTGAACGCCCACGGGTCGCCGAGTTGATGCCAAAGCAACAGTGGATAGACGGCCGCGATCGGCAACGCGAGGGCCAGTCCCGCGAATGCACGCCGGCGGTCGCGGCTCCGCCAGGCGAGGAGCGCAAGTGCGGGCAGGAGCGCGACCCCTACGACGCGGGTGAGGATCGCCAAGCCCGTCGTGACGCCGGCGGCGGCGAAGCGCCCGCGTTCGGCGAACACGAACGCCGCGATGACGAGGAAGAGATAGAGCGACTCGCTGTAAACGGCCTGAAGGAAGAGTGCCATCGGGAAGACGGCAAGGTAGAGGACTGCGCGGCGCGCGCCGTCGGCGCCGAGCCGTTCCTCCGCAAATTGGTGCAGCAGCACGAACGCGCCGAGCCCGGCGGCGAGCGAGACGATGATCCCGGCGAGCACGTAGTGGCCGAAGAAGACGTGTCCTAATGCAGAGACAAGTCCTGGATAGAGCGGCCCGAACGCAGCGCTCGCCTTGTCGTAGCCGTGTTGTGCGATCCGGACGAAGAACACGCTGTCCCACCGAGCCCAGATGTCCGTCCCGTAGCCGAGATCGTGGATCAGCGGTGAGTCCCAGCGCGCCGCGTTCGGATGGCGGTTCGGCTCGAACCAGAGGAAGGCGAAGATCGCACCGATCCAGATCGCGGCGCGGCTCCAGAGGAAGATGCCGGCCGCCGGCCCTCGCGCATGGGTGAGGCGCAGCTCGCGCCGTGCAGCGTCGTCTGTCCGAAGCCTTTGACCGACGCCCACGGCACGGTGATCATAGCCTCGCAGTGGAACGTCTCTTCACGCCGGACGAGGCCAACGCAGCACTCGACGAGCTACGGCCGATCGCAGAACGGATGGTCGAGCGGAGGAGGAGGCTTGTCGGGGCAGAGCGGCGGCAAGCCGAGCTCGTCGCTCGGATCGCCGGCAACGGCGGTGACCTCACCCCGAGCGACATTCGCGCGGCGGCGGAGGAGGTGGTCGAGGCGGCAGAAGCCCTGGTCGAGTGCGTCCGGCAGATCGACGAGGCGGGCGTGCAGGTGAAGGACCTCGACGAGGGACTGCTCGACTTCCCAGCCAAGCGCGACGACGCGGACATCTTGCTCTGTTGGAAGGTCGGCGAGCCCGAGGTCGCCTTCTGGCACAGCGTCGACGAGGGCTTCGCAGGACGGAAACCGTTGTAGGCCGTCGAACTGATGCCCATGCCGTACTGGCACCGGCTCGTCGTGCTCGTCGCCGTCCTCGTGTTGACGGTCATCGTCGCGCGGGTGATCGACCGCCGGATCGCGCGCCGCGGCCTGTCGAGCGGCGCGATGACGCGCTATCGCGTCCTGCGCCGCGGCATCACGGCCACGGTGCTGGTGGTCGGGACCCTCTCAGCGCTGCTCATCATCCCGGAAGTACGCGCGGTCGCGGGCGGGCTACTCGCCTCCTCTGCCGTCATCGGGATCATCGTCGGCTTCGCCTCGCAGCGGACGCTCGGGAACTTCGTCGCGGGACTGCTGATCGCGTTCACTCAACCGCTGCGCCTCGGAGACGATGTCACGATCGAGGACGCACGGGGCACCGTCGAGGAGATCGGGCTCATCTACACCTTCGTCCGAACCGGAGATGGGGAGAGGCTCGTGATCCCAAACGAGAAGCTTGCCTCGGATACCATCCGCAACGCCACGCTTCGGAGTCGAGAAAAGGTCGCCGAGATCACCGTGCAACTTCCGCTGACGTCAGATCTCGGTGCGTTGATGGACCGGCTGCGCCAGGCGACCGACGGCGACGTGTTCGTGGAGGATCTCGGCGACAAGGCGACCGTGGTCGTCCGCACGAGCATCCCCCAGGACGCGGCGGTCGACCAACGGCAGAGTGAGCTCCGCCTGCGTGCCCATGCGGCGCTGCGGGCGGAGGGCGTCTTCTCGTGAGCCCGTCGTCGCGCGGCCGCGGTCGGAGGGTTCAGCCTGATCCGCTGTGGATCGCGCGCCGCCGCCGCCGGCGCCGCCAACGGACGAAGGCACGGCATCAGCGCTTCGCTCGCGTCGTGCTTTTCTGCGTGGTCGGTGGAATCCTCTTCCTCGTCATCACCGGTTTCACCGGCGCCGCCATCTGGATGTCGAGCTGCAATCTCAATTCGCTGCGGCCTGTCGAGGTAGGCCAGAACTCCTTCGTCTTCGCCGCGGACGGATCGCTGCTCGGGTCGATCCCGGCGGAGAAGAACCGCGAGCCGGTCTCGCTCCCGCAGATGAGCAAGTGGGCGCCGCTCGCAACGGTCGCGATCGAGGACCGTCGCTTCTGGGAGCACGGCGCGCTCGACTGGCCGGGAATCGTGCGCGCGCTGTTCGCCGACATCCGTGCAGGTCACGTCGTTCAGGGCGGGTCGACGATCACGCAGCAGCTCGCGCGGAACCTCTACATCAAGAAGCCGTCCCAGACGTTCGGTCGCAAGGCCACGGAGGCTTGTCTCGCGATCAAGCTCGCGCGCGAGAAGTCGAAGCGTTGGATCTTGCAGGCCTACATGAACCAGGTCTTCTACGGAAACCACGCGTACGGCATCGAGGCCGCGTCACAAACCTACTTCTCGGAGCCGGCCCGCTACCTGACGCTGCCCGAGGCGGCGATGCTCGCAGGCTTGCCGCAGGCACCGACGTACTACGACCCGTTCCACAGCCCGCAACACGCACTCGCGCGCCGCGACGAAGTGCTGCGCGCGATGCTCGAAAACGACGACATCACCTCCACGCAGTACGCGAACGCGATCGCGCAACGCAACCTCCACCTGAAGGCCGGGAAGGTGTACACGAAGATCCGCGAGCCGTACTTCTTCTCGTTTGTCGAGGCGCAGCTGCAGAAGCAGTACGGCTCGAACACCGTCCGCTCCGGTGGGTTGAAGGTGTACACGACGATCGATCCGCGGCTGCAGCGGTTCGCCGCGCAGGCGATCAGGAGCACGCTCTACTACAGGACCGATCCGGCCGCCGCCATCATCTCCGTCAATCCCGCAAACGGCGCGATTCGCGCGATGACGGAGGTGACACCCGGTAATCCCAAGAATCAGGTCAACTTCCTCTCAAGCGCGCACCGCCAGCCCGGCTCGACGTTCAAGTCGATCGTGCTCGCGACTGCGGTGTCGCAGGGGATCAACCCTGCGACGACGACGTACTTGTCCGCTCCGTTCGAGTACAACCCGACCGGGCTCGGCTCGTGCAGCGTCAATCCGCCGACGGCCTGGTGCGTGCAGACGTTCGACCACACCTACATTGGCGCAACGTCGATCGAGCGCGGGACGCTTCGCTCGGACAACACGGTCTACGCGCGGCTGACACTCGACGTGGGAGCGGACAACGTCGCCGAGATGGCGTACAGACTCGGGGTCCGGACCGATCTAAAGACGTCCGACGGCGCGTACGTCCCCTCGATGGGTCTCGGAGCGATCGCGGTGACACCGCTCGACATGGCGTCGGTCTACTCGACGCTTGCTGCGGGCGGGATCTACTCGAAGCCGATGGCGATCCGGAAGGTGATCCTCCCCGGTGGGAAGGTGGACACCGACGCCGGGTGGGGCAAGCCGCAGCGCGTGCGCGTGATTCCCGACTGGGTCGCGGCGGAAGTGACGCGCGTGCTCGAGGAGAACATGACCGCCGGGACGGGAACCGGCGCCTACTTCGGCAAGCTCTCGGCCGGCAAGACGGGCACGACCGACAGCTATGCCGACGCCTGGTTCGACGGCTACATCCCGGGGCTCGAGGCAACGGTCTGGATCGGCTATCCCGGGGCCGAGATCCCGATGACGTCGGTCCACGGGATCGCCGTCTCCGGTCCGACCTTCCCCGCGACGATCTGGAAGCTCTTCATGGAGCGCGCGATCACCTATGCGCCGTTCCCGACGCAGTTCCCCACGTCGTTGCACTCGCCCGTGTGGAGCTACCACACGTTGCAATACGCGATGAGCGGCGGCTACACGTCGCCGAGTTCGAGTCACTACTACGCGCCGTCGACCTCGACGACGACCTCGGGCGGCGGCTATCAGCGCGCGCCGGCGCCGAAGACGACCACTCCTGCTGCGCCACCGCCACCGCCGCCGACCACGCCTGAGACGACCACGACCCCCGGCTAGCAGCGTCGCGCACGTGCGTGACGCGCTGCGCGCCTGCTTCGTCGGCGTGCCGCTCTTCGTCGCCTCGTGCGCCGTTCCCGACGGGGGGCTCTTTCGCGCGGCCCGCTTTCGGGACGTCCATCTCTACCAGCGCTACACGGAAGCCTTACTGCACGGCCACGTTCCCTACCGCGACTTCTTCATGGAGTACCCGCCGGGCGCGCTCGTCGTCTTCCTCCCCCCCGCTGCCGCGGCGAACGCGCACTACAACGCCGCGTTCAAAGCATTGATGGCGCTGTGCGGGGTTGCGTCGCTCGTGCTCGTCGCGTACGTACTGTTGCGGCTGCGCGCGTCGGTTCCGCGGCTGTGGGCGGCGGTGCTGCTCGTGGGGCTGTCCCCGATTGCGCTTGGGCCGATCTCCCTCAACACCTACGACGCCTGGCCCGCCCTCCTGACGATTGCCGCGCTTGCGCTGTTGCTCGTCGGGCGCAACGTGCTCGCTCTCGCCGTGCTGGGACTTGCATTTGCCGCGAAGGTGTACCCCGTCGTCTTGCTGCCGCCGGCGCTGCTGTGGACGTGGCGGACGGCGGGTAAACGACGTGCGCTTGCCGGTCTCGGCGCATTCGCCGCCGTCGCGGTTGTCATTGCCCTGCCGTTCCTCGTGCTTGCGCCGCACGGATTGTTGGAGAGCTTCCGTTCGCAGGCCGCGCGTGGGCTGCAGCTCGAGAGTCTCGGTGCGCAGCTGCTGATCGCGGCCGATCATCTCGGTCTCTACACGGTCTCCGTTGCCCATCACACGCGCGGCGCGGTCAGCTACGACCTGCAAGGCTCCTTGCCGAGAGCGCTCGGCGCGGTGATCTCGGCGCTTCAGCTGCTGGCCGTGGCGGGCGTCGCCTGGCTGTACGCGCGCGGCCGCGACGAAGGCCAGCGGCTTGCCACGGCGTTCGCCGCCGCGGTCGCGGGCTTTCTCGCCTTCTCACGGTTCTTCTCGCCCCAGTACCTGGTCTGGCTGATACCGCTCGTACCGCTCGTCGAGAGCGTCGCCGCGTGGACGTTGCTCGCCGTCGCGCTTGTGCTCGATCAGGTTTGGTTCTTCCACTACCACTCGCTGGTCACGCTCGGCTCGCGCTCGTGGTTCGTGCTTGCCCGCGATCTGCTCGTCGTCGCGCTCTTCGTCGTCGTGCTACGACAGAACGCGGCGAAACACGAGCACGCCGTCTTGCTCGAAGACGAGCTTCCACTCGGGGTTCGTCCGTAACCACGCGAGCTGTTCTGCGGTCTCGAGCGGCGCGAAGCGATCGGCGTAGCCGGGCTGCGTCTCGTCGGCGGCGATCCACGTCGCATCCTGTGTCACGGGAAAGCTCAGGATCCGCGAGCGAGCGGAGAGGTGTGCGCCGAGCGAGTTCGTCGCGCTGACCACCGCATTCGCCGGAATGAAACGCAGGCCGCGCGCGGCGATGCGGTCGTGTGTCGTGACGTTGCCGGCCGTCGTCTGGAACTTCTGTCCTCCAGGCACCTCACGCCAGACGGGCAGTGGGCCCAGTCGGTAGTTGCCGATCAGTGCGACGAGCACGATCCCCACGGCGATCGCAGAGCCACGAAATCCAAGACGCTTCGCGCCGAACACCGCGCCGATCACGAGCGGCGGGATCAAGCCGGCGGTGTAGTGGAAGTGAATCGACGTCTGCGTCGGCACCGCAGAGAGCAGATTGATCGCGAGCTCCGGTAGGGCGGCGACGAGCACGAGCGGCGACAGCAGAAAGAGGAACGCGAGCGGCCAGCCGAGCTGCAAGACGTAGTGCACGTCGCGCGACGTGAAGACCGCGCCTGCGAGGCGCCCGGGATGCGTGAATGCGGTCTTCACGATCCCGCCCGGCGACCCGCCGACCTCGCTGTAGCGCGTGTAGAAGTCCGACGACTGGCCGTGGTTGAAGTGCGGGATGATCACGGTCGTCGCCACGGCCGCCCACGCGACGCCCGCGACTACGATCGCGCTGCCGACCGCCCAGCGCCTGCGCGAGACCGCGTACCAGATGCCGAAGCCGGCGATGACGAACGGGATCTCCTCCTTGCACGCGGCAGCGGCGATCGCGCAGAGCGCGAAGGGGAACAGACGGTCCTCGTCGAGGAACCAGAATGCCAAGAGGAGCAACGGCGTTGCGAGCGCGACAGGATGGAACTCGTTCAGCGTCAACCAGCCGGTGGCCGGATAGAGCAGATAGACGAATGCGAAGGCAAGCCCTGCGCGCGGTGAGCCGAGATGCTTGCGCGCGAGCCAGAAGACCGGGATCGCCCCGAGGCCGACCGCGAGCGCCTGCGCGACGAGCAAGAGATTCACGCTCGGCCAAATCCACCAGAGCGGCGCAAAGAGGACGAGGATCGGATCCACGTGCGCGGCGAGCCGCGAGATCTGATCGCCGTGGACGTCCGTGACGCGGAGTGGATGGCCGTGCGCGGTCGACCAGACGGCTTGGACCATGTTGCCCATGTCGAAGCGGCCGGTGGCGAAGGCGAGCTGGCGCAGCGCCGAGAGGGCGGCAAAGCCTGCAATCCACGCAGCGGTGCCGGCGAGTAGCAAGGTGCGCGCGCTGACGGGCAGGAGTCCTCGTTTCACAGCAGCCGCTCGATGATGCCGCGCCAGCGTGGGCCGAGAACGGATTCACTCGCCTGTGCTTCGAAGGCCGACCGCCCTCCCGAGGACAACCTTCGTGCCAGCGCTGTGTCAGCCGCGAGCCGCCGGAGAGCTTCGGCCAGCGCTTCGGGATCGCCCGGTGGAACGAGCAGCGCGCTCTGCCCGTCGACGAGCAGCTCGCGTGCGGCGGGCGTGTCGGCGGTGACGAGGGGCGTCGCGCATGCCAGTGCCTGAAAGGCTTTGTTCGGGATCACCCGCTGCGCTTTTGCTGTCGTGCCGAAGATCCCGAGCGCGACTCCCGCTCGGTGGAGCTCCTCGGGCAGGCGTTCGTACTCGACCCACGACACGTGCTCGACGTTTGCAGGTCGATCCGCGAGCAGGTGTTCGAGCTGTCCCGTGCCGATGATGCGAAAGCAAAGCTCCGGCGCCAGTCGCGCGGCCGCGAGCACGACATCCACGCCGTGAAGCGGGATCAGCTTGCCGACGAAGAGCACGCTGAACTTCGCCTCCGGCTCCCAGCCCGGCCGAAAGACGCGTTCCTCGGCGCCGACGAAGCAGACCTCGACCGGCGTTCGCGTCAGCGTGGCGAAGAAGTCCGCGTGCGCTTGCGTGTCGGCGACCACGAGATCCGCGGCGCCGAACGCGCGCCGGTCGACGGCCGCGAGCACGCGCGCCGCGAGCGAGCCCTTGCCGAAACGGGCCCGATCGGCGGCGAAGGTGTCCCACAGGGAGACGAGCGGGTTGAACACGATCGGCCTGCCGTGGGCAGCGCGACGAGCTGCGGGCAGGTCGAAGTGACCGGGATAACCGACGATCAGCGCGTCGCAATCCCGCGCGCCGCGCGTGAAGAGTCGCGCTTCGCCGAGCGCGAGCCGGGCGGCGGCGAGGGCACCCGCATTCCAACGGTGCTCACCGCGCTCCCAAACCGAGACGTGCACCTCCTCCACGGTCGCACCTGCGCCGCGCAGGCACGAGATCACCTGCGCGTTCCGCGGGTAGTCGCGCTCGTACGTGCCGAAATAGCAGAGGTTCAGCGCAGGACTTCGTCGACGAGCAGCTCGGCGCGATCGCGTTCCTGCGCGCGCTCCTCGTGATGGCTCGTGATCATCTCGCTGATCAGGCCGAGCGAGAAGAACTGCATGCCGACGACGACGAGCAACACGCCGAGCGTCAGCAGCGGACGGCCGCCGATCGCCTGACCAAGCGCCTTGTCGACGCTCAGGTAGATCAGAATTCCGACTCCGATCGCGGTGAGCGAGAGCCCAAGCCCGCCGAAGAGGTGCAGCGGCCGGTGGCGGTAGCGGCCCATGAACGACACGGTCAACAGATCGAGGAACCCGCGCAGATACCGCTCGAGCCCGTACCGTGAGCGACCGTGCTCGCGTGGGCGGTGATTCACAGGAAGCTCGGCAATGCGAAAGCCGCGATAGTGCGCGAGGACGGGAATGAAGCGGTGCAGCTCGCCATAGAGACGCAGCCCGTGCACGACCTCCGCGCGGTACGCCTTCAGGCCGCAGTTCATGTCGTGCAGTCGCACGCCGGAGAAGCGACTCGTCACCGAGTTGAAGATTCGCGAGGGAATCCGGCGCCTGAGCGGATCGCGCCTGTGCGTCTTCCAGCCTGACACGAGGTCGAATCCCTCGTCGAGCTTGGCGAGCAGGCGCGGTATCTCCGCAGGATCGTCCTGCAGGTCGCCGTCGATAGTGACCACCGTGTCACCCTCTACCTGGTCGAATCCGGCAACGAGCGCGGCGGCCTTGCCGAAGTTGCGGCGGAGACGAACGACGCGTACGTTCTCGTTGCGGCTGTGGAGCCGCGTGAGCGCGGCGAACGTCCCGTCGGTCGAGCCGTCGTCGACGAAGATCGCCTCCCACTCCGATCCGAGCGGCTCGAGCACCGCGCGTAACTCGTCGTAGAGCAGCTCGACGCTTCGCTCCTCGTCGTGGACGGGGATGACGACCGAGATCACGGCTACGAGGTTACTAAGCTCCGCTCCGGATGCCGGAGTTGCTGTCGCTCGCCGAGGCGCAGACCCGCGTGCTCGAACACGTTCGTCCCCTTCTCGGGGAGCAGGTCGAGTTGGCTTCGGCCGGCGGTCGGTTCCTGATGGAGGACGCGCACGCTCTCGTCGATCTGCCGCCGTTCCGGAGCTCCGCGATGGACGGGTTCGCGGTTCGGTCGGCTGATACGCCGGGCAGCCTGCCGGTGGTCGCTCGGATAGCCGCGGGTCGGCCTGCCCTGCGGCCGCTTGGCTCCGGTGAGGCGATGGGGATCGCGACGGGCGGTGTCGTTCCCGATGGCGCCGACGCAGTCATCCCGATCGAGTATGTTGTCGAGCATGACAACGAGGTCGAGATTCCGGAAACTGTTGCCGAGTTGGCAAACGTTCGTCCACGCGGCGGTGACGTTCGCGCGGGCGACGTGGTCGTCACAGCTGGAACTCCCCTCGGCCCTGCGCAGATCGGGGCGCTCGGAGCAGCCGGGGTCGCTCGCGTCGTCTGCGGAGGTGTTCCCGGCGTCGCGATCGTCGCGACCGGAACGGAGTTGCGCCCGCCCGGAAGCGCGCTCGAGCCGGGCCAGATCTACGAGGCGAACGGCGCGATGCTCGCCGCCGCGCTCACCGCCGCCGGCGCGACGGTCCGTCAACTCGGGGCGGTCGCCGACGACGAAGTTGCGCATCGTGACGTGCTCGAGCACGCGCTTTCGTCAGACGTGGTCGTGACGTCGGGAGGCGTCTCGGTCGGTCCGCACGATCTCGTTCGCCGCGCGCTCACAGAGCTCGGTTTCGAGGAGGTCTTCTGGGGCGTTGCCGTCAAGCCCGGCAAGCCGATCTCGTTCGGCGTGCGCGGAGCGACGCTCGTGTTCGGCCTCCCGGGCAACCCTGTGTCGTCGCTCGTCGGCTGCGAGCTCTTCGTCCTCCCTGCCGTGCGTGCGCTCCAAGGCGCGTCTCATTCGGGTCCCGTGTACGAGCTCGGCCGGCTGGCGACGACCGTGCGGCGGAATGCGAACCGCGACGAGTTCCTCCGTGCGCGGCGGTTCGTGACTGACGAAGGCGTGGTCCTCGAACCGGTGCAGGGACAGGAGTCGCACATGATCGCGCGCGCGGCGAGCGCGGACGCGCTCGTGCTCGCTCCACGCGGCGCCGGCGAGCTCGCGGCTGGAACGTCGGTGCGTTACTTGCGGCTCGTCTGACTCTGTGCGGCAGCCGCCGTGAGGTCATAGGGCGCGCCCCTGCGTGGATCCACGTGCACGAGCTGCGCATAGACGAGGAACCGGTGCGTCGCGAAGAACCGCGGATGGCACGCCTGCAGGATCAGCACCTCGTGACGGGGGGAGCGCAACACGGCGAGATCGTTCGCCGGCACGATGCGCTGGCCGCTGACCCGATAGAGGAACGTGCCGTACGGAACCTTGAGCGTGATCGAGTCGCCCTTGCGCATCTGGTCGATGTGCGAGAACGGCGCGAGGTACGTCGTCCGGTGTCCGGCAATGTAGACGAGCCTGTTCTCGCCGGGCATGTAGGTCGAGAGATCGCGGCCCGGGCCTAACGTCAACGAGTGGTGATCTGTGCCGTCGACCAAGATCATGTTCACGCCCATACGCGGAACGACGATGCGTCCGATCGCCTCGCCGCGGTGAGTCTCGACTCGATACGTCCGGGCCTCGCCGGCGACGCCTCGACGCTCTCCGGCTAAGGACGAATCCGACGGCGCGGTCGTACGAAAGGCTGCCGCGCGTCTCGCGTACTGCGCTACGAGTTGATGCTGCTTCCAGAGGGTGTAGAGCGCGGTGAAGGGGTCCTGCCACTGCCAGACGACGAGGGCCCACAGGATCGTGAGCACGCCCGTAACCGCGAGCGCGGTACCGAGGAGCCGAACGCGCCGACGCATGTCATCCCTCTAACGCCCGACGTTGGAGCCGCGATGCGCGCTGGGCGCGCGTGGAGAGCACGATTCGCCGCAGCACGCGACGCGCCGGGCCGAGCCGTGGGCGCTCCGCCGGCTCGGGATACGGCGCGTAGCGCCCTGCGGTCAGGGTCACCATCTGGGCAGCGCCGGCGAGCCAGGCGGCCGCAATGGGGACGACGACGAATGGGACGTAGCCGAGAACGCGGAGCTCGGCGATGTACCACAGGGCATGCCAGCCGAGTCCGTAGCGGAAGGCGAAGGAGCCCACGATCAGAGCAGGCCCAGCGAATCCTGCGATCACGACCGCTGCGCGGAGCCACAGTGAGCGATGGCGAATATTCGGGAGCCAGAGCCAGGCGTGCAGCGACGGCAGCACGAAAATGAGTGCGAACGGGTTCGTAGCGACGACGAGCAACGCGACCGCCCCGAGGCAGAGCAGCGCCGCCGTGTGGCCTGCGAGTTCTTCCTCCGTCGTGATCGGGTGACGTGGAAGCAGCCGATCGCGAGTGATCAGCCAGCCGGCGAGCGCAAACCCGGCGAACAGGAGGACGCCGGCCGTCGGCCAGTGCCGAGCGGCGTGACTTGCCGGTAACGGTGGTCGCTCGCCACCTCTCGGCCAGAGCCCGACGAGCGCGAAGAGCTCGAAGACGACGGTCACCCAGAGCCAGAAGGCGAGCCGGCTGCGGTAGCTCCGCAGGGCGGGAGCGAGCCGGATGCGCCGCCGGCGGCAACGCGCGAAGACGTCCACTGCGGCGGCGAAGAACGGCACCAGCATGGCGATGAGGACGAGCTCGATCGCCCAGCCGCGGATCACCCGCGAGCCGACGAACACGTAGCTCGACGTGCTCTGGGCAAATTCGAGCCCCTGATCGAGCGTCTGGAGCAGGTCCTGGGATGCGCGACCGAGTTGTCCGAGCCGTGTCGTGTTCAGGCGGCTCGATGTGTCACGAGTGGGATCGGGCGACAGGTCTCCCGCCGTCGTGATCGTGACGGCCGGGATTCCACGTGAAATGAACGGCGCCTGCTCGTACAGGCTGAACGGAAAGCCCAGGTCGATCAGCTGACGCAGGACGCTCGGTCGCGAGGGGCCGCGGCCGTACTGCTTGGCGATGCGCGATGCGGTGGTCTCGAGCAACGTGCCGGACGTCGTCCGCGGCGTGTCCCCGCCCACCTCGAGTCGCGGCCGAGCGGCGCTCGCAATCGCATCCAGGTTGACCACGGCGACGACGTCCCCGCGCTCGGGTGCGTGCGCGAGGAATTCCGCAGCGCCGAGCCCTCCGAGTGACCCCCCGTCCGTGGAGAGGAAGAGGAGAGTGTGGATCGGCGTGAGGTGGAGAGCGGGCGTCGTTCGGGGTATGGAGTACGCCCGGGCGAGCTGGATCAGCGCGGCCGTCCCGGATGCGTTGTCGTTCGCACCCGGGCCCGCACCGCTGTCGTCCCGGTGCGCCATGACGACGATCGTCGCGGGTGACCTTCCCGGTACCCGGGTGACGATGTTCTGCAGACGGAGTCGACCGCGACCGGGGACCGAAGCGGTGAACGGCTCGACGCGCGTGTCCAACCCGTACGGCGACAGCTGGTCACGGAACCACGTGGCCGCTTGCAGCGCGCCGACGGAGCCCGGAAAACGGTCGGGGTAGTTGACGCTCAGCTCGTTCGCAAGGTCCGCCGCTCCGAGCGTGTCGAAGACGGGCGGCAGCTGCGGCGGCGGCAACACATACGGCTTCCCGACGCTGAAGGCCGCGATGAGCAACGGCAAGCCGACGAGCAGCCAGGTGCCGCGGTAGAGCCTGCCGCTGACCGGCCGCTCCAACGAGCCGGGTCGAGGCCGGCGCCGCTCGGGACGGGGCGGAACGGCGGCCATGCGGGGCTATAGTAGGTCGGTTGCAACACGACGGCGCGGCAGGCACCGTTTGCCGAGATGCCCGACTCCTCGACCATCCTTCTCGTCGATGACGAGGATTCCGTTCAGAAGCTCCTGACTTATCCGCTCGAGCGGGAAGGTTTTCGCGTGTTGCAGGCACGCAATGGAGAGGAGGCGCTCGCGAAGTTCCGTGCGGAGGACGTCGACCTCGTCGTCCTCGATGTGATGCTGCCGAGGCTCGACGGCCTGGAGGTCTGCAAGCAGCTGCGGGTAGAGAGCATGGTGCCGATCATCATGCTGACGGCCCGGGACGACGAGCTGGACAAGGTCCTCGGCCTCGAGCTCGGCGCCGACGACTACATCACGAAGCCGTTCTCGATCCGTGAATTCCGCAGCCGCGTGCGCGCGCTCCTGCGCCGGGCCGCGGCGCCGCGGCCGGCCGTGCTGCCGGAGCCGGAAGTGATCTCCCTCGACGGTTTGAAGATCGACGTCGCCCGCCGGTCGGTGGAGGTACGCGAGGAACCCGTGCAGCTCACCTACGTCGAGTTCGAGCTGTTGCGGACGCTCGCCGCCCATCCTGGCCGCGTCTACAGCCGCCGCATGCTGCTCGAGGCGCTGTGGGGCGGCGCGGACTACCGCGAGCCGCGCACGATCGACGTTCACGTTCGCCACTTGCGGGAGAAGCTCGAGCGCGATCCGCGCGAGCCCGAATACATCTTCACCGTGCGCGGCGTCGGCTACCGCTTCCGGGACCGGTGAACCCGCTCCACAGCGTCGGCGCGCGGCTCGGTCTGGCGCTTGCGGTCGTCGTTGCTGCGGCGCTCGCGCTCGTAGACCTGATCGTCGTTCCCTCGCTGCAGCACAAGCTGATCCACGCCAAGCTCGCGCAACTGAAGGACGCCGCACCTGCGATCGCTTCCCAGTACGAGCGTGCGGCGATCGATCCGGGCCCCGCATTGCAGGCGGCATCGGAGAGCGCGAGCGCGCGCGTCAGCGTTTTCAGCGCGCTCGATCCACAGACGCTGATTCCCGTCGCCGACACGAATCTCAGCTCGAGCAACGACCTCACGCACGACCCGGTAGCCAAGCGGGCGGATGCGAAGGGTCTCGAGGTGTCCGGGACAGTGCAACGCGACGGTCACACGTACGCGGAGGTCGCACGACCGCTTCCGGGTGGAGACGTGCTGCTCCTTAGTGCTCCGCTGCGCGACTCGCTTGCGAACGTGAGCCTGGTGCGCCGGCGGCTGCTCATCGCGGGCCTCATCGCTCTCGGCGGTGCGGTGCTCGTCGGTTATCTCGCCGCCTCCGCATTCGCGCGGCGCGTCCGTCGGCTCGAGCGTGCCGCGGACAGGATCGCCGGGGGCGACTTCAGCCAGGCTGTCACCGATTCCGGCTCCGACGAGCTCGGGCAGCTGGCCCAGGCGTTCGAGCGGATGCGGCAGCGGCTCGCAGGGCTCGAGCGTGCACGGCGCGAGTTCATTGCCAACGCGTCGCACGAGCTGCGAACGCCGCTCTTCTCACTCGGTGGATTCCTCGAGCTGATGGAGAACGAAGAGCTCGATCCCGCGACCCAGCGGGAGTTTCTCGAGACGATGCGCGAGCAGATCGATCGCCTGACGAAGCTCGCTACCGAGCTGCTCGACCTCTCGAGGCTGGACGCGGGCCGGATGCACGTCGAGGCCGAGCCGCTCGACCTCGCAAGCCTTGCGCAGACGCTGGCTAGCGAGTTCCGCGCCGTCGCGCAGGGAAGCGGCCACGTGCTCGAGGTCACCCGCGGCACCGGGCCAACCGCGGTGGGCGACGAAGAGCGTGTCCTGCAAATCGGCCGCATCCTCGTCGAGAACGCGATCCAACACACCCCGGCGGGGACTTCAGTGCGGCTCTCCACGGGACATCGGTACGGCGACGCGTTGTTCGCCATTGCCGACGACGGCCCGGGGATCCCACCCGACGAGGTGCAGCACGTCTTCGAGCGCTTCTACCGTGTCGAAGGCTCGACCTTCACAGGCAGCGGGCTTGGGCTGGCGATCGCTCGCGAGCTCGCCGGGGTGATGGGTGGTTCGGTCGAGCTCCGAAGCCTGCCGGGACGCACGGTCTTCACTCTCGTGCTACCGGCCGCGAGCCCGGACCTTGCCGTCGAGGATACGACCCCGGAAGCCATTTCACGTGAAAACGAGCGTGCCGCGCCGATCCGCTCTTAGCTCCGACGGTCGATAGACCCGCCGCTACAGTTCGCCGGTGTCTCGCACGGCTTTCCTCGTCCTGACCCTCGTTGCCGCGGCGCTCGTCGGCGCTGGCGCCGCCCTCGGGGTCGGGGCCGGCGGGGGCTGGTTCGGCCAGCACACGAAGACCGTCGTCGTCAATGCGCGCCCTCTGTCGCCGTACGCGCCATTGCCCGCGTCGGTGGCAAGCCGGGCGACTGCCTTGACCGGGAACGGGTTCGATCCG
The DNA here is from genome assembly GCA_046730515.1 of Actinomycetota bacterium. Lineage (GTDB taxonomy): Bacteria > Actinomycetota > Thermoleophilia > Gaiellales > Gaiellaceae > 3-1-20CM-4-69-9. The sequence continues at coordinate 6,925 of JBKPJA010000216.1, read as the reverse complement.
GCCCGGATCTACCGCGAGCGCTCGCCCGGCGTCGTCACGATCTTTGCGTTCTTCGGCAATCCCGACTCGACCGCGACCGTCGGCGCGCAGGGCTCCGGCTTTGTCATCTCGCCGAAGGGCTACATCCTGACCAACGCGCATGTCGTGACCAATGCAGGCACGACGAATGGACGCGTGCGGCCGGCCGATCATCTCTACGTCGAGTTCGGCGACCTGGACCGGGTCGCCGCAAAGGTCGTCGGCTGGGACGTCTACGACGACGTCGGCCTGATCCGGATTGATCCCGGCGCGCACCGTCTGACGCCTGTCCCACTCGGCCAATCGGCCTTCGTACAGGTCGGACAGCCGGTCGCTGCGATCGGCAGCCCCTTGGGGAACGAGGACTCACTCGCCGTCGGCGTTGTCTCGGGGATCCACCGCTCGATTCCCGCCCTCACCGTGCCCCGCTTCTCCGTTGTCGACGCGATCCAGACAGATGCGCCGATCACGCACGGGAACTCCGGCGGGCCACTCTTCGACGCTCGTGGTCGCGTGATCGGCATCAACGCCCAGATCCGCAGTCAGTCGGGGAGCGGGAACGACAGCGGTATCGGTTTCGCTATTCCGATCGATGCAGCCAAGCATTCGCTCGCCCAGCTCGTGCGGACGGGCGGTGTCGACTACGCGTTCGTCGGGGTCACCACCGAAGACGTGACGCCGTCGCTTGCGGCCGCCCTCCACTTGCCGGTCAAGCAGGGCGCGCTGATCGAGAAGGTCTACCGCGGCAGCCCGGGCGCCGCCGCCGGCCTCCGCGCCAGCACCGAGCCGGTCAACGTGCTCGGTTACCAGGACCTCCGGTCGGGCGGCGACGTGATCGTGGCAATCGACGGCAAGCCGGTCCGGAGCGCCGACGATGTCGTGCGGATCGTCTCCTACGAGCTCCGGCCGGGCGCGGTCGCCACCTTCACGGTCGTTCGCGGGACCCAGCGCAAGGTCGTTGCGGTCACGCTCGGCCATCGCAGCGCGGGTTAGGTCTGCCTTGGCTAGGGCATAACGTCTGGGCGGAGCGAGTCATTCCTGGGCAGGTTTTCGCAGGATCGCTCGGTTTTGATCGACGGAAGATTGGGAAAGCTCGTCCCGGAGAAATGCGATGAGCGGAGGTGCTGAAGACGACGGGCGCACGGTCCGGCTGACGATTCCGGCTCGGCCGGAGTACATCGCCCTCTGCCGGCTCGCCCTCATGGGCATCTCGCGGATGCACCCACTCTCGGAAGAGGTCATGGAGGATCTCAAGCTCGCGCTCACCGAGGCCTGTACGAACTCTGTCCGCCATGCCTACACCGAGCGGTCGCAGAACGGCGGCATGGTCGAGATCTGCTACGAGCTCCACCCGGACCGGCTCGAGATCGAGGTGGTGGACGAAGGCGGCGGGTTCGACCCGAACCGCGCGCTGGCCGCTGACTCGCTGTCGGAGGGAGGGCTCGGTATCTCGATCATCCGAGCGATCGCCGACGAGGTGGAGATCGGTCCTCGGCCGGGCGGGAAGGGTTCCCGCCTGCGCTTCATCAAGACGCTGACGTAACCTGCGCTGCGTGTTGCAGCTCGTCAACGTCGGCCACAAGTCCCTCGCGGACTACGCGACGATCGCGACGCGCGGGCTGATGGACGAGATCCGGCGTCTTGCGGCCCCACTCGAGGGGAAGCGCGTCGTCCATCTGTCGGCGACCGCGTTCGGCGGCGGCGTTGCGGAGATCAACTACACGCTGGTGCCGCTGATGGTCGACGCGGGGCTCGACACGGAGTGGCGGATCATTCGCGGCGCGGAGGAGTTCTACAACGTCACGAAGACGATCCACAACGCGCTGCAGGGCAACCCGCAAGATCTCGACGACGAGCAGCGCGAGATCTTCCGCCGCTACCAGGAGCTGAACGCGCAGGAGTTCGAAGACGCCTACGACTTCGTGATCGTCCACGACCCGCAGCCGGTCGGGATGATCGACTACTTCCCGAATTCTTCTGCGCGGTGGATCTGGCGCGGCCACATCGACTTTTCCACGCCGAACCAAAGCGTCATGGACTTCATCCTGCCGTCGATCCGGCGCTACGACGCGACGATCTTCCACCTGCGCGAATACGTGCCGAAGGTGGGAGGGCTTCCTCCCGCCTATATCTGGCCCCCGGCGATCGATCCGCTCGCACCGAAAAACATGGCGCTCTCGGCGGAGGACGCTGCGTATATCGTCGACCAGTTCGGAATCGACGTCGAGCGCCCGCTGCTGACACAGGTGTCGCGATTCGACCCCTGGAAGGACCCGCTCGGGGTCATCGATGCATACCGCATCGTCAAGCAGCGCTTCCCCAACGTCCAGCTCGCACTCGTCGGGTCGATGGCACACGACGATCCCGAAGGCTGGGACTACTACAACCAGACCGTTGCCTATGCCGCCGGGGATCCGGACGTGTACATCCTTTCCAACCTGAACAACGTCGGTTCCGTCGAGGTGAACGCGTTCCAGGTGCACTCGAACGCCGTCGTGCAGAAGTCGATTCGCGAAGGTTTCGGACTGACGGTGACCGAGGCGCTCTGGAAGACAAGGCCCACGGTTGCAGGTCGCGTGGGCGGGATCGTCGCGCAGATCCAGGACGGCGTCACCGGCTGGCTGGTCGATTCTCCGGCGGAATGCGCGGAGGCGTGCATGGAGATCATCCGCGACCCGCGCGAGGCGCGTCAGCGTGCCCTCTACGGCAAGGAGTACGTCCGCAAGCACTTCTTGACGCCGAGGTTGCTGCGCGACTGGCTCGTGCTCTTCAACCAGCTGCTCGGCAACGACACCTCGGGCGCCGAGGTCGCGGTCGTTTCCGCCGCCGCGTAGTCGGAGACCCGCCGTGTCGACGCGACGGAAGCTGATCGTCGTCGCAAACCGCGGGCCTGTCTCGTACGGACGGAACGCCCGGGGCGAACGAACCGCGTCTCGTGGCGGTGGCGGGCTCGTCACGGCGCTGCGCGGCCTCGTCGCTCTCCACGACGTGACCTGGATCGCGAGCGCCGTCAGCGACGAGGACCGCGTGCTCGCAGGCGAGGCGATCGACGAGCGGGCTCGGGACGGATCTCCGTTTCGCCTTCGCTTCGTGGCGCACGAGGAGCAGGCGTACGACTGGTACTACAACGTCGTCGCCAACCCGATGCTGTGGTTCGTCCAGCACTACCTGTGGGACCTCGCCCGCACGCCGTCGATCGACGACGCCTTTTACAGCGCGTGGCGTGACGGCTACGTCGCCGTCAATTCGCGTTTCGCCGCTGCGGTGCTCGACGAGCTCGACCGCGATCCCGAGGCGATCGTTTTCTTCCACGACTACCACCTGTATGTAGCGCCGCGTCTGGTGCGCGACGAAGCACCGGACGCGACCCTCATGCACTTCGTTCACATCCCGTGGCCGCACCCCGACTACTGGCATGTGCTCCCAGACCAGATCCGACTGGCGATTCATGACGGGATGCTGGCGAACGACATCGTCGGCTTTCACACCGACCGCTGGCGGCGGAACTTCCTCGACTCCGTGCGCGAGCTCTGCGGCGACGACGCGACGACGCAGACCGTCACGGCGCCCATCTCGGTGGACACGGCCGAGTTCGAGGAGCTGGCGACGAGCAGCGCCGTGCTCGCAGCGGAGCGCGAGCTCCTGTCCTCGCGACCCGAGAAGCTGGTCGTTCGCGTCGACCGCACCGACCCGTCGAAGAACATCGTCCGCGGGTTCCGCGCCTTCGAGCTCTATCTCGACGCGCACCCGGAGATGCAAGGGCGCGTTGGCATGCTCGCGCTGCTCGACCCGTCCCGTCAGGACATTCCGGAGTACGCCGAGTATCTCGGCGCGATCCAACGGGAGGCGCGGCGCGTAAACGACCGCTTCCAGAAGGACGGCTGGACGCCCATCGACCTGCGGATCGGCGACGACTTTCCGCAGTCGGTCGCCGCCTACAAGCAATTCGACGTGCTGTTCGTGAATGCGTTGATGGACGGGATGAACCTCGTTGCGAAGGAGGCTCCGCTCGTCAACGAACACAACGGCGCTGTTGTCCTCTCTGAAAACACCGGCGCACATGCGGAGCTCGGTGACTGGGTCGTGACGGTCAATCCGTTCGATGTCGAGGATCAAGCGGACGGCATTCACCGGGCGCTCGAGCTGGACGAGGACGAGCGGAGGCGCCGACTCGAGGCGATTTCGGCACAGGTGCGCGAGCACGACGTCAACACCTGGGTCGAGCTGCAGCTCGCAGCGCTGGAAGACGTGCTCGCGCGAAGCTAGATTGCCCGCGATGGGCGAGCTCTCGCATATCACCGAAGCGGGCGAGGTTCGGATGGTCGACGTCGGCGGGAAGCCGCAGTCACGACGGCGGGCGCGGGCGCGCGGGTCGGTGGGAATGGCTTCCGCAACGGCGGGCCGCTTGCACGAGCTGCCGAAGGGCGACGCACTCGTGACTGCGCAAATCGCCGGGATCATGGCGGCGAAGCGAACGGCCGAGCTGATCCCGCTCTGCCACCCGCTGCCGCTCTCGCATGTCGACCTGCAGCTCGACGTCGCGGGCAACCGCGTCGACATCTCGGCGACGGTCGAGACGACAGCGCAGACGGGAGTGGAGATGGAAGCGCTGACGGCAGTGGCCGTTGCAGCGCTGACGGTCTACGACATGGCGAAGGCGATCGACGACGAGCTGACGATCTCGAGTATCACGCTGGTCGAGAAGACGAAGGAGCCTGCATAAGGGCTGCGGTCGTCACGGTCTCCGACGGCGTCGTGGCCGGCATGCGCGAGGACGAGAGCGGCCAATTGCTCGTCGACCTGCTGACGGCGGAAGGGTTCGACGTCGAGCACCGTGTGGTTCCCGATGAGCGTCCCAAGATCGCGGCGGCTCTCCGTGAGCTCGCGCGGTCGGCGCGCCTGATCGTGACGACGGGTGGAACAGGTGTGTCCCAGCGGGATTTCACGCCTGAGGCGACCGAGACCGTGATCGAACGGCCCGTGCCCGGGATCGCCGAGGCGCTGCGCGCCGATGCGATCCGGCAGACGCCGCACGGACTGCTTGGTCGCGGTGTCGCCGGCGTGCGCGGGCACACGCTGATTGTCAATCTTCCCGGTTCTCCCGGGGGCGTCCGGGACGGCTTCCACATCCTGCTTCCCGCGCTCTCGCACGCGCTCGCGCTGCTCGGCGGGGAGCAGACGGAGCACAAACCTACGTGACTGTCGCCGCGCTGCCGGTTCGCTTTGCGCGTCTCGTGAAGATCGAGCACACGGTCTTCGCCTTGCCGTTTGCGTACATCGGCGCGCTGCTTTCGGTGCATGCGATTCCATCCGCTCACGATCTCGTCTGGATCACGATCGCGATGGTCGGAGCACGCTCCGTGGCAATGGCGCTGAACCGGTTGATCGACGCGGAGATCGACGCGCGGAATCCGCGCACCGAGCGGCGTGAGCTTCCGGCCGGACTGCTCTCCCGCGGGCAGGTCGTCGCGTTCGCGTTCGCATCCGGCGCGGTCTATGTCGTCGCTGCGTTTCAGCTCGCGCACATCGTGCGGTGGTTGTGGCCGATCCCGCTCGCGCTGTTCGTCGTCTATCCGTACCTGAAGCGCTGGACCTGGCTCGGTCACGCATGGCTCGGAATCGCGGACGGGCTCGCGCCTGTCGGTGGCTGGGTCGCCGTCACGGGCGGGCTGCCGTGGGAGGCGTGGCTGCTCGGCGCTGCGGTCGCGACCTGGGTCACGGGGTTCGACCTCTTCTACTCGCTGTTCGACCGCGAAGTCGATATCGCCGAGGGATTGCAGTCCGTCGCGACTCGCTTCGGCGTGCGCGGCGCGTTCATCGGAGCGCGCCTGCTGCACGCCGCGACGATCGCATTCCTCGTTGCCGTCGGGATCGGCCTGGCGTTGGGTTGGTGGTACTGGATCGGCGTGGCGGTCGTCGCGTTACTGCTCGCGTACGAGCACTCACTGGTACGGCCCGACGATCTGCGGCGGTTGGATGCTGCGTTCTTCACCGTGAACGGTGTGATCAGCGTCGCCTTTTGCGTCTTCGTCGTGTTGGAAGTGGCTGCGTGATCCACGCGCGCGCGCTCGAGAAGCGGTACGGCGACAAGCGCGCGCTGCGCGGAGTCGACTTCGAGCTCGCGCGCGAAGACTTCCTCGTCGTCACCGGGCCGAACGGCTCGGGCAAGACGACGCTCCTGCGCCTGTGCGCCGGCCTCGCGGTTCCGACGCGCGGTGAGCTTTCGGTCGACGTCGATCGGGGACGGATCGGCTTCCTCACGCACGAGCCGCTCGTCTACCGCGAGCTCACGGCGCTCGAGAACCTCGACCTGTACGGGCGGCTCTATCACGTTCCCGAGCGGCGCGAACGCATCGGGATGCTGCTCGAGCGCTTCGGCTTGTGGGAGGCGCGCCACGCGCGTGCCGGCTCCTACTCCCGGGGAATGCTGCAGCGGCTCGCTCTCTGCCGGACGCTCTTGCACGAGCCGGAGCTGCTCGTGCTCGACGAGCCGTACAGCGGGCTCGATTCCGACGGCGCCGCGCTGCTCGATCGTGAGCTCACCGGCCGGAGCGCGGCTGTTCTGCTCGCCACCCACGACCCGGTACGCGTCGACTCGTTGACGACCGCGCGCCTCGGACTCGCATGACGTACTTGACGGACGTTAGCGCCCTTGCCCGCAAGGACCTTCTCCTCGAGTTGCGCGCACGGGACACGCTGCCGGCGATGTTGCTGTTCGTCCTCTCGACGCTCGTGGTCTTCCACTTCGTTCTGCCGGGAAGTCCGTCGGCGCTCGCGTCGAAGGGAATGCTCTGGGTCTCGATCGTCTTCACCGCGTTGCTCGGGCTCGCACGCGCGTTCGCGGCCGAGCGAGAGCAAGGGGTGATCGACGGCCTCGTGCTCGCGCCCTCGGACCGCAGCGCGATCT
>JBKPJA010000215.1:0-10670 GCA_046730515.1 Actinomycetota bacterium | reverse complement strand
CAGCGCGACGTGATCGCGCTCCGCTACTTCGCGGAGCTCACGGAGGAAGAGACCGCCGCTGCGCTCGCCCTTCCGCGTGGAACCGTCAAGTCGCGCACCGCGCGTGCGCTCGAACGATTGCGGGTGTTCTATGACTGAGCTCGAACGCGCTCTCGTCGCGCTCGGTCGCGATCTCGATCTGCCGCCGGCTCCCGATCTGGTGCCCGGCCTGCGCGCGCGGCTCGAGCGGCGTAGCGGCACGCGACGCGCGCTCGTGCTCGCTTTCGCCACCGCGGCCGTCGCGATCGGGATCGCCTTCGCAGTCCCGCCCGCGCGCACGGCGATCCTCCGCTTCTTCGACATCGGATCGGTACACGTCGAGCGGGTCAACACGCTTCCGACAGCGAGGCATGCATCGCTGACCGCGGGGCTCGGCGAGCCGCTCGTGCGCGAGGACGCGGAGATGGCGGCGGGATTCCACGCCCGCCTCGGAACGATGACGCCCGGAGAACGCTGGTGGGCACGCGAGGGTCTCCTCGCGACCGTCCTCCCGCGTCATCCGCCGGTCCTCTTGATCGAGCTGACCGGCGATCAGGTCGGGATCGTGAAGAAGTACATGACCGGCGGTGTCCAGCCCGCGACCGTCCACGGGCAGTTCGCCCTGTGGATCACCGGCCCTCACGTCCTCCGCTACACCCGGCCCAACCGCCTCGTCGAGGTCGCGCGGTACTCCGGAAATGCCCTGGTCTGGGAGCTCAATGGCATCACCTACCGCCTGGAAGGCGAGCCGAGCCTCGCCGCGGCCCTACGCGACGCGGACCGGATCACCCGGTAAGGGGACATCCGGCCGCCTCCTCCGTCCGAATAACAAAGGTGAGAGGAGAGGTTATGAGCACTGCGGCACAGATCGAGATCTTCGAAGAGGCAGAGTTGGTGGAGGCCTGGCGGCTGGAGGAGCTCGAGCGGGCGGGCTATCTGCCCTCTCAGGCGGCCGAGCTTGCCGTCCGGCACGACATCGATCTCCACGCGGCGGTCGATCTAATCGGGCGCGGCTGCCCTACGGATCTCGCGCTCCAGATTCTGCTCTAGCGCCGGTCAGTACGGCGTGTCCGAGATCCCGTCGGCCACGTTGAACTTGTGCGCTGCACGCTTTGCAAGCGCGTCTGCCTCTCGCTCGTACCTTCGCGCCGCACGATGTCGCCCTCGTGAATCAGCCTGGTACGACAGGATGTACTTCCGCGAAGAGGCAATGTCGTAGCGAAACGCCTGCAGCGCGTTGCGCTGCAACGACTGCCCGTTGGAGGTCTGCGGTTGAAGAGCACTCAGATCTGCAACAGCCTGGCGGTCATCGGCGATCGTCATGCGCTCGACACTCGGACTGATGTCGAGGGAGTAGTCGATCACCGCGACTCGGGTACTCCAAGTGCTGTAAGCGCCGACGAGGCGCGTGTCTTCCGTCGGAGTCGAAACCGGCAGCGACGGGGGAGCGGCATTCGTCGGCGATCCACTCACGATCGGTCGCCACGCTGGATACTCGTCGAAGCCTTGCTTGGGCGCCGTGATCCGAAGCAGCTGAGTAAAGTCACCGACGTCGATCCCGAGCTTTCCGTTGCAGTTCTCCTCGAACGCAAGCGTTGCACCGAACGGAGCCCAAGCCGGGTCGTATTCGTCACAGAACCCGTAAGTGACCAAGGTCTTTTGCCTGCCGTCGGCATTGATGACCACCAAGTGCGTGCCCATGCCGTCGTAGCTCTGGTAAACAAGTTTGTTTGCGTCAGGCGACCACGCCGGGTTCATATCGTCAGTCCTTCCGCTCGTCAGGGGCTGCGGCTGCAGTCCCTCCGTGCTCATAACGTAGATCGACGAGTTCCCGTCTCCGCGGTAACTGTCAAAGGCAATGGTCGTTCCGTTCGGCGACCAAGCGGGATTCTCGTCGTTGCCGCCCGTGCCGGCGAGTTCTCTCAAACCTGATCCGTCGGCGTTGATCACGTAGATCCGGGAGTTGCCATCGCTGGAGATCGCGAACGCGATCTTCATCCCATCGGGTGACCACGATGGATGACTGACGTAGTCCCACGAATCCGGCCACCGGCTCGTCGTCAGCCGACCGGCGCCGCTGCCGTCGGCGTTCATAACGCAGAGCTCGAAGTTCCCGCACACGTAGGCGATCCTGCTGCCGTCGGGCGAGTACGTCGGTTGGCTTTCGAAGGCCGGGTTCGGCGTCCTTGTCAGACGTTGCAACCCTGTGCCGTCGGCGTCGATCGAATAGATAGCGGTCTCGTTGGAGCGGGAGCTCGCAAAGACGAGGGACGGAGGCGAGGTCAGGGCCGCGGCCGGGGCTGACCCGGCGAGTATCGCCGCTGCGACACCGACCGGAAGGCTGAGCACGATGGATTTCATGGCCTGAACGATCGTCGACGGCTCTAACCCCGGTCCAACCCGAAGCGACGCAGGAACACGGCGCTGTGGGCACAATCAAAAGCTCGTGAGCCTGGTCGCGTATATCCCCTCCCCGCATACGGGCGTCGTTCACGTCGGCCCGCTCTCGATCCACATGTACGGGCTGATGCTGCTGCTCGCGATTGCTGCGTGCATCGCGCTGACGGGCTACCGCTGGGTGAAGTGGGGCGGCGACTGGGATCTGATCTTCCGCGTCGCGGTCTGGGGAGTCGTGTTCGGGATCATCGGCGCCCGCGCCTACCACGACCTGACGAGCTGGAACCAGGTGCCGAGCCAGTGGTGGGGCCCCTTCGCCGTCTGGCAGGGCGGGCTCGGCGTCTGGGGCGGGATCCTGCTCGGCTCGCTCGCCGGCGCGTGGGTCGTCCACCGCGCGGGCCAGAGCGTCCGTCTCTTCATGGACGCTGTCGCGCCCGGGCTCTTGCTTGCGCAGGGGATCGGCCGCTGGGGCAACTGGTTCAACCAGGAGCTGTTCGGCAAGCCGACGTCGCTGCCGTGGAAGTTGAAGATCGATGCGGTTCACCGGCCGAACGGCTACTTCCAGTACACGTACTTCCATCCGACGTTCCTCTACGAGTTCGTGTACGACCTCGTCGGCGTCGGGATCCTCTTGTGGGTCGACAGCCGCTTCCGGCTGAAGCGGCCGGCGCTCTTCTCGCTGTACGTCTCGTACTACACTTTCGGCCGCTTCTTCGAGGAGTTGCTGCGCATCGATCCGGCGCACAAGTTCGGGCCGCTGCGGCTGAACGCGTACGTGTCGATCGTGGTCTTCCTCCTGTCGACCGCGTTCTTCATCTGGTGGCAGTTCATCCGTGCGGAGACGCCCGAGGATCGGCCGCGCGCGACGCCGATCGTGCCGCAGGGGCCTGCGATGGCCGTGCCGCGTGGGCGCGTCCGTTCTGGGCGCTAACCTCCCGCGCGTGATCGTGCGGGAGCTCGAGCTGGATCTCGACGCCTTCGAGGGCCCGTTCGACCTGCTGCTGACCCTGGTGCTGAAGGAGGAGATCGACCTGGCCGAGGTCGACGTCGCCGGGATCGTCCTCCGCTTCATCGAGCGGCTCGCCGAGCGCGAGGAGCTCGACCTTGAGGCGTGCGGCGAGTTCCTGGTGCTGGTAGCCGCGCTGCTCGAGCTGAAGGCGCGCGGGCTCTTCCCCGACGAGGAGGCGGAGCTGGCCGAGCTCGAGCCCGACGAGGCGGCGGAGGAGCTGGCGCGCCGGCTCGAGGAGTACCGGCGCATAAAGGAGGCGGCTGCGTGGCTCGCCGAGCGGCTGGCAGGGGAGCGCGACCGGTTCTTCCGGCTCGGGCCCGCGGCGCTCGCGCCAGAGCCCGAGCGGCGGCTCGCGCCGCAGGACCCGGACACGTTGGTCGCGGCGCTGCGGGTCCTGGCGACCGCGCCGCCGGCGGTCTCGCTCGCGCACATGGAGCTCCACTTCCCGCCGGTCGCACAGTTCCTGGAGCGGTTTCGCGCGCTGCTCCGGCGGCGGACCGTCGTCGACTTCGACACGGAGGCAGCCGGCTGGTCGCGGCGGGAGCAGGCGGTTGCCTTCTTGGCGTTGCTCGAGCTGCGGCGGGTGGGCGAGATCTCGTTGAGCCAGGCCGCGCCGTTTGCGCCGATCCGTATCCTCCGTGCCGGGCAGGAAAGCTCGGCCACGAACGAAAGGACCCCCGCGTGGAACGCCCACTCCGCCTAGTCGTCGCCAATCCGCTCGACCGGCTCGCGCGGACGCTCGAGGCGCTGCTCGTGGTCGCGTCGTCGCCGCTGTCGGTTGAGGAGCTGTGCGTGGCTGCGGAAGACGACGCCGAGCGCGTCGAGACCGCGCTCGGGCTGCTGGCGGAGCGCTACGGCGAGGGGCGGAGCGGCATCGTCTTGGAGCAAGTCGCGGGCGGTTGGGCATTTCGCGCGTCGCGGGATGCGGCGGAGGCGTGCGGGCGATTGTTCGAGCGGCCGGTGCAGCGCGGGGTGTCGCAGGCCGGGCTGGAGACGCTGGCGATCGTCGCGTATCTCGGCCCGTGCACGCGGCCGGAGATCGCGCGGATTCGCGGCGTCGCGGCCGATTCGGCCGTTGCCGGGTTGGTCGAGCGGGGCTTGATCACCGAAGCGGGACGAGCCGACGGCGCCGGCGGTGCTGTCCGTTATCGGACGACGCCGTTGTTCGAGCGGGTGTTCGGTTTGGGCAGCCTGTCCGAGCTGCCGCGGCTCGGCGATCTCGGTGACGACGTCGAGCAGATCCGTGAGCGCTTGCACGCGGTCGCGCAGCAGCGCACCGCCTAGCTCACTGCCAATAGGAACACTCCGGCGGCGACCGTCGCCGCGCCCGCGAGTCGAAGTGCCGTCACGCGCTCGTGGAGGAACAGCGCTGCCATCCCTGCGGCGATGACGACGCTCGTCTCGCGGACCGCCGCGACGCTTGGTGCGGCAGTGAGTCGCAGCGCGAAGAGGAAGAGCGCGTATGCGCCGAACGAGCCCACCGCGGCTGCGAGCACGCGCCATGACCGTTGCGCCCGTAGCGGCGCCGTGCCGCGCCGCGCGATGAGCGAGGCAACCGCGATCGCGGCGACGGGAAGGAGGACGAGTTCGAGATACGGGATCGGTGTCGCGTGCCGCAAGCCCTCCTTGTCGACGAGCGTGTAGGAGGCGATTGCAATTCCGATCGTGAGCCCGATCGCGACCCCTTCCGCGCCGCGGCGTAGTGCTCGGACGAGCACGACTCCCGCCGCGACGAGGCAGACGCCGATCGCCTCGCCGGTTGAAACAGCGTGACCGAGGACGAGCGCAGAGCCGATGAGAACGAGAACCGGCGCAGAGCCGCGAGCAACCGGGTAGACGACCGAGAGCTCGCGTCGCCGGTACGCAGCGACCAGCAGGAAGAAGTACGCGGTCTCCAAGACGGCCGACGCAGCGATGTAGGGCCACGCACCGGCCCGAACGTTCCACGTCGCTGCCGCGACCGGTGCGAACAGCAGGGCGGAGAGAGCGATCGTCGCAGCGGTAGCGGCTTCGACGTCCCGCGCTCCGCGAAGCAAGACGTTCCAACCCGCGTGCAGCACGGCGGCTGCCAAAGCGAGGGCGAGCGCATCGATCGGCACGCGCCGATCTTAGGTTGCGCCTGCGCACGTCACATTGCCGGCGCACTCCGAGACAGACGCCTGCGTCTTTTGTCGTTACGCTGAAAAGCGCGGGGTACACCACGGGGGGTCCCCGGGGGACGTTACGCGCGTGTACCTAAGACGTGATTTGCCCTGCCCCGAACGCTTGACGCCGCGCGAGGTCGCGCTCCGGATCGACGAGCTGGCCATCACGCTCGACATAGCCGTCCTTCCCGCCGACGGCCAAGATGACAAGGTCCTCGGTGTCGCTTGCGTTCGACACGCGTCTCGGCGTCGTCGATTCTGCATGCAGCAATCCTCCCTCGCCGAGCTCGCGCGTCTCGCCGCCGACCTCGATCCGTGCGCGGCCGCGGTGCACGAAGTAGAGCTCGTCCTGCTGCTCGTGGAAGTGAAGGAAGCCCTCGAACCCGGGCGGCATCACGATGGCGTTAACTCCGAACGCCGTCACCCCGAGCGGAGCACGGATCTTGCGGAACCCGTATCCCTCACCGAGCTCATCGAGCGAGCCGAACGCGTAGCCATTCACAGTTTCTTGACGATGCCCTCGGCCTCGGAGCGCGTAAACGCGCGCAACGTCTCCGTGTGCTCGGCGCCGTAACGCTGGAGCTTCATCAGGATCTCGACGGCCACCTCGTCATCGGGCGCCTCGAAGATCTCGACCACGTCGTAACGGCCTAGCGTCACGTAGACGCCGACGAGCTTGCCGCCCGCCTGCTCGATCGTTCGCGCACCCTCTTCGACTCGCTCCCGCCACCCCGGCAGCCCGGCGAGGCCCTGCGACGTCCAACGCATCAGCGAGATGTAATGCGGCATCGGACAATCTTATGGCGTGAGCGTTCAATGGATGGATCCGTCGTGGCGCGCTGAGGCGGAGGGATGGATCCGCGCGAGGCTTTCCGACCTCGGCCGTGACCTCACGGATGCGATCGCGCACTCGCACGTCCGGCCTTGGGGAACAGTCGCGTGTGTTCCGACGGATCAGGGTTCGCTCTGGTTCAAGGCGAACATCGCGCCGCTCGCATTCGAACAGCAGTTGCTCGTGTTGCTCGCAGGTCAAGCCATCCCGAATGTCGTCGCACGTGAGCCGAGCCACGGGTGGATGCTGATGGAGGACGCTGGGCCGCTCGTCAGCGAGCTTTACGGCGAGGATCCTCCGCTAGCAATCTGGCGAGAGCTCCTAAGCGAGTATTCCGAGCTGCAAGTTGCGGCCGCGCCGCTGTCGGACGAGTTCATCGCCGCAGGGGTGCCGAACAGAACACTGCCGAGATTGCTCGAGCCGCTCTTACGCGTGCTCGAAAGCGACCGCTTCGTGCGACCGCCCACCCCGGACGCACTCACGAACGAGGAGATCGAGCGCGTCTACGCCCTGATGCCGAAACTGCAGGAATCGGCGGACGTACTTGCGGCTCTTGGCTTGCCGGATTCGATGCAACACGACGATCTTCATCCGTGGAACGTGTGCGTACGTGACGGCGTCTACCGCTTTATCGACTGGGGCGACGCGTGCGTCTCGCAGCCGATGTTGAGCCTCGAGATTCCACTCCAGTGGGTTGGAGTCGAAGGCGCGGCAGAGGCCAAGGACGCATACCTCGAGCCGTGGACCGCGCTGCGACCGATGAAAGATCTGCTTGCCGCGACGGATGCGGCTGCGCTGCTTGCGCAGGTTACGGGCGTCCTGAAATGGGAGCTCATCAACTCCGCGCTGGGCGACGAAGAACGCGCCGGATACGAGCAAGCAATCCCGCGGCGACTTCGCCATCTGTTGGAGCTCGCGTGCGCCTGAACGCATATCTCGCGCGCACCGGAGTCGCCTCACGCCGCAAGGCAGACGAGCTGATCAAAGCCGGCCGTATCCGTGTGAACGGCGACCCCGGACAGCTGAACACGTTCGTCGAACGCGGGGACCGCGTCGAGGTCGACGGCGAGGAGGTGTCCGCGCAGCGACTCGCCTACGTTCTCCTCAACAAGCCCGCGGGCACCGTGACGACCGCACGTGATCCGCAGGGACGTCCGACGGTGGTCGAGCTCGTCGATCTTCCGGAGCGCGTCGTCCCGGTCGGCCGCCTCGACGCGGACACAACCGGTGCGCTGCTGCTCACGAACGATGGACCGCTCGCGCATAAGCTCGCGCATCCGCGCTACGGCGTCGAGAAGACCTACGAGGTCGACGTGAAAGGAGAACCGGACGACGCCGCGTTGCGCGCACTCGCAGACGGCGTCGAGCTCGAGGACGGCCGCACCGCGCCGGCAAGAGTGCGTCGTCTCGGCCCGTCACGCATCGAGCTCACGCTGCACGAAGGGCGAAAGCGTCAGGTGAAGCGCATGTGCGACGCAGTCGGGCATCCAGTCGAGCAGCTGCATCGCAGCATCTACGCGGGCCTGACGCTCGAAGGGCTCGAGCCCGCCGAGTGGCGGGAGCTCGAGCCCTCCGAGGTTGAAGCGCTCAGGAAGAAGCCAGCGCGTGAGCCTGGTCGAACAGGCTCTGCGCCTGGGTGACCAAGCTCTGAGCCTCCTCTTCGGTGATCGGCCGGCCGTTGAACGTTGCCGCGTCGAGCACGGCCTTCATCTGCGCGGCAAGCGCATCACGCTGCGAGGTCAGGCTCTGGATCTGCGATTCGATCGAGGTGTACCTGCTGTCGTCACTCGACGAACCGCTCGCAAGCGCCTTCGTCGATGCCTTCAGGATGTCCATCGCGAACGAGCCGAAGGAGGCATTTAGCTGCTTGTACGCGACCGCGACCTTCGCGAAGCCGCCGTACTTCTTGACGGCCGCCGGAATTGCGAAGCCGTCGAGATCGGGCGTCAGCAGCCGTCCGTCGTGGCTGTAGTCGTCCTGCAGGCCGACGAGATCGAGGATCGTCGGCCGCAGGTCGGTGTGATCCGACCACGTCGAGCTGTCGACGCCGTTGTTCGCGACGCCGGGCCCGACCATCCCGATCCAGGTCGACGCGATCTCGTCCTGAATGTCGCCGTGGTTCCACGCGAAGCTCTGGCTCGTCCGCGCCGGAATGAAGGCGCAGTCGGCCTGGGTCGCGCAGTTGGCACCGCCCGTCGCGAAGAAGAACCAGTTCGGGTCGGCGAACGGCGTGAACGTCGGCGTGCGGAACGGGTCGGCCGTGATCATGTGCAGTGTCTTCATCCCGGCATGGTCCGCCTGAGCGACCATGATCCCGGGCTCGTCCGCGTTCGTGTAGGGGTTCAGCCAGTGCAGCTGCGCCGTCTCCCGTTCGAGGTTGCGAACCGCCGGGTCGGTCTGATCGCGGATCGGCTGAGTCGCTGTCCCATTGACGTAGACGGTTGGTGCGTCGTCTGAGTGAACGGAGAACGTCGTCGTGTCGCCGAATTGCGTCCGGATCATCCGCCGCAGGTCGGCGTTGATCTCGCCGACACGGTTGTACGTGCACGGTGTCGTGACGCCGTCACAACCTGCCGGTGTGGGAGCGTCGCCGACGAAGTGGTCGCCCTCGTCGACCGTGAACACGAAGAGCGTGTTGCTCTTGTTGATGCCGTGATTCGCGAGGTCGTTGAAGAACTGCCCGAACGCCCGGTCGTAGTCCTTTAGCTGCTGGACGTAACCGGCCTCACCGGGCCCGTATGCGAAGTGGATGTTGCCTGCGGTGCCGTGGCCGTCGTGCGCGTCCGAGATGTACGCATACGTGACCGGGATGCCGGCCTCCTGCATGTGGGCGACCCAGGACAGCGACACCGTCGCCTCCATCCCGTCGAAGCCGGGGAAGCCGACGTGCCCTGAGGCGTCCTGAATCGTGTGACCCTCGAGATCCGTCGGCGTGCCGCCCGGGAAGATCTGCGGATCGACGTACTTCGCGCCGAACAACCCGCTGAAGCCGCTGTAGCCACCCGGCTCGTCGTTCAGGTTGTCAGGCCTGCCGTTGTTCGCGGCCGAGCACAGCGCCGAGCTCTGCGCGCAGTGCACGCCGATGCCGACGAAGTCCGCGAACGCCTGGCCCGGATTCGCGGCGACCTCCGCAGCCTCCGGCGACGCCGGTCCGAACACGGTCGGAATGTCGATCGCGGTGTTCTCGAGAATCGTGTTCGCAGTCGCTACCGCGCCGAAGTCACAGCCGGCCCGCGTGTACGGAACCCACGGTGCCGGGGCGACCTTGCCGTTCTCGTTGATCATCGTCGGCGTCGTGTCGGTCGTGCTCCCCGCCGGATCAAACAGCGGCGCCGTCCAGTACGCGAACGACACACCGGTGCGAGTCGTCCCGTCAGTCTTGAAGTAGCGGAACGAGTTCGACACCGGTTGGCCCATACGGTCGGGATAGACTCCTGTGAGCGACGTGAGGATCCCCGTCGCTGTATGCGAGATCAGCACGGTGTGGTCGTTCGCGAGCAGCGTTCCGTTGCCCTCGATGAAGTTGCGCAAACTCGGCATCTGCTCGAGATCCGACGGAACGTTCGCGTTGTCCCGCAGGAAATGCGTGTTGTCGAACTGGATGTAGATGACGTGCTTGATGTTTCCGTGCGGCGAATTCAGCTCGCAGCTTGGATCTGCGGCGGCTGCCGAGCTACTCGCGCTTGATCGCACCTGCGCCGTTGCGATCCCCGCGGCGACAAGGCACGCCAAGATGAGGACGCTGAAGGCGCCCAAACCCCTACCTCTCATATTTCGCTCTCCTCCCCTTCAGAGTGACCGGAAGAACCTAATGCCTCCGCACCCCTCTTGGGAAGAGAACTGGCCGCGAAACGGTTACGGCCTGGCGAAGCCCATGCGGTCGTACATCGCGGCGAGTGTCGGCGCAGAAGCCTCGCGCGCCTTGTCCGCGCCGCGCGCCAGCAGGCGCTGCAGCTCCGGCCCGTCTGCGCGAAGCTCCTCGTAGCGTCGGCGAATCGGGTCGAGCAGCTCGACCACCGCTTCGGCGACGTCGGCCTTGAACTTCCCGTAACCCTGGCCGTCGTATCGCTGCTCGATCGCGTCGAACGGCTCTCCAGTCGCGACCGACATGATCTCGATCAGGTTCGAGATCCCCGGCTTCCCCTCAGGGTCGTAGCGCACGTCGCGTCCCGAATCGGTGACGGCGCTCTTCACCTTCTTGCGAACCGTGTCCGGCGGATCGGCGATGAGCACGGTTCCCTGCGGCGTCCCGTCGGTCGTGGACATCTTC
>JBKPJA010000214.1:0-4314 GCA_046730515.1 Actinomycetota bacterium | reverse complement strand
TCGCGGGCTGGACGGAGCGGATCCGGCTTGGGACGTCGATCGTCCTCCTGCCGCTGCGTAACCCGATCCACTTGGCGAAGGAGGTCGCAACCCTCCAGGAGCTGAGCGGCGGTCGATGCGTACTCGGTGTGGGCATGGGCTGGCACGAGGACGAGTTCCGCTTCATGGGCGTGCAGTTCCGCGGTCGCGGCCGGCGCGGGGACGAGGCGATTCGAGTGCTACGTGCGTTGTGGCGAGGCGAGCGCGACTTCGAAGGCGAGTTTTGGTCGTTCCGTGATGCGACGTTCGAACCGGTTCCGTCGATGCAGCCGGAGATCTGGGTCGGCGGAAGCTCGCAGCGTGCGATCCGTCGCGCGTTGGACCTCGGCGATGTCTGGCATCCGTCGCGCGGTTCCGATGCAGACGACGTGCGGCGCGTGAAGGAGCAGCATCCCGATCTCCGCGTCGTTCCGCGAACGTCGCCGGACAAAGTTCAGGGAATGCTCGATGCGGGCGCAGAGGGAGCCGTGGTGACGTTCGCCGACAAGGACGCGATGCGTGACTTCGCCGGCGCCTTCAAGCTGCGGCGAGGGTGAACTCGTCGAAGATGCGGCGGAGATTACGCTCGCGGATGGAGAACGCCCTCACGATGCGCGGGTCGAACTGGCGACCGGTCTGGGCGAGGATCTCGTTGGTTGCCCGCTCCCAGCCCACGGCCCTTCGGTACGGGCGGTCGCTCGTCATCGCGTCGAGCGTGTCGGCGAGGGCAAAGATGCGCGCGCCCAAAGGGATCTCCGCGCCGGAGCGGCCGTCCGGATAGCCGTCGCCGTCCCAGCGCTCGTGGTGCGAGCGTACGACCTCGATCCCCTGGCCGTCGAGCAGCTTGACGCCGGACAGGATCTGGACGCCGATCGTCGGGTGCGCCTGGACCAGCCTCCACTCGATTTCGGTCAGGGGGCCGGGCTTGTTGAGGATCTCGTTCGGAACGCCGATCTTGCCGAAGTCGTGCAGCAGGAACCCATATTCGAGGCTCGGGTCGTCGAGCAGGCCGGGATCGACGGCTTCGGTGAGCGTCAACGCGTATTCCTGGACGCGCTGTGCATGCAGGCGCGTTTGCCGATCCTTCGCCTCGAGCGCGTTGGCAAGGGCGACGACGGTCTCCCTGTAGGCGCGCTGCAGCTGCCGACGCTGACTCCGCTCGGCCTCGATCACACGGCTGAGGTCACGCGCGTACACGAGCAGCTGCTCAGCGTCAGGCTCGCCCTCGCCGACGAGGAGCTCGTTCCGGTCCTCGGGGAGCTCGTCGATCAGGCGAAGCAGCTCGAGCGGACTAAAGGGCTTGCGGAGGATCGCGTGCGCGCCGGCGGCTCGCGCCTCCGCGTCACTCAGCTCCGCGCCCGTCAGCAGGATCACGGTCGGGTGCCCGTAGGCGGCGGTCCGGGTCAGCTGCCGGCAGAACGCGAGTCCGTCGATCCCCGGCAGCGTCACGTCGAGCAAGACGACCGCAGGTCTTCGGAAGCGGGCGGATTCGCTCGCCTCCTCGGCCGACGCCACCTCCTCCAGCTGGAACTCGTCGGCCGCGAGCGTCGTCCGTAGCAACAGGCGCAGCGATGGATCGTCATCGACGACAAGGATTCGCACACGCGGCCCGCCGGCACCGGGAATGGGTACCCCTCTGGAATCTCGATGGAGCTGCGGCCCGTCCATGGCTATCAGCGGCGACGGCCGCAGGCGCGCCTCCTACTGCGAAGTGTAGAAGCGCGTGCGCCGGTCCGCACTCACCCGTAAGCGGGGCGGCGCCCTAGGCCGGCCACGCGGAGAAAACTCCGCGTGGCCCTGAAGCTGCCTGCTAGGTCTGGGTCCTTCCGGCGGAGATCTCGCCGCGCCACGCGTCGGTCTCGGCTCCGCGGCTTTCGATGAACTCCTTGAAGCGCTCGAGGTCTCCGCGTACCCGCCGCTCGTCCAGGCCTGCGGTCGAGCCGACGGCCTCGATCGGGCCCTCTGCCCGGTAGCTCATCGAGAGGCGGATCAGCGTCCGCGTCGGGCCGCGCTCCTCGAACGTCACCGTGCCGCGTGTCTTCTTCCCGTCCTCGCTGATCCAGCTGATCTCACGGTCGGGATGCTGCTCGAGGATCTTGGCGTTCCACTCCGCCTTCCAGCCTCCGACTGTCGCCACCCAGTGGAGCCTGCTGTCGTCGAGCTGCTGCACGTGGTCGACGCCTTCCATGAACAGCGGGAAGTCCTCGAACTGCGTCCACTGGTTGTATGCCGTCGAGACGGGGACGCCGACCTCGATCGACTCTGTGATCGCACGCGGGTTGGAGCCGCTGTCGAGACCGAGCCGCGACGAGAGCCACTTGCGCGACCGCGGTGCGACCACCGCAACCGCTCCGCTGGCACCGACGAACATGAGCGTGTTGCGGAGAGTGTGACTGCGCTTCTGTTCGGCGCGCGTGACGGCCCGCTGGAGGTTCTCCGCCATTTGGCGCAGCTCGTACGCAAGCTTCTGGTCGGCCGCAAGCCGGCTCACGACGGCGACGAGACCTGTCCGGCGCGTTGCGCGACGCCGCGCGAACTCGCCATGGCGGATCGCAGACAACAGTTGCTTACGGAACTTCTTGTCCTGCGCGAGCGCGACCGCAAGGTCTTTTCCGCCCGCTGCCTTCGCCTTCAATGCATTCGTCCTGTCTTCTCTGAACATGCCAAAACCTCCCGTCAGGGTTCTCCTTTCCCCTGTTACCCACGCTACGGTCTGGGGGCCGCCCGAGGAGGTCAAAAGTGCCGCAAATTAGGCGAAAAACGGCTTCCTGGGAAGGTCGGAGTTTGCGACCAGGACCTACGCAGCCGTCCACCGTTTCGCGACACCATGGTCCTCGTAATCCGTTCGCAGACCAAGGGGGGATAGGGTCATGACTGAAACGGTTACTCCCTCGCTCGTCCGGCAGTTCGCGGCGATGAAGCCGACCGAATTCGGGCCGACGATCGAGCCCAAGTGGCAGGTCGCGGATCGCCTCGTGAAGGAGGTCCGCAGCGCGGTCGAGAAGCAGCAGCTGACGCCGCTCGACGGAGCGCGTGTGATCTCCTCGATTGCGGCGACGCTCTTCGGCTACGACGAGTTCATCCTTCGGGAGCTGTCGCCGGAGACGCTGCTCGCGACACCGTCTCGCCACTAGAGAGAGACGCATCGAAAGCAGAGGCGGGAGCCTGCGCTCCCGCCTCTTCCTTCCCTTGCTAGGTCAGCAACGCGAACGCGCCCTGGTCGTTTGCGTCGAGGTACGTCAACACTCCGGAACCGTTCGTCGTCTTGACGTCGACGTGCAGGTTCAGGGCGAAGCTGCACTTCGTCTCCGGGCCGAGCATCGTGGCGAACGGCACCTCCGGCGTCGTCCCCGCTGCGGCCGGCGGCTTGCCGACGTTGTCGTAGCGCGGTGACGGCGCGGCCGGGCTCATGTCGCCGGTCGTGCCCGGGGCGGTACCGATGCCGCGCTTCCACCAGAGGTTGTGCTGGAGGATGAACATCTCGTTCTCGTGGTACGCGCGATAGTCGGCGCTGAACTTCGAGCCCGTCGTCGGATCCTTGTCGCCAAGCAGGAACTGGCACTGGCCGCCGGACTGACTTCCGTCCTTGCGCAGCGTTCCCGTCAGCTCACCGACTGCGGCCCGGTTGTCCCACCAGAACATGTGCGTCAGTGCCGCATACGGCACGTTCGCGGTCGGGCCGATCTGCTGGTACCAGCGGCGGAAGGTGAAGTCCCTGTCCGCACCCGGACCGGACGAACCGTTCGGCCGGATCTTGTTGCCCGCGGCGTCGAAGATCTCGATCATGATCAGGTAGCGGTCGTTCGCGAACGCCGTCGTGTCGATGTACGCGTGGTACTGACCGTCCTGCCAGTCGCGATCCGCGTCGTAGGGGATCCGATAGAGGTTCGCCTCGCTGCCGACCGTCTGCGGGCCGAGCGACTCAGACTGCACCCAGATGTCCGTGCCGATGATCTCGAAGTAGAGCCATGACAGCGGCGACGCGTAGTACGAGCGCGTGCCGGTCGGATTGCCGGAGGCGTCTGCGCGGACGACGCTGACGCGGTAGTAGATGCCGTCCTGGCCCTTCAACGGCTCGCTGAAGTGGTAGCGGAGCGCGAGCGTTCCGCCCCAGTTGCTGTTGTGGTAGTTCCCCTTCGCGGCGGCGAGGGTCGCCACGGGATCGAGCAGACCGTCGTTGTACACCGGTGGGAGGACGCTGTCCCACGTGTCCTGGTTCGGCGTCTTCAGCCGCCAGCTCTCGGTTGCGCCGATGTCCTGGAGGATGACGAACGCTCCCGACTCGCCGGGGAACGG
>JBKPJA010000213.1:0-6500 GCA_046730515.1 Actinomycetota bacterium | reverse complement strand
CAGCGGCGACATCGCGCGCATCCCGCAGCGTGACCTCCGCGAGGTCCAGGCGATGAACGCGTTCTTCATCATCCCGACGACCGTCAAGCAGCGGACGGCAGAGCTCTTCATGGATCACCCGCCGCTCGAGAAGCGCCTCGCGGCCCTCGAGCGGATCGCGCGCGAGCTGGGGCGGCCCGTCCAGTAACAGTTGGGTCTTCGGGACGTCCTTTTCGGGCGCAAGAAGCTCGCCGCTCCCGCTGCGGAGCGGCTCTTCGCGCTGACCACCGCGGCCGTGACGCTGCAGATGGACTGCAGCCTCAAGACCGCGGGCGTCGGCGCGGTCTGCTTCAAGCCGCTCTCGTCCGGAGCGTTCGACCGTGCGGCCGACGACATCCAGCAGCTCGTCCAGAACGTGGCTCAGGAGTCGGGGTCGAAGCTCGAGCGCAAGGACGACAGCTTCGGCTTCTCCTGGATCGTCGTTCGTGATCCCGACCTCGAGGACCAGGTGACGGCCGTCCACGCAGTCGCGCAGGGCCTCGAGGAACAGGGCTTCGGTGAGCAGCTCCTCGCCGCGGTCTTCCGGTTCGACGGCGGGACGAACCCGGTGTATTGGGTCTACGGCTACAAACAGGGCGCGTTCTGGCCGTTCGTCCCGACCGGCAAAGACCAAGAGCGCAACAACGCCGAGGAGCTCGAGCTCAAGGCCAAGCTCGAGGGCGAGCTGCCAATCGAGCAGGACTTGAGCCGCTGGTTCGGCCTCTTCGACGCGCCGCTCTAGCGGCGTTTCTTCTTTGCGACAGTGATCGTTCCGCTGGCGGTGCTCGTTCCGCCGTGGCTGTCGCGCGCGGTAACCGACACCGTGTACGTGCCGGCGGATCGAAACACGTGACGCACGCTGAATCCGGCGGCGGATCTGCCGTCGCCGAAGGCCCATGAGGGTTTGCCGGCGAGTGTTGCTGATCCCCACGGCAAGGCCGCGACGACAAAACGCGCGGGGCTTCCGACGGTCGCACGCTTCGGAGTGACTGCGCGGTCGATGATCGGACCTTGGCCTTTGAGCTCCGCGCCTCCGATTGTCCGACCGTCATCAGCACGCCAAACAGCAAGGCCGTCTCCCGCCGCATCCAGCGCAACCGCGAGGTCCCCCGCGCCTTGAACCGCAACTGCATCCCCGGCTTGCTGCCAGTGGCCCGACGCCGGCCGGATCGCCGCCCGCACCACGGTTCCGACCCACGACGCCCAGAGCGCGACCGCATCTCCCCCTGAATCCATTCCCAGTGCCACCGTCGTCGGGAAGTAGTCGTGAACCGATGCGTCCAACGCGACCGGTCGTTGCCAGTGCGGTGCGGCGGCGGACCGCGCGGCCGAGTGGATCACCCCGCCGTCTCCGATCTTCGTCTGGTTCCAAACAGCCACGGCTTCGCCGCCGTTCGAAACCCGAAGCGTGAGCCCGTCGATCAAATCGGCGGCGTCCGAGATGTCAAGCGGCGGTTGCCACGCACCGCCCACCGGCCGGTAACTCGCCTGGACCTGCTCAATGCTCGCGCCTTTGATCGCGATCCACGCCGCCGTCGCGTTCCCGGCCTGGTCGAATCGCACCTGCATGCTGTAGGCGTCCCCGAGTGTCGCCGAGAGCGGGACCGGCGGTTCCCAAACGCCGGTCGAAGCAGGACGATATGCCGCTACGACGACGGGATTGTCGGCGACGGGGCCGGCTCGTGCCCACACCGCGATGGCATTGCCCGCGCGATCGAGCGCGATGCCCACCCCGCGCGGAGAGTTGGTCCCACGCGGGGTCAGGTCGAGCGGGTGCTCCCACTGACCTCCGGCCGGCTTGAAGGTTGCTTGGATGAAGTAACCCGAAGCCTGATCCGAGGAGTACCAGCCTGTCCAGGCGGCGAGCACGTCCCCGCCGGGGTCGAAGGCAAATGTCAGCCCGCTGCCGTCGTCTTCGGGATCGGAGAGCGTGATCGGCTCGGCCCAGGGCGCCGTGACGGAGGACGTACTCGCGAACTGCACGTAGTACCTCGGCCAGACGCCTCGCGTGAATGCCGCGAACACGTGACCGGCCTCGTCGAACGCAAGGCTCGGACCGACGCCGTCGCCGACCGCCAGCTTCGTCGGAACAGACCACGATTCCGAACCGGCGGCCCTTGTGATCGCGTCGATGTTGCTCGCGCCGGGGAAAGGCCCGGCCACCCAGGCGACCGCCGCATCCCCTGCAGGGTCGACCGCCAGCGCCGGGTCGTTGAGCGAACCGATGCTCGGGCTCGAAGCAAAGACGATCGGGCCCGACCACACGGGCGACGCTGCGTGACCGGCGCTCGGAAAGGCGGTGGTGATCAGCGCGGCGCCCAGAATCGTCGTCGTCCAGCGCCATGCCATCGGCCAATCATGCGCCTCGAACGTTTGGCTTCTGTGAGTTTTCCCCAAATTCCGGCCTTTGCGTCACCATGACGTCGTGTTGACTTGACATGACATCATTGTGATGTCATAGTGCCGCCATGAACGTGGCGGCCTTCGTCGAGGCACTCCAGCGGGATCTCGAAGCCGTCGCCGGTATCGGCGACGAAGCCGCTCAGCAGGCGGCGCAGCGGATTGCCGCAGCCCTCGAGCCTTCCCTCCGGCTCCGGCTCATGGATCTCCTCGGCGAGGCCGCCGTCGAACTGACGAGCCAGCTCCCCGACGGACACGTCGACCTGCGCGTCGCGGGCGGGGATCCGGAGCTCGTCTACGTCGAGGAACGAGGCGGCCCGATGCCGAGCGCGGAGGATGCTCTGAGCGCCCGCGTGACCCTTCGACTGCCGGAGACGCTCAAGTCGATCATCGATGCCGCCGCGCAGGACGCCGGCGTCTCCGCCAACACCTGGCTCCTGCAGCAGATCTCGAGGAGCGCAAACCCCAAGCGGCGTGGCCCTGGGGGCCGCCGCATGACCGGCTACGGCCGGAGCTGAAAGGAGTTAGCGATGCACGTCCTTCCCCTTCCATTCGGCTTGGCACTCGCACTCATGCAGCGCCGGGAAGCGGAGCAGATCCGCAAGCCCAAGGCCGTGACCTTCTTGCACGAGCCGGCGGCTCGCGAGCTGCAGGGCGACCTCCGCTACGCCGAGTTGCGCCGGGCGATTTGATGCCTGCCTGGGACTTCAACACTGCCGGCCCGGTCCGCCTGGAGGTCGAGGTTCCGATGGGCCGCGTGGACATCGAGACCGTCACCGGCGACACGACGCACGTCGACCTCGAGGCGTTGACCTCTGCGGGTGAGGCACTCGTCGCCGAGGCTCGGGTCGACTGCCGGGAACGCGGCGACGGCTACGAGGTGCGTGTGCTCGTTCCGCAGCGCAGCGGTTGGTTCATCTCCTTCGAGCGCGAGCCGCACATTGAGCTGCGCATCACGTGCCCCGCTCATCCGGAGCTGTCCGTGCGAACCAAGTCCGCCGACGTAGCCGCTCGCGGTGAATATGCGTCGGTCGACGTCAAGAGCGCCTCCGGGGACGTGAACGTCGGCGAGGTCGCCGGCGAGGCGCGCGTCAAGACGGCCTCGGGCGACGTCGCGCTCGACGAAGTCGGCGGACGCGTTCAGGTGAACAGCGCGTCGGGCGACGTCTCGGTTCAGCGCGCCGGTGGCGACGCGACGGTGCAACTGGTTTCCGGTGACGTTTGGATTCGTGACGCCGCGGCGTCCGTCCACGCGAACACGGTTTCCGGCGACCAGCGCCTCGAGGCGGTCGTCGAAGGCGTCGTCGAGTCGCATTCCGTCTCCGGCGACGTCTGGATCGGCGTTCGACGTGGCTCGCGCGTCTACGTCGACGCGAACACGATCAGCGGCTCGACGAGCTCGGAGCTCGAGCTCACGGACGCACCTGCGGATGCGCAGGCCGAGGAGGACGAAGGTCCGCTCCTGGAAGTGCGCGCGAAAACCGTCAGCGGCGACGTCACGATCGCCCGCGCGCCTGCGCCTACTCCCGCGAGCTGATGGTCGCAGTCGCGGAACTCCGGCCGCGTAGCGGTCTGCGGCGGCATGCCGATTTCGTGAGCGCGGGGTCGCCCTGATGTGCCGTGTGCTCGAGATCCGCGACGCTCGCGTCTTCCTCTTCGGATGGACCGTGTCGTCGTTCGGCGACTGGGCGATGTTCATCGTCCTCGCCGTCTGGACGAAGTCGCTGACGGGGAGCAACTCGGATGCCGGCCTTGTCTTCTTCGCGCTCTCGCTGCCGTCGCTCTTCTCGCCGCTCTCCGGGATGCTCGTCGACCGCGTCCGGCGTCGGCCGCTCTTGATCGCGACGTACTCCGCCGAGGCAGTCGGCGTGCTTGCCTTGCTCTTCGTCCACACGCGCGATGACGTCTGGATCATCTACGCGGTCACGCTGTTCTACGGTGCCGCGGGGACGATTGCGCAGTCGGCGCGTTCCGCTTTGCTGACGACGACGCTCCCACAAGAGCTGCTCGCCGAGGCGAACGGAATCTTTCAGAGCGTCCGCGAAGGGCTGCGGCTGATCGCACCGCTTGCCGGCGCGGGGATCTACGCAGCGGCGGGTGGAGGCTTCGTCGCGGTGCTCGACTCCGTCACCTTCGTCGCCGTCGTCGTGTCGATCGCCTTGATGCGCACGCCCGAGCCACGGTTCGAACGCGTCGAGCATCACTTCGTCGCCGAGGCGGTTGCGGGCGCAAAGCACATCTTTCGCACCTTGCCGCTCCGTCAGATGGTGCTCGCGACCGGCGCCGCGCTGCTCGTCGTCGGCTTCTCTGAGACGATCATCTTCGCGGTGCTGGCGAAAGGCCTGCACCGGCCGCCCTCCTTCTTCGGAGTGCTCAGCTCGCTGCAAGGCGTCGGCGCGATCGCCGGCGGACTCACTGCGCCGGGTCTTCTGCGACGGATCGGCGACGTCCGGCTTGGCGGCTTTGGCATGGCGTTCTTCGCGGTCGGCGAACTCGCGTTCGTCTCGTCGAGCCTCCCGCTGATTTTGAGCGGCGTTCTCGTCGCCGGGATCGGTGTCTCGTGGTTGATCGTCGCTCTCTACACGGCGATGCAAACCCGCACGCCGCTGCGCTTGCAAGGACGCGTCGCTTCAGCCGCGGATCTCTTCATCTCGACGCCGCAGACGATCTCGATCGCCGCGGGCGCGGGGCTGGTCGCCCTCGTGGATTACCGGGTGCTCGTCGTCACCGAGGCACTCGCGGTGGTCGTGTGCGCTGCGTACCTGCTCAGCCGGAAGACGGAGTCGATTCCTGCTGCGGTTCCTGCTGCGACTCCTGCTGCAACTCCTTTGGCTGAGCCGATCCCGAGCCAACCTCCGCCTTGAGCTTCGCGAGCTCCGAGTCGACCTGCTGCTGCGACGACATCTGCGCGAGCTCGCGGTCCAGCTGCGTCTGATCGGAGGTCATGTCGTCGAGGCCGCCCGTCTGGACGAGCTCGTCGATCGCCGCTGCGCGCGCCTGCATCTGCTCGGTCTTGTCCTTTGCCCGCTGGACCGCGAGACCGGTGTCCTCGAGCTGGCGTCCGATTCCCGTGGCGGCCTCGCCGATCCGCACCTGCGCTTCCGCGGCGGAGTACTGGGCCTTGATCACTTCCTTCTGCGAGCGGAACTGCTCGATGCGCGCCTGCAGCTGCTGCTCGTTGGCGACGAGCTTCTCCTGCTGCTGCTCGAGCTGCTGGATCTGGGTGTCGAGGCCCTGGAGCTGCTGCTGGATGCCGGACTTGCGCTCGAGCGCCTGCCGCGCGAGATCCTCGCGGCCGGCGGCGACGGCCTGACGAGCCTGCGTGTCGAGCTTGACGACGTTCTGCTCGAGCTGCTGAGTCTGTAGCTGGAGCCGCTTTTTCGCGGTGACGACATCCGCAACGCCGCGCTTGACGTTCTGGAGAGACTCGAGCTGCTTCTCGTAGGAGTAGTCCAGCGTCTCGCTCGGGTTCTCCGCGCGGTTCAGCAGCGCCGAGATCTTCGACTTGATGATCGTCGTCGCTCGCGACATCAGACCGGCCATTCAGTCCTCCTGTTTCGCAGGTGCCTCTGTAGCGTACCGCTGTGCTCGTCGCGCGGAGCCTGCATCCCGACTGGCTGTCGAACGCGTACCTCGTCGCCGACGAGGAGGGCGGGTCGGCCGTGTTCGTGGACTCCGGCGCAGACGTCCGGCCGCTGCTGAGCGCGGCCGAGCGCTGGCGCGTCGAGCCGTCCTACATCCTGCGCACGCACGCCCATCACGACCACGTCGTGCACGAGGGCGAGCTCGGGCTGCCGGTGCGGACCGATGCCGTCGAGGTGGGCGGCCTGCGGGTCGAGGCGCTGCCGACGCCGGGCCATTCCGACGACATGATCGCCTTCGTCGTCAACGGCGCGGCGGTCTTCACGGGCGACACGCTGTTCAAGGACTCCGTCGGCGGCGGCAACGTCGAGCAGGTGCGGCACTCCGTGATGGACGTGCTGATGAAGCTGCCGCCGGAGACACGGGTGCTGCCCGGCCACACGGACGAGACGACGATCGGGCGCGAGTGGGAGCGGAACCCGTTCGTCGTCGTCTGGCGG
>JBKPJA010000212.1:0-21944 GCA_046730515.1 Actinomycetota bacterium | reverse complement strand
TGCCTCGACATGCTCCAGGGTCGCGAGCGCCGGGCGCGGCCGATGGATCTCGGGCCCTCGGGAGAGCCGGTCATCGACAACCTGCAGACGCGCTCAGAGGCAACGTGGGTCCTGCCGACGCCGGATCCGGCCGACGTGGCCGAATCGCACGAGACGATCCGGCTCGCATTCGTCTCCGCGCTCCAGCATCTACCGCCCAAGCAGCGTGCGGTGCTGATCCTGTGCGAGGTGCTGCACTGGCAGGCGTCCGAGGTCGCGGAGCTGCTCGAAACCACCGTCGCGTCGGTCAACAGCGCCCTCCAGCGCGCGCGTGCGACGCTCGCATCGACGGAGACGCATGAAGCGGACGACGAGATCGACAAGGAGTTGCTCGCGCGCTACGTCGCGGCGTTCGAGGCCTACGACATCGACAAGCTGACGCAGGTCATCCGCGAGGACGCGACGCAGTCGATGCCGCCGTACGACCTCTGGCTCGAAGGCCGTGAGGACATCTTCACGTGGTGGTATGGCCCGGGCATCGGCTGCAAGGGCTCACGCGTCATCCCGGTTGGGACGGCCAACGGTTCGCCGGCCTTCGGCCAGTACAAGCTTTCGCCGGACGGCGGTTACGAGCCATGGGCCCTGCAGGTGATCGAGCTTTCAGGGGGGCGGGTCGCCGAGCTGACCTTCTTCCTGGACACCGAGACGCTCTTCCCGCTCTTCGGCCTGCCGCCGCACCTCGACGCGTAGAACCTCCTCGAGCCCGAGAAAGACGATCAGGTCGAGGAGCTCGGGCGACACGCGGCGCAGCCGGAGCTCGAGCCCGACGCGTCGCGCCTCGAGCTGCAGTCGTGCGAGCGCGCCGACGGACCCGAAGTCTGGCGTCGTCAGCGACTCGACGTCGCAGAGGATCGTGCTCCGCCTCGGAGCGTTCATTGGTTTCTTGGACCGCGCGAACGGCGAAAACTCATCGACGGGATTAGACTCCCCGTCCAATACCGATGCGGATTTCGCTGAGTAGGGGGTGAGCCGATGGCAGTCGTTGAGGAACCGCAGGTTTCCGAAGCCCAGATCGCCGTCCACTGGCGAGAAGAGGACTACTTCTATCCGCCGCCTAAGTTCATCGGACAGGCCAATGCCTCGGATCCGGCGATCTTCGAGCGGTTCAGCGAGGAGCGCTTCCCCGAGTGCTTCAAGGAGTACGCGGACATGCTCGAGTGGGACGAGTACTGGCACACGACGCTCGACACGAGCAATCCGCCGTTCTGGAAGTGGTTCGTCGGCGGCAAGCTGAACGCGTCGTACAACTGCGTCGACCGGCACCTGGCATCCAACCGCAACAAGGCCGCTCTCATCTGGGTGCCCGAGCCGGAGGACCAGCCGACTCTGGCGATCACCTACCAGGAGCTCTACAAGCGCGTGAACGAGTTCGCCGCGCTGCTACGAGACTTCTGCGGCCTCGAGACCGGGGATCGCATTACGTTCCACCTGCCGATGGTCCCCGAGTTGCCCGTCGCCATGCTCGCGTGCGCGCGGCTGGGCGTCATTCACTCAGAGGTGTTCGGCGGGTTCAGCGGCAACGCTTGCGGTGAGCGAATCGCCGACTCGCAGAGTCGCGTCCTGGTGACGATGGACTCGTACTGGCGGCAGGGAGAGCTGATCGACCACAAGGCGAAGGCCGACGAAGCGCTCCAGCGGGCCAAGGAGCTCGGGCAGGAGGTCGACAAGGTGCTCGTCTTCCGCCGGTATCCGGACGAGTACGGGTCGAAGTCGGAGATGGTGCAGGACCGCGACTTCTTCGTCGACGAGATCCTGCGGGAGTACGAGAACGAGATCGTCGTGCCGGAGTCGATGCCGGCCGAAGCGCCGCTCTTCCTCATGTACACGAGCGGCACGACCGGACGGCCGAAGGGCGCGCAGCACTCAACGGGCGGCTACCTCTCCTACGTGACCGGGACGTCCTACTACTACCAGGACATCCATCCAGAGGACACATATTGGTGCTTCGCCGATATCGGCTGGATCACCGGTCACTCGTACATCGTGTACGGCCCGCTCTCGCTCGGTGCCACGAGCGTGATGTACGAAGGCGTGCCGACGTTTCCGGACCCGGGGCGTCCGTGGCGAATAGCAGAGCGGCTCGGCGTGACCATCTTCCACACAGCGCCGACGACGATCCGCATGCTGCGTAAGCTCGGTCCGGACGAGCCGAAGAAGTACGACTACCACTTCAAGCACATGACGACGGTGGGCGAGCCGATCGAGCCCGATGTGTGGCGGTGGTATCACGAGGTCGTCGGCAAGGGCGAGGCCGTGATCGTCGACACGTGGTGGCAGACGGAGAACGGCGGGTTCCTCGGCAGCACGCTGCCGGCGCTCAAGCCGATGAAGCCCGGCAGTTGTGGACCCGGAGTGCTCGGCGTCTTCCCCGTCATCTACGACGAGGAGGGCAAGGTCGTCGAAGCGGGCAGCGGCAAGGCGGGCAACATCTGCATCCGCAACCCGTGGCCCGGCATCTTCCAGACTGTCTGGGGCCAGGACGAACGCTTCGTCTCGATCTACTACGAGAAATACAACAAGGACAAGAACAGCAAGAAGTGGCAGGACTGGCCGTACTTCGCCGGCGACGGCGCCGTGCAGGCGGCCGACGGGTACTTCCGCATCCTCGGACGCGTCGACGACGTGATCAACGTCGCCGGCCACAGGCTCGGGACGAAGGAGCTCGAGTCGGCGACGATCACCGTCGACGAGATCGCAGAAGCGGCCGCCGTGCCCGTGATCGATGATCTGCGCGGCCGCGCCGTCGAGATGTACGTGGCGCTGAAACCGGGCGTCGAGGCAGGCGACGACATCCAGAAGAAGGTGACGACGGCGATCGAGAAGGAGATCGGCAAGATCGCACGTCCGAAGAACATCTGGATCGTCCCCGACATGCCGAAGACGCGTTCCGGAAAGATCATGCGTCGCGTCATCGCCGGTATCTCGAACTTCACGGACGTCGGAGACATCACGACGCTCGCGAATCCGGAGATCGTCGAAGACATCCGGCACCAGGTGCAGACCGAGAAGGTCGAACGCGGCGAGACACCGCGCGAGCTCACGCCGGAGGAACTTGAGGAGATCAAGGCCTTCGGCCGCGTCGAGTAGCGACGTCGGTTCGGGCCGGCTCCTGCACTGACAGGGGTCGGCCCGGGCCGCCGTTTGAGATCGGCCTGAGCGGGCATCCAGGAGGGACGCGAAAGGGGGTCTTTCCGGATGGCTTATTACGCACCATCAGCCACGAGAGCTGGGCCGCGCTTCGGCCTGCTGTTCCTGGTCTACATCGTCGCCGGTGCGATCGTCGCGGCAACCCATCACTACTGGGCGCACCTGAACACGATCAAGCAGATCGGCTCAGCGCTGCTCGCGACGGTTCTCTGGCCGCTGATCCTGCTGGGGATCAACCTGCACATCCATTAGGGCGGCGCCCGCTGCGGCTAAGCTGAGGCGGTGAAATTCCGCTTCCTCGCGGCTCTGCTCGGGGTCATCGGGCTTGCGAATGTCGGCGGAGCCACGGCCGCTCCGACGTCGACAACGTTCAACGTCGTCGGCTACGAGTACGCGTTCACGTCGACGCTCGGCTGCTTCGCCGGCACCGCGAGCGGGAGCGCAGGCGAGAGCGCAACGTGGAACGCCTGCGTTCGGCACGACCCGCTGGGCTCGACGCCCACGTACATCGACGGCGGGTCGGTTGCGCTGGCCACATCCGGCCCGAGTGACTTGCTCGACGCTGTGACGGGAAGCTTCGTGTACCACGGCGGCACGATCACGACGATCGACTCCGGCGCGGGCTGCACCAACCAGCAGTACCTCGTCAAGGGCTCGCTGCGAGACGTCGCGACGACGACGACCATCGGCGGATCAGGAACGTTCAGCGCGATCCTCACCCACTACCGGATCTCGCTCTTCGGCGTCTGCATCGCCTACAAGGCAAAGGTCGTCGGCACGGCCAGCTTCAACTATTAGCCGCTCGCAGCCAACCTTCGACCGGCGGGCATTTGTGCTCGGAGCAGCCGGCTTCGTGGCTGCTGCACGCGGTCCAGTGCGAGTTTGGCGCATCGTCGACGATGCGTTCGCCGGGGTCGATCCGCGGCTGCGCGAGCTTGCGCGCGAGGTCAGAGGGCCGGTCATCACGCCGGCGAGCCCGGCTTACAACCACGCCCGGGTCGTCTACAACGAACGTTTCGACGGAGTTCATCCGCTGGGGATCGTTCAACCGATCTCGATCGACGATGTGCGTCGGGTCGTCAACTGGGGGCGGAAGACGGGAGTGCGGCTCGCGATCCGCTCGGGAGGACACAGTTACGCCGGCTACTCGACGACGAGCGGTCTGGTCGTCGACCTGAAACGACTCCACTCGATCAGCCTTGCACCGTCGGGCCGGGCAGCGATCGGCGCGGGTGCGCGGCTCGTCGACGTCGAAGCGAACCTTGCGCGCCGCGGGCGCGCAGTCCCCGCCGGCTCGTGCGCGACGGTCGCGATCGGGGGTCTCGCACTCGGCGGCGGAGTCGGCCTCGCGTCGCGCAAGTTCGGAACGACGAGCGACAACATCGTCTCGCTCGGGATCGTCACCGCGGACGGTCGCTATCGCCGCTGTTCCAAGCTCGAGAACTCCGATCTGTACTGGGCGTGTCGCGGCGGCGGCGGGGGCAACTTCGGGATCGTCACGGATTTTGTCTTCCGCACCCATCCCGTCACGAGCGTCTCCTACTTCTTCGTCGACTATCCGTGGAGTCAGGCCGCGCAGGTCGTTCAGGCGTGGCAGGCATTCGCGTCGCATGCGCCCGACGAGCTCTTCTCCATCTGTGCGTTCGGCGCGGGAGGTAAGACTCCGACGATTCGCTGCTTCGGACAGTTTCTGGGCTCGGAGACGAAGCTCCGTACCCTGCTCAACCCGCTCACGCGCGTCGCCGGCGCACAGCTGACGACGGGTTCGTCGGCGTACCTCGACGCGCAGCTGCGGTGGGCCGGCTGCCTCGGGAAGACCGTCGCGCAATGTCACCTCGTCGGCGACACACCCGCAGGAACGCTGCAACGCTCGACCTTCGCCGCGAAGTCGGATTACGTCAACTCGCCGCTTTCACGGCTCGCAATCGACACGATCGTCCGCTGGATGGAGCGCGTGCAACCCGCGGGCTTCGGATCGGCCGCGCTGCTGCTCGACTCCTACGGCGGCGCGATCAACCGCGTCCCGCGGGCGGCCACGGCGTTCGTGCACAGAAACGCTCTCTGCTCCGGTCAGTACCTCGCGTACTGGTCGCAACCGGAACGCGCGTCGGCAGCGATCAGTTGGCTACGCGGCTTCTACCAGGCAATGCGACCGTACGTCTCGGGCTTCGCGTACCAGAACTACATCGACCCCGACCTGACGAGCTGGCGGCACGCGTACTACGGCTCGAATTACACACGGCTGCAGCACGTGAAGAAACGCTTCGACCCCAACCGGCTCTTCAGATTCGCGCAAGGAATCGAGCCCCGCTAGAGACGATCAATCGGCGATGCCGCTCGAGGCGCTCGATCAAGCCGGTGACGCCGGGGTCGTGCAGTGAACGCAGCTCGGCGATCGCGTTGCCGTACATCTCGACGAGGTCGACGTGCTTCCGCTGTCGGGGATCCGGGGACCCGGGATCCATGCGCTCGATCTACCGCCTCGGGCGGAGCCTGAAACCCTCGGCTCCAGAGGGGTACACTCACCTCAGGATACGAACGACCGGATTGGGAGGAACGTGCCGGCTGAGTCCAATCGGAGCGGGCACGACATCGTTGTCATCGGCGCGTCGGCGGGTGGCGTCGAAGCGCTCGGCGAGCTCGTCCCCTTGCTGCCGGAGATCTCGCAGCAGCGATCTTCGTCGTGCTGCACATTCCGCCGACCGGCACTGACGTCCTTCTCTACGCGGCGGAGCAGTTGCAGCTGCGGCTCGCCCACTACGGCTCAGGCCCTACGCTCCTCGACAGGACAGTTCGTCGTCGCCGTCGACAATCAGCACGTCCTCCGCGTCATCGAGCTCGCCGACGCCAGGGACCTCGTCCACATCGAACGCACCGTTATCGAAGCGGTCGAATATGTCGTCGATCAGTGGCTCACGGTCTGAAGGCGCCCGGTCCTCGACCGAGGGCCGTCGCTTCTCGTCCTCGGCGCACAGCCTGATTCAGCTCGGCATTCCGCCCGGGACGCCACGCGAAGCAGAGGTCGCGATCAGCCGTCTCGTTGAGCTGACCGCGATTCTTGCGAGGCGTGCGGGGCAACTGCAGCAGGCCCTCGAATCCCGTATCCAGATCGAGCAGGCCAAGGGAGTCCTCGCGGAGCGCTACGGCATCACGGTCGAGGAGGCATTCCGCATCCTCCGTCGCAGCGCGCGCTCGCATCGAATGAAATTGCACGACATCGCCGCGAGAGTCGTCGAGTCGCCGGTCACTCCGGAGGAGATCCGGACTCCGACACTGGACGACCGTTAGGCCATTCGGGTACTCTGCCGCGCTGGTCATGGGGCTACTGCGACTTCTCGCGGGGGCGTGCGCCGTCGCACTCTGTTTCGTTGCACCTGCGTCGGCGATGACGGACGGGCCGATGGAGTTCGGCTTCGTTTGGCCGGCGGACGGAACGATCACCTCGCCTTTCGGGAACGACAGCGGACGCTGGCATCCCGGTCTCGACATCGGGATGTTGCGCTCGCTCGTAGTCCGTGCCGCCGGGGCCGGTGTCGTCACCGAAGTGGGAACGCCTGCGGGCTACGAGGGTTATGGGAATGTCGTCGTCGTGCGCATGTGGCCGGGCTTCGAGGCGATCTACGCGCACCTTTCGTCGTGGCATGTGCGCGTCGGCGAGCTCGTGCTCCCCGGAGAGCCGATCGCGATCGCCGGTTGCACGGGCTGGTGCACGGGCACGCACCTGCACTTCGAGTTGCGCGAGGCGACGCAGCCCGTGAACCCGCTGTGGTTCCTGCCCGTGACGTCTACTTCAGGAGGAGGGCGAGCTTCTTCCCGAGCGTGACCGGGGCTCGACCCACGTCGCGCGCGAGCTCTTCGAACGCGGCGTTCCAGTTCCAGTCGTCCGCGACGAGTGCGCCGCCCTCGCGGAGCGCCGGCCACGCCGCGCGGAACTCGAAGTCCATGCACTCGTACGAGTGCTCGCTGTCGTGCACGAACAGGTCGATGTCTGCCAGTCGTTCGAGCAGCGACGGCAGCTCGTCTTGGCTGCGGCCGATCGTCAGGTGCCATCGCTCGCGTAGCGGCGCGGGGATCATCCAGCCCGGATCCTTCCCCGGCGGAATCGCCGCGCCTTGCTTTCCCTCCCAGAACGTGCCGGGCTCGTAGTCCGTGCCTGCGACCTCCGGGAGGTCGATCGAGTACAGCTCGCCGTCGCCGTCGCCGTTGCGCTCGAGCGCGAGCAGGACGAACGCCGTCGAGAAGCCGTTGCAGACGCCCGTCTCGACCGAGACGCGAGGCCGAAGCCGGCGGGTGAGCGCGTACAGGCGGACGCCCTCCTCGTAGCCGAGCCGGCCGGTGTTGTAGCCGCTGGTCGGCTCGACGATTCCCCAGTACTCCTCGTAGCCCGTTTGGAGCTGCTCGACGAGGTGCGCTCCCTCAACCTCGGCGCGGTAGGTGTCGAGCACTGTTTGGCCGCCGAGGAATCCCTCGACGAACTCGCGAGCTACCCGCTCGTCGACCTGTGCCACGTGCGCTAGTCCGGCTTCGAGGAAACGGTCGGCGCGAAGCCGCAGCGGGGATCGTGCGCGCACGCAAGCCGCACGAGGAACTCGTGAAAGGTCGCGCGCTCCTCGGCGGTGAACGACGCGAAGTACTCGTCCTCGAGCTTTTTCGTGATCGCCCTCAACTTCTGGAGCTCTCGCTTGCCCGCCGGTGTGATGCTGACCACGTGGCGGCGACGGTCCTGGGGATCGCGCTGGCGCGCGACCAGGCCTTTCTCCTCGAGGGAGTCCAGCACCGCCACGAGCCGGCTGGGATCGAGTCCGAGCGCGTCGGCGATCGTCGCCTGCGTCTCTCGGATGTCCTCGGCGAGCATCGCCAGGACGCTGTAGTGGTGGCCCTCGAAGCCTTCCTTCTCGATCTGCTCTATGGCCTTCGCCTTGAAGCCCAGGCCAAGCCGTGCGAGCAGAAAACCGCTGCTCTTGACCAGTTCCTTTGCTACCCGGTGGACCGGGCGGGTCGGGATCTCAGTGCTTGTTGCTGTCATCACGGAATAAGTGTAGCGCGCAAACGTTGGTTCGTGTTATCGTGGACGAAATCAACGATCCGGAGGTTCGAACGATGAGCGCCGCAATTGTTACAGAAGCAGCAGTCGGAGCCAAGGATCGCCGCCGCTGGCTGGCGCTGGCGG
This sequence comes from Actinomycetota bacterium, assembly GCA_046730515.1. Taxonomy (GTDB): domain Bacteria; phylum Actinomycetota; class Thermoleophilia; order Gaiellales; family Gaiellaceae; genus 3-1-20CM-4-69-9. The sequence continues at coordinate 13,588 of JBKPJA010000212.1, read as the reverse complement.
TCATCGTGGCGGCCCAGTTCATGGTCGTGCTGGACGTGGCGATCGTCAACGTCGCACTGCCCTCGATCAAGACCGATCTCCACTTCTCGCAGGAGAGCCTGCAGTGGGTGATCACGGCCTACTCCATCTTCTTCGGCGGCGTCCTCCTACTCGGCGGGCGGCTGGCGGACCTCCTCGGGAGGCGTCGCCTGTTCGTCGCCGGCCTGCTTCTGTTCACGGTCGCATCGCTGCTCGACGGCCTCGCGTGGTCCGAGGGATCATTGATCGCCTTCCGCTCGCTGCAGGGACTCGGCGCGGCGCTGCTGTCGCCGGCCGCGCTCTCGATCCTGACCACGACCTTCCGCGAGGGACGTGAGCGCAACCTCGCGCTCGGGATCTGGGGAGCAGCCTCGGGGAGCGGCGGCGCTGCCGGCGTGCTGCTCGGCGGTGCGCTGACGAGCGCCCTCAGCTGGTCGTGGATCTTCTTCATCAACGTGCCGGTGGGTGCGCTCGTGATCGGGCTGACGCCCTTCCTCGTGCGCGAGAGCCGAGCGGATCTGAAGCATCGCCACTTCGACTTCGCAGGCGCCGCTTCGATCACCGCGGGGCTGATGCTGCTCGTCTACGGGATGACCCGCGCCACGCAGCACGGGTGGGTAACTGCCGAGACGATCGGGCTGCTCGCAGCCGCCGCCGCGCTGATCGGCGCCTTCTTCCTGATCGAGCTGCGCTCGAAGGCACCGCTCTTGCCGCTGCGCATCTTCCGCCTGCGGACCTTGTCCGCCGCGAACGTCAGCGGCCTGCTTATGGGCGGTGCGATCTTCTCACAGTTCTTCCTGCTCACCCTGTACATGCAGCAGGTTCTGCACTACTCCGCGCTCAAGACCGGCGTCGCGTACATCGGCTTGACCCTGACGATCATCGGCTTCTCGGCCGTCGCGCAGGCGCTCGTGACGCGCATCGGCGTCCGCCGGGTCCTGCCTGTCGGTCTGCTGCTCTCCACGATCGCGCTCGTCCTGTTCGCGCGGCTGCCCGTGCACGGTCACTACTTCGCCGACCTCTTCCCCGCGTTCATCATCAGCGGGCTCGGGCTCGCGCTCGCATTCGTGCCGATGTCGATCGCTGCGCTGACGGGCGTCCGTCAGTCTGACGCAGGCATCGCCTCGGGACTGATCAACACGACCCAGCAGATCGGCGGGGCGATCGGCGTCGCCGTCGCGACCACGATCGCGACGACGTTCACGACGCATTACGTCCATGCCCACGTCGGCGCGAGTGCGTTCGGAGGCAATGCCCTGACCCACGGCTTCAGCATCGCGTTCTACGTGCTCGCCGCTCTCGCAGCCCTGGGTGCGCTGTTGTCGGCGCTGTTGCTTGAGTCACGCCCGGCGGAGGCCGAGCCCGAGCTCAGCACCGATGCCGTCGTCGAGCTGGAGGCCGCGGCATGAGCACCGCGATTCGGGAACAACGTAGGCTCGACGACCTCGTCCTGCACCTCAAGGGTCTCGTGCTCGTACGCGCGCTGCTTGAGAGCCGCGGCGCATCTCGCGCCGAGGTCGACGCTCACGATGATGAGATCACACGCGTCCGCACGGAACTGGCGCAGGTCGTCAGGGAGGCCGCATGAACATCGGAGCAAACGAGCGGCGTTGGAGCGCACTCGCGCTCATCGTCACGGCGCAGTTCATGGTCATTCTCGACGTCGCGATCGTCAACGTCGCGCTGCCGTCGATCAAGACAGACCTGCACTTCTCGCAGACCAATCTGCAGTGGGTGATCTCCGCCTACGCAATCCTCTTCGGCGGTGTGCTCTTGCTCGGCGGCCGACTCGCCGATCTGCTCGGACGTCGGCGCCTGTTCGTCGCCGGCCTGGCGTTGTTCGCCGCCAGCTCGCTGCTGTGTGGTCTCTCCTGGTCGGAAGGATCGCTGATCTCTTTCCGCGCCCTACAGGGGCTCGGCGGCGCGTTGCTTGCTCCGGCCGCGCTCTCGCTGCTGATGACGACGTTCAGCGAAGGGCGCGAGCGCAACCTCGCGCTCGGCATCTACGGCGCGGCCTCCGGCAGCGGTGCTGCAGTCGGGGTGCTGCTCGGCGGCGTGCTGACCTCGTACCTGAACTGGTCGTGGATCTTCTTCATCAACGTGCCGGTCGGAATTGCGGCTATCGCGCTCACCCCGATTCTGTTGCGTGAGAGCAGGGCCGATCTCGGTCACCGCCACTTCGACTTCGCCGGCGCTGTCTCGATCACCGCAGGCCTGATGCTGCTCGTCTACGCAATGACCCGCGCGACGAGCGACGGTTGGGGGTCGACCACGACGATCGCTTTGCTGCTCGGCGCAGTTGCGCTCGTGCTCGCGTTCGTCGCCATTGAGCTTCGCTCACCGTCACCGCTCCTGCCCCTGCGCATCTTCCGGTCGCGCACTCTCTCGGCGGCGAACGTCACGATGGCGATCGTCGGCGGGGTCGCCTTCTCCGAGTTCTTCCTGCTTACCCTCTACCTGCAGGACGTCCTCCACTACTCAGCGATCGAAAGCGGTCTCGCCTTCAGCGGTTTCGCCCTCTCGGTTGTGGTGATCTCGAACGTCGCGCAAGCGGTCGTCGGCCGCATCGGCGTGCGTCCGACCCTCACTGCCGGACTCCTGCTCTCGGCTGTCTCGGTCGCGTATCTCACGCGGCTGCCGGTCGACGGGCACTACTTCTGGGATCTCTTTCCCGCGTTCGTGCTCGGCGGCGCCGGGATGGGGCTGTCGTTCGTCCCGGTGACGATCGCGAGCCTCACCGGTGTCGAGCGCTCGGATGCAGGAGCGGCCTCCGGCCTGATCAACACGAGCCGTCAAATCGGCGGCGCGATCGGGCTCGCCGCCGTGAGCGCGATCGCCGCCAGCTCGACGAGCAGCTATCTGCACTCCCACGCGTCCCTCACCCCGGGCGCCGCGCTCGATCACGGCTTCCAGACCGCGCTCTACGCGTTGACCGGCCTGCTGGTCTTCGGCGCCGTGATCGCGGGCGCGCTCCTCAAGTCCACGCCGGCGCGCCGAGCGCCGGAGCGCGTCGAGCCCGAGGCCGTGGCCCTCGAAGAAGCGGCGTGACGCTAGAGCTCGAACCGCGCTGACGAACTCGTCAGCAGCGTGCTCTTGGGCGTCGTTGCCCAGACGGTGTCGATCTCTTCCGCGATTGCGGCGATGAGCCTCTGGACGTCCGCGTCGGCAGACTCGTGGAGGGCTTCTGCGACGATCAAGACCGAAACGGTCTCGTCGCGGACGGCTGAGTAGCCGCTCTGCCGATTCGTCCAGCGTCGAGCATGAGCTCTGTTGCCGGCGTCGGCGAAGATCACTTCGTGAGGCTCGGGATTCTCGATCTCGCGTGAGAAGGCTTCGAAGATCTCGGAACCGGTTGCGTAACGAACCTCGAGGCAGTCGGAGACCTTCGAGACGTCGTACACCGCAACGGGAATCGCAAACGCCATCGAGACGGCATTGCAGAGGTCGATCAACGGATGGATCTCGGGGAGGCTGTGTTCCTTGCGAAACCGTCGGAGGAGCGCTTCCGCGGCGCACCGGTACTGGGTGGCTTGAGCCCCATTCGCGAGAAAGCGCGTCGCCACGGCGCTGATCCCCTCGCCTGCGAGGACCCCCGGGACGAGCTCGGGATAGTCGTTCCAGATCTCATGCGAGTGGCCGAAGGTCACGAACATCACGCTACTTTCAGCAAGAGCAACCCATCTGGGTCTAGCGCCGCACTTCGGCGGCGGTCAGGGTGGCGGCGTGTCTGCGGCGGCGGCCTCGTCGGCGACGATCCTCGTGCTCGAGGAGGACGCAGCCGTGCAGGAGTTGATCGATCAGGCGCTGCGTGATTCCGGTCACCGCGTCCTGAGCACGAAGAACGCACTCGAAGCGCTCGAGGTCGTGCAGAGGGTGCAGATCGACATCGTCGTTGCCGGCGACCTGCTCGAGCCGAGACAGACCGTCGTCGACGACCTCCGCTCGGTTCAGCCCGCTCTCGCCGTCGTCGGCATCTTCGGGTTCGACGACGACGAGCGCGGAGACCTCCGGGAGGACGACCTCGTTGCCGGCTTGTCGACGCCGTTCTCGCTCGACGAGCTCTGCGCCGTGATTGCGGGGGCGCGTCGAGGGGTCGCGTCATGACTCGGCGCGGATGCCCTCCTGCTCCAACATCAGGCGCGCAACCTCACGACCTCGTCTTGCCGCGTCGAGCTCGCCCGAGACCGCAGCCACCGTCGCCCCGAGGAGCAACAGCTGGATCTGGAAGGCGAACCTCCCCGGGTCGTGCACTCCCGCCTCCTTCGCCAGGTTGCGGATGAGCGCTCGCATATTCGCCAGACCTGCGACCGCGGCCGAGCGCACCGGATTCTCGGGATCGCGCACCTCGAGCAGCGAACGCGCGAAGAGATCTCCCTCGTAGTCGTCGCGCCGGAACCAGTTGTCGAAAGCATCGAAGATGCCCAGCACGCGGGCGGCCGGTGTGCCGCCACGGCGCGCGAGCTCCTGTTCGAGCCAGCCGGTCATCCAGACGTCTTGATGGCGTCCGAGCACGGAAACCGCGAGGTCGTCCTTGGACCGGAAGTGCCGGTAGAGCGTCGTCTTCGCGACGCCCGCCTCCGCGACGATCCTGTCGACGCCGACGGTGTTGAGCGTATGGCGATGGAAGAGCTCGTACGCGGTGTCGAGGACCCGCTCACGCGCCCCGCTCGCTTTGGACCTCCGCTGCTCCTGGCGTCGCATGGCCTGGCCCCCAAGCCCGTGTACGCGGGTAAGGTAGCACTACAGACCTGTCTGTAGCGGAGATCGTGGAGTCCTCGAAGGAAATCGAACGTTCATTCCCGGTGCGGGAGGCCGACCTCTTCGATGCGCTCTCCGCCGACGTCGTCGGGGCCCTGGAGGCGATCCGGGTCCCTGCCTACATCGTCGATCGTCAGCGCCGCATTCGCTGGCAGAACGCCGCGTCGATCGAGCTCGTCGGGGATCTCCGTGGCCGGCTCGACGGCAGCGCCGGTCTCGATTCCGAGGATCTCCCGCGGGCGCGCGAGGCATTCGCCCGGAAGCTGGACGGAGCGGCGAGCACGGAGCTCGAGGTCTCGGTCGTTCGCCCCGACGGCACGCGTGTGCGCGTGGCAGTCAATTCCGTTCCCCTTAAGGACGCCGAGGGCGTGGTCATCGGGAGCTTCGGGCTCGTGCATGTGCTCGGCAAGGTCGATCCTTCTTGGGAGCGGCCGCCCGCGCTCAGTCCCCGCGAGCGCGAGACGCTCACGCTGCTCGCCGCGGGATGCTCGACCCGCGAGATGGCGAAGGAGATGTCGATCTCCGTCGAGACCGTGCGCAACCACGTGAAGCGGGTCCTGCGGAACCTCGGCGCGAGCTCACGGGTCGAGGCTGTCGCAAAGGCGCGCCGCGTCGGTCTGATCTAGACCCCGGTGCGCCGGCGCGCGAAGCCGATTACGTCGGCGGGAGCGACCGTGATCATGCCGCCCGGATCGAGCAGCTCTACACCTCTGCGGAAGCGACGATTAACGAATCGTTGCCGCGAGGCGGCGATTACTTCTCGGCGTCGATCATCCAGGGCCGTACACACACTGGTGGTACGTGAACATCGCGGCCCCCGCGCCTTCGAGCAACACTGCGAAGGAGGCCCGGCGGCGTTGTTCGGCCGCATCCGCATCGAGAACGCGCCTCCTCCGCCGCACACGACACCCCCGACGCTGAACGTGCCGGGGGACATGACGGTCGAGGCACCCGTTCCTCCGGGACGAACGTCTACTACTACGTCAGCGCGTCCGACAATCGCGATCCGAATCCGACGGTCAACTGCTCGCCGGCATCGGGATCGTTCTTCCCGGTCGGTACGACGACCGTCGACTGCCAGGCAACAGACGCATCCGGGAACGTCGCGACCGGAAGCTTCCAGGTGCACGTGTTGCCGCTGCTCCAGATGGGCGTCACAGTCGACGGGACCGGCAGCGCCGGCAGTCGCACAGGCGTTGCGACGATCTCCGGCGTGGTGACATGCTCGAGAGCGATCGGCGTCGGTCTCTCCGGGACGCTCTCGCAGCTGTTTGCGAATCGCGTCTTGATCACCGGCTCCTATGGGACCTACGTCAACTGCAGTCCGCCGTCCGTCAACTGGACTGCGAACGTGACGGCTTCCAACGGGCAGTTTGCTGCCGGGCCGGCGGACGCCTCGGTGAACGCCTTCGGGTGCGAGCTGAGCTGCCATTCCGCCAGCGCCACGCAGAAGCTGCGCCTGAACGCCACGAAGTGACAACGAACACGCGGCGGTCGGGCCTCGCTCGGCCGCCGCTCGACGTGTAAAACCCGCTGCGTGATCGTTGTCGTCGGAGCTGGTCCGGCAGGACTTGCGTGCGCCGCGACGTTGCAGCGGGCCGGCGAGAACGTCATCGTGCTCGAGCGCGGCGACGTCGGCGCAGCTTGGACGACGCGTTACGACCGTTTGCATCTGCACACGGTGCGCTGGTTGTCGTGCCTGCCGGGATATCGAATGCCGCGCTCGTTCGGTAAGTGGCCGTCGCGTGATCGCGTCATCGAGTACCTCCAGCGTTACGCAGACGACGCCGCGCTCACCGTGCGGACCGGGACCGAGGTCGAGCGCATCGATCGGAACAACGGATCGTGGAGAGTCACGACGAACGACGGTGCGATCGAGGCGGAACGCGTCGTCGTCGCCACCGGTTACTGCAAAGCGCCGTACCTACCGGTCTGGCCAGGGGCGTTCGCGGGTGAGCTCATCCATTCCGTGGACTACCGCAATGCGACGCCGTACGTCGGCCGGCGCGTGCTCGTCGTTGGAGCTGGGAATTCAGGAGCCGAGATAGCTGTCGATCTCGCCGACGGTGGCGCAGCCGGCGCCTGGCTCGCCGTTCGCACGCCGCCGTCCATCGTGCGACGCGACACGCTCGGCGTTCCCAGCCAACTGCTCGGGATCGCGACGTCGCGCTTGCCCGTCTCGGTTGTCGACCGGATCGCGAGCACGCTTCGCCGCCTCTCGATTCCCGACCTCACCTGTTTCGGCCTGGAGGCGCCGTCGCGGCCGTATTCCGACTTTCTGCGGCGGCGTGTGATTCCGATTCTCGACGTCGGGATCGTCGAGGCCGTGCGAAGCGGTCGTGTCCGCGTGGTTGAGGCACTCGAGCGGTTCGACGACGCCGCGGCCGTTCTCGCCGACGGCACTCGACTCGAAGTCGACGCCGTGATCGCATCAACCGGTTATCGCCCCGCGCTCGAGCCGTTGGTCGGACACCTCGGCGTGCTCGACGAGCGCGGAGAACCGCTGGTCCACGGTGCGCACGAGCGGCCGCAGGCGCCCGGCCTCCACTTCGTTGGTTACGCGGTGACGCTCGGCGGCACCTTTCGGATGGTCGGAATCCAGGCGAAGCAGCTGGCCCGAGCCGTGAGCCGATGAGTTCTGCCTCGCGGAGCAGTCTCATCACTCGACAGATCCCCGAGAAAGGAGCTCCGATGGTGACGAACGTGTCGGTGGACGAGACCTTGGCTCAGTCGCTCAAGAGGGTCAGCGCGATCAGCCTGTTCGTCGAGGATCTCTCGGCCGCGAAATCGTTCTACAAGGACGTTTTCGGCGTCGATGTCGTCTTCGAGGACGACAGCTCTGTGTGCGTGAAGTTCGATCATGTGTTCGTCAATCTCCTCTTGGTCACCGCGGCGCAGGAGCAGGTGGAGCCGGGGATCGTCGCGGGCCGCGACGCAGGATCGCGGTTCCAGCTCAGCGTCTGGGTCGACGACGTCGATGCGGCGTGCGCACTTCTGCAGCAGCGCGGGGCGAACCTGCTCACCGGCCCGACGAACCGGGAGTGGGGAATGCGTACGGCCACGTTCACCGATCCCGCCGGACACAGCTGGGAGATCGCCCAGCAACTGTCCTAGACCGTGGCGATCAACATCTTCAGCGCCGAAAACCCGGAGGGGAGGATCGACCTCGCGCGCGCTGCGGGCTCGGCAGAGACCGCGATGTATGTCTACGACCTCGAGCCGGGACAGAGCCAGTGCCCGTACCACTATGAGTACGCAGAGGAGTGGCTGCTCGTGATCGACGGGACGATCGTCGTGCGCACACCCAGCGGGGAGCGAATGCTTCAGCCCGGTGACATCGTTTGCTTTGCTCCCGGTCCCGCCGGCGCGCACAAGGTCATGAACCGCACGGACGCGCCGGCCAGGACGCTGATGTTCTCCAGCTCAAGAGTCCCGGCGGTCTCCGTCTACCCCGACAGCGACAAGATCGGCGTATGGCCGGGCAACGAAGAGGACGACCTCGTCTTCAGGCGCGAGACGGCCGTGCCGTGGTCCTACGGCGAGACGGACTGGGGATAGCGCTGGCGCAGCGCGTCGATCGTCGCCGTCGTCGTGCCGCTGTCGATGACGAACCGTGTCACAGATTCCCCTCCTTTCTCACGTCATCATGCGCGGGAGAGCAGATCACTGAGGAGGATCAAATGAGCGAGCTCCAGTTCCGCGCACCTGCTGCCTTTCGAAAGGGCTCCGGCCGTTGGCTCGTGCCGCCCTGGATCGCGCCGGCATTCGGACTGTGCGTCATCGTGCTCGTTCCTTGGACCGGGTACCTCTTCGGGACCCTGCCTCCGCACTACACCGCAAACCACTGGCAGATCGCGTGGGGAGGATTCGACTTGGGGCTCGCGCTCGCACTTGCGAGCACCGCGACCCTGATCGTGCGTCGCTCACCGTTTGCAGAGGTCGCCGCGACTGTGACCGGAACACTGCTGATCTGCGACGCCTGGTTCGACGTTCTGACGTCACGAGGCACGTCCGCCGTGGTGCAGTCGAGCATCGAAGCGGTGTTCGTCGAGCTGCCGATCGCGGCACTGTGCTTCTGGATCGCGCGCAACCTCGCGCACGCGGTCGAAGTGGCGCGTCCCTACCTCCAGGCCGTCGGGTTCACGATTCGAGACAACAAGCTCGTTCCCCCAGCCGAGCCTTCGCCCGGACTGACGTAGCCCTGGTCCCGGGGAAAGCCGGGATACTGGTTCCACGGAATGCGGCGATTTGCCGTCTCAAGCGGTACCAAGTAAGACCCGACATGACATGAGTCCGCGTCAGCTCCAGGCCCGTGACCTGCTCGTCCAGCTCGACCGCTCGCGGCGTGCCGAGCTCGGACGGCAACTCGAGCAGCAGCTCCGAGGCGCGATCAGATCCGGCACCCTGGCGCCGGGGTGCGACATGCCCTCGACCCGCGCGCTGGCCGAGGACCTCGGGATCTCGCGCGGCGTCGTGGTGCGGGCCTACGCGCAGCTTGCTGCGGAGGGCTATCTCGATCTCCGCCAGGGTGCCAACCCGAGAGTGCGCGGGATTCCCTTTCCGGAGCCGCCTGTCCCTCGAGCCTCTTCGCCGGCTCCTGTTCAGAAGATGCGCTATGACCTTCGCCCGCATCAGCCCGACCTCAGCGGCTTCCCGCGCGAGATTTGGCTGCGCTCGCTGCGCCACGCTCTGACGAGAGCGGCCAACGCCGATCTCGGTTACATCGATCCACGCGGCCTCGAGCACTTGCGCGTCGAGCTCGCCCGCTATCTCGGACGCGCGCGTGGCGTCCTCGCCGATCCCGACCGGATCCTCGTCACTGCCGGCACGACGCACACACTCAGCCTGATCGCACGTGTGCTCGCCTTGCGCGGCACGGCGATGGGATTCGAGAACCCAAGTCATCGGATTTTCTTCAGAGTCGCCGAACACGCCGGGCTCACACCGGTCGGCATCCCGGTGGACGGAGACGGCATTCGCGTCGATGCGATTCGTGCTGCGCACGTCGATGCCGTGTTGGTCACGCCGGCACATCAGTTTCCAACAGGAGTTGCACTCGCCGCCGACCGACGAGCGGAGCTAACGCTTTGGGCACGCGAGTCGGGCGGGCTCATCGTCGAGGACGACTACGACGCAGAGCTTCGCTATGACCGCGCCCCGATCGGGCCGCTCCAAGGCCTCGTCCCGGATCGGGTGGCCTACATCGGGTCCGCAAACAAGACACTTTCGCCCGGTATCAGGCTCGGCTGGGCGATCCTGCCGGATGAGCTCGGTGCTTTCGTTTTCGAGGAGCTGCACATGAGTGTTCTGCATCTCTCGGGAATCGACCAGCTTGCGCTGGCGGACTTCCTGCAGCGCGGGGAGTTCGACCGCCACATTCGTCGCATGCGCTTGCTTTACAAGCGCCGCAGGGACGCGCTCATCGAAGCGCTCGAGGAGCAGCTTCCGGAGCTCCGCGTCAGCGGCATCGCGGCAGGGTTGCACGTGGTCGTTGACCTACCGCCCTCAGTGACCGAGGCCGACGTCTGTGCGCAAGCCGCAGCGCGGGGCCTTGCAATCGAGTCACTCTCCGATCACACGCTGCCCGTGTACGAGGGGCCCGCAGGACTGCTGATCGGCTATGCGGGAGTCCTCGAACCGGCGATGAAGTTTGCGGTCGCCGAGTTGGCCGCGGCTTTTCGCGCCGCCGAGTGCGCAACCGTTCGTCGCGCGGCCTCCTGACGACATTCCTCGCTGGTCCTACGAACGTTCGCTCAACTGGTCCGATCCTCCACGCCCACTTCGTCGTCAAAGGCAGCCGAGGCGACGAATGGAGGGATCGATGCATCGACGAAAGGTATGGCTCGTTTTGGGCGCCGCCCTCGCGGCCCTCGTGTTTGCGGCCGGCGGCGCCGCAAGCCGACAGACCGCAAGCGCCGGGGGAACAATCACCTTCGGCGCGGAACAGGGAGGCGGCTCCGATTGGTGCCTGAACGAGTTCCTCGACGTGGACTGCGCGGAGTTCTGGAACGTCGTCTTCGAGACGCCGGTTATCCGCGGCGCGTTCATCATCACGCCGAAGTTCACGTTCAAGCCTGACCTGATCTCGCACTACAGGGTCCAGCAGAACCCGATGAGGATCACGCTCTTCATCCGTGGCAATGCGAGGTGGAGCGACGGCGTCCCGGTCACAGGGAAGGACTTCGCGTTCACGTGGAAGGAGAAGCTCGCCAAGGGACTGATCAACGTCCACACCGACCCGACCTTCTACGAGGACATCAAGAGCATCACGGGTACCGGCAAGGTCGCGAAGATCACGATGAAGAGACCCTTCGCCGACTGGAAGGACTTCTTCGGCTTCGTGCTGCCGCAGCATGTCCTGCAGGGCACGGATCTCTCAACCGTTTGGAATACATGCATTTGCAACCCGAAGACGGGGAAGCCGATCGGCGACGGCCCGTTCCTGCTCACGAGCTACGACCCGACGGGCGGCGTCACGCTGACCCGAAACCCCAAGGGTTGGTACGGCAAGAAACCAGGCCTTGCCTCGATTCACTTCGTCTACTTGCACAACACGAACAGCGAGATCCAGGCGATGCGCGGCGGCGAGGTCGACGCGATCTACCCGCAGCCGCAGATCGCGCTCGCCGATCTCAAGAACCAGTCTGGTCTGAAGATCCAGTCGAATCTCGGCACGATCGTCGAGCACCTGGAGATCGAGCTCGGCTCCAAGGGCAACCCGCTTGCGAAGAACACCTGGGTTCGCCAGGCGCTCGCGACCTCGATCAACCGCCAGGAGACCGTGAAGTCGCTGTTCGGCACGCTCAACCCTCGCCTGGTCCCGCTGAACAACGTGATGTACGTCCCGAATCAGGGGAAGCTCTACAAGCAACACTGGAACAAGTGGAACTACAGCGTCGCGAAGGTCAACCGGATCATGACCTCGCACGGCTGCTCGAAGGGTGGCGACGGTTACTGGCGCTGCAACGGCGTCAAGATGTCCTTCTCGTTCGAATCCACGGCGGGTAACCAGCTTCGGGAGCTCGCGTTCACGTTCATGCAGAAGCAGGCGCAGGCGGCCGGCTTCGACTTCGTCCACGCCTTCAAGCCGGCCGGGACGCTGTTCGGAACCGACCTGCCGAACCACACGTTCGACATCGCCATGTTCGCGAACTTGTTCTCCGCCGATCCGCAAGGTCGTGCGACGCTGTTTGCGTGCAACAGCCCGGTGAATTTCACGGAGTACTGCAACCGCACCGTCAACCGCGAGCTGACGCAGCAGGCGGCGATCCTGAACCCGGTGAAGCGCGCTGCGCTGTTCGAGAGGATCGACCAGCAGATCGCAAACGACGTGCCCTGGGTTCCGCTGTATCAGAAGCCGACGTACTTCGTCTACAAGTCGGGCATCCACGGCATGGTCGACGATCCCAACGCGCAGGGTCCGACGTGGAACGTGGAGGACTGGTCCAGGAGCTAACTCCTCCTCCGGAAAGGGAGCCCGCTTCTGAGACCGAAGCGGGCTCCTGCCCAATTCGTGTTCAGCCTTGTCCGAGTGCTCCCGCCCCGACGAGCACCGCCGCGAGGGTTGTCGGAGAGATCGCAAGCGGTAACGCCCAGCGGAGTCCCGTCACCAGCCTGTTCGTTTCGGGAGCCAACGTCGTGGACGTCTACGTCGCAGCCGTGCGCCGCAAGCTCGGTCCCAATGTGATCGAGAAGGTGCGCGGGAAGGGCTACCGCGTCCGCGTTACCGCCCTCGGTGACGCGGATGCTTCGACCGGCTTTGTGCGCCGCGACGAGGTTCGTGCCTGAACGAGTTGGTCTCTGCGTCCCAGCACTCGCACGATCTGGACGTTGGAGCAGAATCGGCGAGGATTTCGTCTGATGCAGTGTTCATTGCGAGAGATGCGGGACGACGATCTGGCAGTTCTGTTCGAGCAATGGGCGGATCCAGTTGCCGTCCACATGGCTGCCTTCACAGCGCCCGATCACATGGACCGGGAGGCATTCGAGCGCCGCTGGTCTCGGCTAAGAGCGGACGAGACCGTGATTGCCAGAGTCATCGTCGTCGACGGCGAAGTCGCCGGGACAATCGGCTCGTGGGGCGACCCCGACGAGCGCGAGGTCAGATACTGGATCGGGCGATCCTACTGGGGCAAGGGGATTGCGACCGGCGCCCTCAACGCGTTCTTGACTGTTGATCCGTCGCGCCCACTCCACGCGCGCGTCGCCTACGACAACGTCGCGTCGCAACGCGTCCTCGAGAAGTGCGGCTTTCGTGTCATCGCGACTGAACGAGGCTTCGCTGAAGCACGTTCCGGCGAAATCGAGGAATTCGTGTTGCGGCTCGAGGAGTCCGAGTCCGCGCTTGGGTGCCGCAGCGCCGAAACTGACGCTGACGGTGTGTGAAGGAGAGGGACGTCGATGTCTACGTCGACTGCAATGGCGGCCTATCGAGCGGGGGCCAGATCGTAGGCGTCGGCTGCGATGCGCTCGCGCAGTTGCGCGTCTGTTCTCTGCATTTCCGGATGATCGCGGTCGACGTGCTCGCGGGCTAGCCGAAACAGCTCCTCGTCGTCTTCTCCCTCGAGGTGGTGGCCACAAGGACAGTCGATCGCTCGCATAATCCCTCCCTCGGTTGATGCGCCAACGCTAGCGGCTTGATGTTCAAGCATTCAAGAGATAATTTGAGGTCGTGACGAACCCGCAGGCAAAGGTGGCGCTTTTCGATGCGTTCGCGTCTGTGGCGCAAGCGCTCGGCAGCGGCCGGCGGGCGGAGATAGTCGATCTGCTGGCCCAGGGCGAGCGCTCCGTCGAGGAGATCGCAACCGAGATT
>JBKPJA010000211.1:0-15356 GCA_046730515.1 Actinomycetota bacterium | reverse complement strand
CCGACGGGCTCGCTGACCGCACCGGCGGCGGGCGCAACGGTCGGCGGCAACGTGAATCTCGCCGCGTCTGCCTCCGACAGCGGCTCAGGCGTCGCCTCAGTCCGCTACGAGGAGCGTGCCACCGGCGGCGGGTCGTTCACGGCGATCACCACGTCCACAACCTCCCCGTTCTCTGGCACCTGGAGCACGACCGGACTTGCGAGCGGCAACTATGACCTGCGGCCGGTGATCACGGACCGCGCGGGCAACAGCATCGCAGGCGCGACGGTGACGGTGACCCTCGACACCAGCGCACCGACGGTGACTCTCGCCGATCCGGGCAGCCCGCTGAGCGGGTCGGTCACGCTGAGCGCAACAGCGACGACGACCGGATCTCCGGTTGCGAACGTCGCATTCTCCGTCAGCCCGGCCGGCGCCAACACGTGGACGACGATCGGGACGGATATCACGGCGCCGTACACTGCGTCGTTCGACACCGCAACGCTCGCAGACGGCATCTACGACTTCCGCGCAGTTGCGACCAACGCGGTCGGTAACACCTCCACCCCCAGCGTGCGCGCAGGGATCCGCGTCGGCAATGCACTGCCGGCGATCGTCTCCTCCACGCCCGCGGACGGCAGCCGCGTCGACGCAGCCGGCGCGATCGACCTCGTCGCGAGCGAAGCGGTCACTCCGTCTTCCGTAACTCTCGACGGTGTCGCCACCGTCGCGCCGGTGATCAGCGGGACGCGCATCACGTACAACACCGGACCGCTCGCACCGGGTCTGCACACGCTCGCCGGCACGATCACCGACGCGACCGGCAAGTCCGCTCAGTTCCGCGTCTCGTTCACGGTCTGGTCCGGCAGCGGCACGCCGCCGCCGACGCAGGCAAACACCAACTCGGCCGTGTCGACAACGATCGTCTCGGCCGACGGTTTCGCAAGCGTCACCGTTCCGGCCGGCGCCTACTCGCCGTCGAGCAACGATTGGATCATCGTCCGGATCACACCGCGCGCGAGCGGTGTGGCATCGAACGGATTCGTCCCCGCGACGGAAATCGTGGACGTCACTGCGTGGTGGGCGCTCTCCGGCGTCCCCGTGCACCACTTCGACAAGCCGATCCAGATCGTCCTCAACTCCTCGGCGCGGCAGATCGTGCCGGCGACGGACGACGGTTTCGGCTGGCGCGTCCTGCTCAGGGTGCCCGTCGCGCCGACGCTCCCCGCGAACTGGGACGACGGCTTCTACGTCGATGCGGGCGGCTACCACCTGCTCACCCGCCACGTGACCCCCTTCACGCTGTTGCGGGACGTCCAGCCTCCGTCGGCACCGACTCATGTGCGCGGCACGGTGACCGGCGGGCAGCTCTCGTTGACCTGGACGCCGGGCGCGGACAACAGCGGTACCTTCGACTTCGTCACCGTCTTCGTCAACGGCACGGCCGTCGGCCAGTACGGACCCGGAACCACGACGGTGACGATCGGAACCTATGTTCCGGGCTACTCGGTCAGCGTCCGGGAGACCGACCTCGCCGGCAACACGAGCCCGCACACCCAGCCGTTGCGCGTGGTGCCGGCCCTGGCCGGCCGTGGATTCACCGATGTGCTGTCCCCGCTGTCCGCGGCCGGTTTCCAAATCGGCACGGTGACGGAGGGCACGACGGGAACGCCGGGGACGGTCATCGGACCTGACAACCTCGTGCTCGCCCAGCCGGGCGCGACGCTCGCCCTGACGGTCGCAGCCGGCACGAGGGGCGCGACGAAGTTCCTGTTCGGCGTCGTAAGTGCGAACACGTTCAGGCCGACCCAAACACGGCGAACGATCGCTGCGCGGGTCGTCGTCACGCGGGCGGCGCAGGTTGCGGCCGTGTTGTACAGCCCGCGTGGAGCGAGGTTGTACACGTGGCGTTTCAAGGTCAAAGCCGGTAAGTCGATCGTCAAGCTGCGCCTCCCGGCGCAGGTGCGGCGGCCGGGCGTCTACGCCATTCGCTGGAAGGCACGCTCCGGCTCGGACACCGTCACGCGCACGATTCGGATTCGGCTCGTCGCGCGCACCGGCGGCCTCGCAACGGTCAGCCCGAATATGGGCCCGGTCGAGGTCGTGCTCGCGGGCTCGTCGATCCCATCGAGTCTGAGCGTCGGTGCCGGCTCGCGGAAGCCGAAGGTCGTCAGCGTCGAAGACGTCGAGGACGCGTTCAATGTTGCGGGCTCGGGCTCAGGAGACGTTCAGGTGATGATCGTCGACGTCGATCAGTTCGGCGTCGCGTTCGTGCGTGACCTGCATATGGTCTTTCCGACCATGAAGATCGTCGCCTTGTCGCGCGATCCGAAGCTGCTCGCTGCGGCGCTGAAGGCCGGCGCCATCGTCGCACTGCCGAGCTCGACGCCGAGCCCGACGCTCGCGGCGGTGGTGGCGAAGCTGCTGCGCGGCTAGCCGCCGGGCTTCCAGAGCGGCTCGTCCGCCCCTGCGGCGGCATTCGCGGCACGAGCGGCGATGAAGAGGAGATCCGAGAGCCGGTTGAGGTAGACGAGCACGAGCGGGTTGATTCGGTGCTCGCGGTCGGCGGTGAGAGCGTCCCTCTCCGCCCGGCGGCACACGGTGCGCGCGACGTGCAGACGCGCGGCGGCTTCCGTGCCGCCGGGGAGAACGAAGCTCCGCAGCGGCGACAGCCCCTCGTTCAGCTCGTCGCAAAGCCGCTCCAGCTCGTCGACGGCAGCTTGGGCTACGCGGAGGCGGTCTGTGATCCCGAACGGCACGGAGAGGTCGGCGCCGACGTCGAAGAGATCGTTCTGGACCGTCTGGAGCCACGGCCGAAAGTCCTGCGGAAGGTCGTCGGCCACGAGTACAAGACCGAGCTGTGCGTTGAGCTCGTCGACGGTTCCGAACGCGCCGACGCGGCAGTCGATCTTGGGCACGCGCGATCCGTCGCCGAGGGCGGTCTCTCCCCGGTCGCCCGTGCGCGTGTAGATGCGCGTCAGCCGGACGGGCTCGTCGCGCTTGCGTGCGCTCATGCCGCCTCCTGCGGTGCGCGGAGAATCGGCACGAAGTCGCAACACACACGTACGGAGTTTCCCGATATCGTCGATTGCAGTGGGTGGTGGGTAGTACCCCCACCCGGGTGGGGCCGCGCGCGCGTGTACATAAGAGAAGGCGACGCGGACGAAGACGCCACTAGGAGCGCACCGCCAGCGATCGCTCGGTGAGCCCGAGAATGGAGCGCGCAATCACGAGCCGCTGGATCTCGCTCGTCCCTTCATAGATCTCGGTAATCTTCGCATCCCGGTAGTACCGCTCGACGGGGAACTCCTTCGTATAGCCGTACCCGCCGAGGATCTGAATCGCTTCACCGGTCTGTCGCCGCGCCATCTCCGATGCGTAGAGCTTCGCCTTCGCACCTGCCTCGGTGTGCGGCTCGCCCTGCTCCTTCAGCCACGCCGCGCGATAGACGAGCAGTCGCGCCGCGTCGATCTCCATCGACATGTCCGCGAGCTTCCACTGGATCGCCTGGAAGTCCGCGATCCGATGACCGAACTGCCGCCGCTCGAGCGCGTACGAACGCGCAACGTCATACGCCGCCTGAGCGATGCCGAGCGCCTGGGCCGCGATTCCGATTCGACCGCCGTCCAGCGTCGTCATCGCGACACGAAAACCGCGGTTCTCCTCGTGCAGAAGGCGATCGCGGCCAACCTCTGCGTCGACGAGGATTGAGTTCGTCGTCGACGAGTTCAGACCGAGCTTCTCCTCGCCGCCTGTGACGCGAATGTGGTCGGCATCGAGGATGAACGCGCTGACCCCGCGCGCGCCCGCAGTGTCGGGATCCGTCCGGGCGAAGAGCAGGAACGTCCCGGCGTACTCGGCCGTCGAGATGAACTGCTTCGCACCGGAGATCTGCCAGCCGTCGGCCGCCGGCTCGGCCTTCGTCCGCAGCGAGCCGGCATCGGAGCCCGATTCGGCCTCGGTCAGCGCGAATGCGCCGATCACCTCTCCTCGTGCGAGCGGCGGGACGAAGCGAGAGCGCTGCTCGTCCGTCCCGAACATGAGGATCGGCAGCGTGACCGCGCTCGTGTGCACGGCGACGGTGACCCCGACTCCCGCGTCGGCGCGTGAGAGCTCTTCCAGGACGAGGATGTAAGAGAGGAAGTCGGCGCCGGCGCCGCCGTATTCCTCCGGAATGCAGACGCCCATCAGCCCAAGCTCGGCCAGCTTTCCGTAGAGATCGCGCGGGAAGTGGTGCTCCCGGTCCCACTCAGCTGCGTGCGGGTCGATTTCCGCGTGGGCGACATCGCGTGTAAGCGCCTGGATCTCGCGTTGATCCGCTGAGAGCCTGAAGTCCACGTCCGGGATGCTAGCCCGGACGCGTGCTCTCTCTTAGGCGGCGGCGAGCTCGCGCCGGATCTCGCGGAGCTGCGGCTCGATCTCCACGAATGCTTCGACGATCTGGGGGTCGAACTGCCGACCCATCTGCGCGACCACCTCTATGTGCGCAGCCTCCCAGGCCATCGCACGGCGGTACGGCCGATTGCTCGTCATCGCATCCAAGGTATCGGCGACCGCGAAGATGCGTGCGCCCAGCGGAATGTCCGCTCCCGATAGCTCGTCCGGATACCCGCGCCCGTCCCACCGCTCGTGATGGGACCGCACGGTTCGCAGCCCCACGCCTTGAAGGAACGCGACGCCGGAAAGCATCGCCTCGCCCAGCACCGTGTGCGTCTCCATCCGACGTCGTTCGGCCGGGCTCAGCGGACCGGGCTTCTGCAAGATCCCGTCGGGGATGCCGATCTTGCCGACATCGTGGAGAAGGAATCCGTACGGCGTGCTCTGGTCGCCGGTCACCTTTTCCTCGCCGATGTGCTCCGCCAGCGCGAGCGCGTAGTTCTGCACACGCTGCGAGTGTGCGCCCGTACCGGTGTCCTTCGATTCGAGCGCGCTCGCAAGCGCAGACACCGTTTCCAAGTACGCGTTCTGCAACAACTCGCGTTGGCCGCGCTCGATCTCGAGCAGGTGGCGGAGGTCGCGTGCATACAGGAGCAAGAGCTCCTCCGGATCGGAACCGTGCTTCTTCGTGGCGCGGAAGGGGACGCCGTACAGGCCGCCCGCGAGACGCTCCGCCACGGAAAGCAGCTCCAACGGACTGAACGGCTTCCGAACGAAAGCATCTGCACCGGCCGCTTCACCGGCCTCTGCCGTGCCACCCTCAGAGCCCGTGAGTAGCACGACCGGGATGTCGCGTGTCGAGGGATCGCTCTTCAACTCGCGACAAAGCTCCATTCCGGTCATACCGGGCATCTGCACGTCGAGCACGATTACGCTCGGATGCTGCTGCGCGATCGCCCGCCGCGCGGCTTCGGCATTCTCAGCTTCGACGAGTTCGACGTCCGCTACCTCGAATGTCGTTCGCAGCAGCGTCCGGAGTGCAGGATCGTCGTCGACGAGCAAGATCCGCAAAACGCGAGACCTCCCTTTCCCGTACCTGCTGCGAGATGTCGGCAGCCTGCGCATAGCCCTGAGTCCCTGGAAAGAGAGACTCGTCTACGCGAAGAAACCTGCGGCCCGACGTTTTCCTACTTGAAAACCTTACGAGTTGTACTCGTAAAATCCACGGCCGCTCTTGCGCCCGAGGCGCCCTGCTGCCACGTGCTCGCGCAAGATCGGAGCGGGCGCGTACCGGTCGCCCCCGAGGCCCCCTTCCAGCACTGCCATGATCGCAACGCAGGTATCGAGGCCGATCAGGTCGGCCAGCGCGAGCGGCCCCATCGGGTGAGCGAAGCCGAGCTTCGCGATCGTGTCGATCGCCTCCGCCTCGGCTACACCCTCCTGAAGCGCCCACGCCGCCTCGTTGATGAACGGCATCAGGATTCGGTTCGAGACGAAGCCTGGGAAGTCGTTTGCGAGCGCGGGTGTCTTGCCCAGCTCGCGCGCAAGCTCCGTGATCGCGGCCGCGGTCTCGTCCGAGGTCTCGCGCGCGCGAATGATCTCGACGAGCTTGAGCACCGGCACCGGATTGAAGAAGTGCATGCCGATCACCTTGTCGGGGCGCTGCGTCGCTGCGGCGAGCGACCCGATCGGAATCGACGAGGTGTTCGACGCGAGCACTGCCTCGGCGGGAAGCGTCGCGTCCGCGCGGCGGAAGATCTCTTCCTTCACGGAGACCTCCTCGACGACCGCCTCGATCATCAGGTCGGCTGAGACGATCTCGTCGACCTCCTCGACGCGCGCCAGCACCTCGCCCGGCCGCGCCCCACCCTTCTCGGCGAGCTTGGCCAGGCTCCGGTGCATCGTCTCGAGCGCTCGCCCGACGGCACCGGGCGCCGCGTCGTAGAGAGAAACGCGCCGGCCGGATGCCGCCGTGATCTGCGCGATGCCTCCGCCCATCTGGCCGGCGCCGACGACGAGCACGTGTTCGAACTTCACACGAGGTGCGCGAGCCGCGCGAGCCGGCCCAAATTCAGAGTCCAACCGACACCGAAGGTGATCGGTGTCAGCACGCGCGACGCGTCGGGGTTCCACATTCGGTCACGGGCACGCCCGACCGTTGGCAGACGGAAGTCGTACGGGACGAACCCGAACAGCTCTCCGTGACTACGCCCTGTGCGAAGTGCATCTCTGACTGCGGCTCCGACAAGCGCGAGCCACAGCACGCGCACAACTCGTTTGACCGGTTCATCCTCCACTCGAGCCTCGAGCAGAGGCTAACAGGCTAGGTCGGGAGCACTTCCGTCGCCTTCTGTCGGCGCACGACGACGCTGACGAAGACGGCGAGCACGAGCACAGCCGCAGGAAGGACGATCGCCCACCACGGGAACGACCCGCCCGACGGGTCGGTCGGCCGCAACAGCCTGAACGTTTGCGAGTCGATCGATGCGACGAGCGTGCCGTCCCGCCAGTGGATGTCGAGGCGCCGACCGGAATCGCGCAGCGACAGACGGAGGAAGGAAAGGTTGTCCTGCGACCCCGTCCACGGAACGCCGATGCAGTGCGCCTTGCGGTTGACCGTGTCGAGCGCGTGAACGAACGGGTAACCGCCGTCGTTGCGGTACAGCGTGTATACCCATCGCCCGTCGACGCTCGTCGCACGCGTTACGGCATAGCCGGTCATGACCCAGCCGCGCTGTGTCCGGTCGGCGATCCGACCAGGGAGCAAGCGATCCGTAGCCAGGTCGTACGCGCGAACGACGTAGCGACTCAGGTCCGAGGTGGAGACGTGCTGAATGAGGTAGAGCGTCAAGCCGTCGGGAGAGAGCGCGTCGTATGCGAAGTCCCCGCGCAGCGTGAAGCGCGCCCGCTCGAAGGAATGCCTCGTGTCATAGACGAGAAACGAGCTCCTCGTCCGCGAGCCGTTTGGTCCAAGCAGCGGCGATGCCTCGCCGAGGACGAGGGTGCTGCCGTCTTTACTGAGACCCCCCGTCGAGCCGTCGAGTCCGATCAAGGGGATGCCCCAGTTGCCGCTCACGGTTGCGGCGCTGCGGATCTGCCCGTCGCTCTTTCGGATCGCTTCGATGAACGTCGTCTTGTTGTCACTGACCGCGTCGTACCGCACGCCAAGACCCGGCAGCGAGACGCCCTGTCCGCCTTGGATCACCCCCGGCGAGATGCCTCCCCCGTCTGCGGCGGCAACAGGTGCAAGAACGAGTGCGGCGACGAAACCGCAGAGAAAGCGACGGGGCATGGCGTCCTCCTTGAGTCGACGCCCCTACTACACCGCCGAAGGCGGAAGGGGTCCCTCAGACTTCGATCAGCAACGCGTCGCCCTGGCCGCCGCCGGAGCAGATCGCGGCCAGCCCGAGACCGCCGCCGTTGCGGCGGAGCTCGTAGATCATCGTGCCGAGGATGCGCGCGCCCGATGCGCCGATCGGATGGCCGAGCGCGACCGCGCCGCCGTTCACATTTACTTTCTCCGGATCGACGTCCAACATCTTTGCGCTGTTCAGGACGACCGATGAGAACGCTTCGTTCAGCTCGACGCGCTCGATGTCGTCGATCTTCTTGCCGGCCTTGGTCAGCGCTTGCTTGCCCGCCTTCGCGGGCGTCCTCGCGAGATACGCAAACTCGTCGGCGATGTAGGCCTGCGAGACGATCGTCGCGAGCGGTTCGAGCCCCCGCCTGCGTGCAAACTCTTCGCTCGTGACGACGAGCGCGCCGGCGCCGTCGTTGACACCCGGCGCATTCCCGGCCGTGGTCGTCCCTTCGGGATCGAAGACGGGCTGCAGCGCCGCGAGCTTGGCGTAAGAGGTGTCGCGGCGCGGTCCCTCGTCGACGGAGAAGTCCCTGACGTGGACGATCTCTTCGAGAAACCGCCCCTCGTCGATCGCCCTGATCGCGCGCTCGTGCGAGCGCAGCGCCCAGCGGTCCTGATCCTCGCGCGGAATCCCGAGCTCCCGCGAAACGAACGAGGCCTGCTCGACCATGTGTCTTCGGTCGAAGGTGGAGGTCAGTCCGTCGTGGGTCATCAGGTCGATCAGCGTTCCGTCGCCGAGGCGATAACCGAAACGCGCCTTCTTCAAAGCGTACGGCGCATTCGTCATCGACTCCATGCCGCCTGTGACGATCACCTCGTGGTCGCCTGCACGGATCATCTGGTCCGCCATCTCCACCGCTCGGATCGACGACGCACAGACCTTGTTGATCGTGTCGGAGCCGACCTCGGTCGGCAGCCCCGCACCGATCGACGCCTGCCGTGCGGGAGCCTGCCCGGCTCCGCCCTGCAGCACCTGGCCCATGATCACGTACTCGACCTCTTGCGGCTCGAGGCCGATTCGCTCGAGCGCCGAGCGGATGGCGATCGACCCGAGCTCGGTCGCCTCGTAGGACGCGAGACCGCCGCCCAGCTTGCCGAACGGCGTGCGGACAGCGGAGACGATGACCGAGCGCGCCATGGGACGAGCGTACCAACGCGGTTTGACCCGACCGCTTGCCGCGCCTAACCTGCGTGGTGATGAAACTCTCGTTCCGTGTGTGGGCTTGGCCGTGGCTCCTCGAGCGGGGCGGGAGCCTGCGCCTGGATTGACGAAGGCCGACATCCCGTTTCGCTCGTAGACCTCGGAGGAGGTCTTTCGTTTTCATGCACTCAACGCACGAAATCGCCACCGACCTGATCACGCCGCTCGGCGCATACCTCCGCTTGCACGGAGAAGCGAAGGCGTCCTTCCTCCTCGAGTCAGTGGAGCGCGGCCGGCTCGGGCGGCATTCGTTCGTCGGCGCCGGTTCGCGGCTGTGCACGTTCGAGGAGGCGGAGCGTTGCGGCGAGCCGGTCGTCGGCTACCTCGGCTACGACTTCGTCGCGCAGCTCGAGCCGACGGTGCCGCTGCCGGAGGCAGGCCCGTCCTTTCCGGAGAGCTGCTTCCTCGTTCCGGATCTCCTCGTGCGCTTCGATCACGCACTCGGCGTCGCGGAGGTCTTGCGCGGTGACCCTTCCGATGTCGAGCAGCTCCTCGACCGCCCTACCCCACAAAGGGTCAGACCCCGTGCAGGGTCTGACCCTTTTTCGTCGAGGCGTGTCCCGTCTCAAAAGGAATATGAGACCGCCGTTCGCAAGGCAAAGGACCACATCCGTGCCGGCGACGCGTTCCAGATCGTTCTTTCGCAGCGCGCCGAACGCGCGACGTCGGCGACAGCAGTCGAGATCTATCGCGCGCTGCGCCGCGTCAATCCTTCGCCGTACCTCTTCCTGCTCGAGCTCGGAGAGCTGGCGCTGATTGGCTCGTCGCCGGAGACGCTTGTCAAGGCCGAAGGACGATGCGCAAGCCTCAACCCGATCGCGGGCACGACCGAACGAGGGCCGGGCGACGCCGAACGACTGCTCGCGTCGGAGAAGGATCGTGCCGAGCATGTCATGCTCGTCGACCTCGGACGCAACGATCTCTCGCGCGTCTGTCTCCCCGGCAGCGTCGAAGTCGTTCGGTTTCTCGAGGTCGAGCCGTACTCACACGTCACGCATCTCGTCTCCCAGGTCGACGGCGTGCTCGGCGACGATGTCACGCACTTCGAGCTCCTGCGTGCGTGTTTTCCGGCGGGAACCGTCTCCGGCGCGCCGAAGGTGCGCGCGATGCAGATCATCTCCGAGCTCGAGAGTTACCGGCGCGGCGCGTATGCGGGAGCGGTCGGTTACTCGTTCCCGGGCGGCGCCTTCGACACATGCATCGCGATCCGGACAATGGTGCTCGCCGACGGCGTGGCGTATCTCCAGGCAGGCGCGGGAATCGTCGCCGATTCCGATCCCGCGGCCGAACACGAGGAATGCCTGCGCAAGTTCGCGGCAGTCGAGACGGCTCTCGACCTGGCGGAGGCGTATTGATCCTGTTGATCGACAACTACGACTCGTTCACCTACAACCTCGCGCACCTGTTCGGCGAGCTCGGCGCCGAAGTAGCCGTGTACCGAAACGACGCGATCGACGCGGACACGGCCGAGGGTCTGACCCCGAGCCATGTCGTGATCTCACCTGGCCCGGGAAGGCCGGAGGCGGCAGGTGCAACGGAGGAGATCGTCCGCCGTCTGGCGCCCACGACGCCGACGCTCGGCGTCTGTCTCGGGCACCAGGCGATCGTCTCCGTGTTCGGCGGCGAGGTCGGCCCCGCGCACGAGCTCGTCCATGGGAAGTCCTGTGTGATCGGGCACGACGGCAAGGGCCTCTTCTCGGGCCTCCCCGAGGCCCTCGAGGTCGGCCGCTACCACTCGCTGGCCGCGACGCGGATTCCCGACGCCCTTGAGATCTCGGCGCGCGCAGCCGACGGGGAGATCATGGCCGTGCGCCACCGCGAACTGCAGGTCGACGGGGTCCAGTTCCACCCGGAATCGGTGCTGACGCCGCTCGGTAGGGAGATCGCGCAAAACTTCCTGGAGCAGCGATGATCCAGAGGGCCCTGCAGAAACTGCTCGACGGTCACGACCTTTCGCGCGACGAGGCGCGAGAGGTGATGAGCGGAATCATGCGCGGCGAGGCCACTCCTGCGCAGATCGGCGGCTTCCTGATCGCGCTGCGCGTCAAAGGAGAGACGGCGAACGAGATCGCCGGCTGCGCGGAGGCGATGCGCGATCACGTGCTGGCGGTTCGGCCGCAACGCGACGATCTGGTGGACACTGCAGGGACCGGCGGTGACGGCGCCAGCACAATCAACATCTCCACTGCCGCGGCACTCGTGGCTGCGGCCGCGGGGGCGGCGGTCGCGAAGCACGGAAACCGCGCGGTGTCTTCGGCGTCCGGTTCTGCGGACGTCCTAGAGGCGCTTGGATTCTCGCTCGAGCAGGAGCCGCAGCGGATCGCGCGTTCGATCGACGAGCTCGGCTTCGGGTTCCTCTTCGCCCCCACGCATCATCCGGCGATGCGACACGCAGCGCCGGTTCGACGCGAGCTTGCGACGCGAACCGTGTTCAACGTGCTCGGTCCGTTGACGAATCCCGCCGGCGCGCGCGCGCAGGTCGTCGGCGTCTACTCACCGCACCTCGTGTGCACGATCGCAGAGGTGCTCGCACAGCTGGGCGCAAGACGCGCATACGTCGTGCACGGCGCCGGCGGCATCGACGAGCTTTCCCCCGTCGGGCCGAACCTTCTGTGCGAAGTGGTCGAGGGCTCGGTACGAGAGCGCGAGCTCGAACCCGAGTCGGAGCTCGGCGTTCCTCACTGCTCGGTCGATGAGCTGCGCGGCGGCTCGCCCGAGGAGAACGCGCACGCGATCCGCGAGGTGTTCGCCGGCGCGGACGGGGGGCCGCGCAGCGCGATCCTGCTCAACGCCGCAGGCGCCATCGCCGCCGGCGGTCACGCCGAGGACCTGCGGGAAGGGCTCGAGCTTGCCCGCGAGGCCGTCGATTCCGGCGCCGCGGCGGCACGGCTCGACGAGCTGATCGCCTTCTCGCGTTCCGAGGAGGTCACGGCGTAGTGGGCCGCTTCCGGGACGCGCTTGCGAGATCCGGGCTCGCTGTGATCGCAGAGGTGAAGCGCCGCTCGCCGTCGGCGGGCGATCTTCGTCCCGATGCGGATCCGGCGCGGCTCGCGGCGCAGTTCGCGCATGCCGGCGCCGCCGCGGTCTCCATCCTCGTCGACGAACGGTTCGGCGGTTCGCTCGACGACCTCAAAGCTGCCCGCGCGGCGACACCGGCGCCGCTGCTCGCAAAGGGATTCTTCTCGGAGCAGGCGCAACTCTCGCGGCTAAAGACCGCAGGAGCGGACGCCGTGCTTCTGCTGCTCCGCGACCTCGACGACGCGCGCGCGACGGAGCTCATGGCGTACGCACGCGAGCTCGACATGGAGACGCTCGTCGAAGCGCACGACGCCGACGAACTTCACCGCGCCGTCGCGCTCGGGGCCGAGGTCGTCGGCGTGAACGCGCGGGACCTGACGACGTTCGAGGTCGACCGCGAAGCACAGCTGGAGCTCGTCGTGCGAATGCGCCACAACGCGGTCGTCGTCGCCGAGAGCGGAGTGCACACCCGTGCTCAAGGTGCCGCCGCCGAGCTTGCGGGCGCGGACGCGATTCTCGTCGGCTCGGCGCTCATGCGCGCTGCCGATCCCGCCTCGAAACTCCAGGAGATCCTCTCGCGCCCGCTCGTCAAGGTCTGCGGGCTGACGCGACAGCACGACGTCGACGTCGCAGTCGAAGCAGGCGCCGACATGCTCGGGTTCATCCTCGCCGAGCAGAGCCCAAGGCGTGCGCCACGTGTGCTCGATGTTCCCGGCGACCGATTGAGCGTCGCCGTGTTCGTCGGTCAGGCGGAAGACGCGGACTCCGATCTCGTGCAGCTGTACAGACACCAAGAGGGCCGCGTCCGTGGACGTGAAGCGCAATTGCTGCGCGACGGAGAGCCGGTCGCGGAGGTAATCGACCTGCCGTGGGAAGAGGACGACCCGCTTCACCTGCAGCGAGCCGCCGTTGCGGAGGGACGCGTGATGCTGGCGGGAAGACTCGGCCCGGACAACGTCCGCGCCGCGATCAGCGCAGTCCGTCCATGGGCTGTGGACGCAGCCTCCCGCCTCGAGGCGAAGCCGGGGATCAAGGACCACGACAAAGTGCGCGAGTTCGTCGCGAACGCACGATGACGGCAACCGGCCTGTACGGGACCTACGGCGGTCGTTACGTCCCCGAGACGCTGATTCCGGCGCTCGACGAGCTCGAAGCCGGTTGGCGCGCAGCGCAGTTGGATCCGGCATTCGCGGCAGAGCTCGACGAGCTCGGCCGATCGTTCGGCGGCCGTCCGACTCCTCTGACGCGCGCGGAACGGTTCGCTCCGGGGAAACGGCTGTACCTGAAGCGCGAGGATCTGATGCACACCGGTGCGCACAAGCTGAACAACGCGCTCGGCCAAGCCGTGCTTGCGCGCCGGCTCGGCAAGAAGCGCATCGTCGCCGAGACGGGCGCAGGACAACACGGCGTTGCGACGGCGACGGTCTGTGCACGCTTCGGCTTCGAGTGCGTCGTCTACATGGGTGAGGAAGACATGCGCAGGCAGCGGCCCAACGTCGAGCGTATCGAGCTGCTCGGCGCGGAGGTGCGCGCGGTCGACTTCGGCACGCGTACGTTGAAAGAAGCGACGAGCGAAGCGATCCGCGACTGGATCACGAACGTCGAGACGACGCACTATCTGATCGGATCCTGTGTCGGACCGGCGCCGTACCCCGAGATCGTGCACGAGCTGCAGTCGGTGATTGGTCGCGAGGCGCGCGAGCAATTCCTTGCAGCCGAAGGACGGTTGCCGGAGGTCGTCGTCGCCTGTGTGGGGGGCGGCTCAAACGCGATCGGGATGTTCAGCGCGTTTGTCGACGACGACTCAGTCCGCCTTGTGGGGGTCGAGGCGGCCGGCGCGGCGTCGCTCGGGATCGGTCACGCAGGGGTGCTCCACGGCGCGCGCTCGTCGGTGCTCTCCGACTCAGACGGTCAGATCGTGGACGCGCACTCGATCTCGGCCGGGCTCGATTATCCAGGCGTCGGCCCGGAGCACGCGTGGCTTCGCGACACCGGACGTGCCGAGTACGTAGGCGCAACGGATGAGGAAGCGCTCACCGCGTTTCGCGACCTGACGCGCACCGAGGGCATCATCCCGGCGCTCGAGCCCGCACATGCACTCGCCCGCGCACGGGAGCTCGACGAGGAGCATGTGCTCGTCTGTCTGAGCGGCCGCGGCGACAAGGACCTTGCCGAGGTGCTAGCTCATTAGTAGACACGCGTTCCGGGAGCCCCTGTCCCCGCCCACCGGCCGTCAGGCTATCGACGTCCGACGTACAGGTCTGTGTCGACTTCGCAACAAGGGAGTACGGTCGTGACCAAACCGTCGACAACGATGCCGCCCGCGCGCTTGCAGTGGCAGCCGTGCGCGGACTGCGGCTCGCTTGGCCTCGATGCGCGACCGGTTGAATCAACGGTGATCCTCGCCTGCCCGCATTGCGGCCAAGAGGAGGAACGGCGACGCCTCCCCTTCTTCTCAGTCACCGGACCGAGCGGTTCGGGCAAGACCACGCTCGTCCGCCGGTTGTGGCGCGAGCTCCCGGAGTGCATCACGCTCGACGGAGATCTGCTGTGGAACGCTGGGTTCTGGAGCGTCCGCGAGGGCTTCTACACGCTCTGGCTTACCGCCGCCGGCCAGATCTCGCAGTCCGGTCGACCCGTCGTTCTCTGCACTGCAGCAATGCCCGACGACTGGCAGACGTCGGTCGCTCGACCACTTGTGGGAGATGTCCACATGCTTGCGCTGGTTTGCTCGGAGGAAGACCTTCGATCGCGGCTCAACGTACGCGCCCGCCCACTGGATCCCGAAGCGCCCGCCGACTTCCTCGAGCAGACGTGCGTGTTCAACCGTTGGCTCCGCGAACGGCTGCCGTATGTCGACACGTCGACGCTGCAGCCCGATGAAGCGGCGGCGCAGGTTGCAGCCTGGGTCCGATCACACCTGTGAGGAAGGCCCTCGTCGTCTACCTGATGGCGGGGCGCGCAACCCCCGAGCTCGCGGCAGCCGCGGTGGAAGCAGGCGCCGACGTCATCGAGATCGGCTTTCCGTTCTCGGATCCGCTCGCAGACGGGCCGGTCATTCGCCGCGCCGCCGAGCGCGCGCTTGCCGACGGGATGAGAACCCGCGCCTGTCTCGACTGTCTCGCGCTCGCACGCGAACTGCTCGCCGAGACACCGCTGATCCCGATGACGTATGCGTCGCTGCTCGAGGCCTACGGCTGGGATCGATTTGCCGCCGACGCGCGCGCGGCCGGCGCAACGAGCCTGATCGTCGCCGACCTACCGGCCGGTGAGCGGCCAGAAGTCCGTCGCGTGCAGCTCGTCGCGCCGACCTCGACCGACGACCGCATCCGCGTCGCGGCCGGGCAAACCGACGGCTGGCTCTACCTCGTCACGCTCACCGGCACGACGGGCGCGCGCGACGACCTGTCTCCCGCCCTC
>JBKPJA010000210.1:0-9296 GCA_046730515.1 Actinomycetota bacterium | reverse complement strand
CTGGGCCGTGTCTCAGTCCCAGTGTGGCTGATCGTCCTCTCAGACCAGCTACGGATCGTCGCCTTGGTGGGCCGTTACCCCACCAACAAGCTAATCCGCCGCGGGCTCATCCTCGGTCGGAGGCCGAAGCTACCTTTCCCTGCCGCTCCGAAGAGCTGAAGGGCCATTCGGTATTAATCCGGGTTTCCCCGGGCTATCCCGAAACCGAGGGCAGATTACCCACGTGTTACTCACCCGTTCGCCGCTTTCCCCAGGGCCGAAGCCCTGGTTCTCGCTCGACTTGCATGTGTTAAGCGCGCCGCCAGCGTTCGTC
Organism: Actinomycetota bacterium; assembly: GCA_046730515.1. GTDB lineage: Bacteria > Actinomycetota > Thermoleophilia > Gaiellales > Gaiellaceae > 3-1-20CM-4-69-9. The sequence goes on along the minus strand of JBKPJA010000210.1, from coordinate 8,983 downwards.
CTGAGCCAGGATCAAACTCTCCGTGAAGAATGGTTTCTCCCGAAGGAGAAATCTTCGTCACTTTGAGCCTGTGCTCAAAGTCTGTCCCTTGCGGGACATGACAGGTTGATCGTTTCCTCGCCGGCTCCATGACGGAGCCGCCGAGGTCTCGACGTAAACGCACGCTGCTGAGTTTTCAAAGACCGCGCCGCTTTCGAGGTTCGGCCGTAAAAAAGCCTCCGACTCGCGCCAGAGGCCCTCAGAACACCAGGATGTCGGTCGTATCCGAGTGCGTCCGAAGGCGCTCCAATTGTCGAGTTGCAGGGACTTGTTACGTGCCGCCCTCTGGGCAGCCGGGGAATGATAGCAGCGATCTGACCCCGGTCAAGCAGCGGAAAACCTCACGAATCGCCGCTTCCCGGCCTGTACGAGGGCACCTTCGAGGCGGCTCCGCGGGAGGTCGAGGTCAGCGACCGGCGTGCCGTCGATCTTGACCGCTCCCTGGCCGATCAGTCGCCTGGCCTCGCTCGTCGACGGGAGCCCGAAGGCCTCGACGAGGAGGGCCGGCAGGTGGATCGGATCCTCCTTAGGCAGCGGGGCCTCGTCGACGTCGGCCGGCGCATGGTGCTCGCGTACGACACGGGTGAAATGCTCCTCTGCGACCGCGACGGAATCGTCACCGTGCCAGCGCCCGACGAGCCGGCGCGCGAGCTCGAGCTTCCACTGCATCGGATCGTCGGGATGCGACGGATCGGCGACGAGCATCTCCCACCACTGCGGCAATGCGCTGTCGGGAATCGACATCGTCTTGCCGAACATTTCCTCGGGTGAGTCGGTGATGCCGATGTAGTTGCCGCGTGACTTCGACATCTTCTCGATGCCGTCGGTGCCGACGAGGAGTGGGTAGGTGATCACCATCTGCGGATCGAGACCGTAGTGGCTCATGACGTCGCGTCCGGTGAGCAGGTTGTAGAGCTGGTCGGTACCGCCGATCTCGATGTCCGCGTCGATCGCAACCGAGTCGTACGCCTGCATCAGGGGGTAGAGCAATTCCGAGATCGAGATCGGTTCGTGGTCGCGAAAGCGGTTCGCAAAGTCGTCTCGCTCGAGAATGCGTGCAACGGTGATCGTCCGCGCGAGTCGAACGACCTCGGCGTACGAAAGCGTCCCGAGCCACTCGCCGTTGAAGCGAATCTCGGTGCGCTCCGGATCGAGCACGCGGAACGCCTGATGTGCGAACTCCTTCGCGTTCGCGTCGATGACCTCGTCCGCGAGCACCGGCCTCTCTTCGGAACGGCCCGACGGATCGCCGATCCGAGCTGTGTAGTCGCCGACGATCAAGACGACCACGTGTCCGGCACGCTGAAACTCCGCCAGACGGTCGAGTACATAGGCGAAGCCCAAATGAATGTCCGGTGAGGTCGCGTCGATGCCGAGCTTGACCCGGAGTGGACGCCCGAGCCTCAGCTTCCGCTCGAGCTCGTCATTGGGTAGCACGTCGACGGCGTGACGCGTCAGGTCGTCGGTGGTCGTCGTCAACGCCGTGCCGGCTCGAGGTTCTCGATCTCCACGGGCTCGAGCTCGTCTGCAGGCTCGAACCCGAGCACCTGGCCGAGGAACGAAAGCTCCGCTTCGAACGTCCTCCGTTGCGACTCTTCTTTTCGGAATCCGTGTCCCTCGCCTTCGAAGGCGAGATACGCGTACGGAATACCGCGGCGGTCGAGTGCGGCGATGATGCTCTCCGCTTGGCTCGGAGGTACGACCTTGTCGTCGAGCCCTTGCAGGACGAGCAGCGGCGCCGAGATGCGATCTGCGTGATTGATCGGTGAGCGTTCGCGATAGAGGTCCGCGCGCTCGGGGTACGGACCTACGAGCGTGTGCTCGTAATGCAGCTCGAACTTGTGGGTGCTTTCCGCCAGCAGCTCGAGATCGGCGACGCCGAACAGAGAGATGCCGGCGGCGAACTCGTCACGCACTGCCATCGCCAACAAGGTCGTGTAGCCACCGGCGCTTCCGCCCGTAATGACGACACGGTTCCGATCGATTCGGCCTTCGTCGGCAAGGTGGAGTGCAAGGGCGACCGCGTCCTCGACGTCGACCTCTCCCCAAACCCCGTTCAGACGGCGGCGGTATTCACGCCCGTAACCCGTGCTCCCGCGGTAGTTGAGGTCTGCGACTGCGAGGCCACGGCTGGTAAAGAACTGATGCTCGAGGTCGAGCGCGGTGCCACGGTGTGCGGTGGGCCCGCCGTGGACGTCGACGACGAGCGGCGGGAGCTCGTGGGGTGAGCCGGTGAACTCGGGATTCTTCGGCGGATAGAAGAACGCATGTGCGGTTTCGCCATCCGTGGTGGTGAAGTCGACCGGCTCGGCAATCGAGAAGTGGCTCGGGTCGACGTCCAGGCGAACGGATTCGCGGATCACCTGCGGCCCGCCCCCGCCGAGGTCGAGCGACACGACCGCTGTGGGAGCCGTGGGGCCCGCAGCGCAGAACGCGAGCTGCGAACCGCGCGCACAGATCGCCGAACGGGAGTATTCGGTATACGGAAGATGGAGCGGCGTCAGCGTGCCGGCACGCGGATCGAGAACCTCCAGTTGTTCCTCCGCGTTGCGCGTGACGGCGCAGACGATTCGGCCGTCGCCGAGGAAGGTGTACTGCGAGAGGCCGAAGACCCAGAAGGGCTGCGCGAACTCGGCGTCGGCCGGGTAGAGCGCCGCGACCTCACCTTCTCGCTCGGCGTACAAGTTCCACCAACCGGTCCGGTCGGATGCGAAGTGGAGAACGCCCTCGCGGCTCCAGGTTGGATCGAGCACCGACTCGTCACTCCCACCGGCGACGCGGCGCGCGTTGCGGACCGTGCCGCCCGCGGCAAATTCGGCGACGCACAGATCCGTCGCGTCGAAGGGCATGTGCGGGTGATCCCATGCGAGCCAAGCGAGGCGCCGTCCCGCCGGGTCGAGCCGCGGGGAGGCGTAGAAGTCACGCCCGCCGACGATTGGGCGCGGCTCGGCTGAGCCGTCGGTCGGGAGGGCGACGAGCTCGTTGACGACCTCGCCGCCCGCGTGTCGCTCGCGCACGCAGACGATCGTCCCGCCGTCGGGAGTGACGACGCCGTCGGCGTAGCGGAGTGCATTCGGCCCACTCGGTTCGGGGGTAATAGGACGTGGCTCCGCGCCGGGACTGTCGAAGCGGTAGGTGCGGCCGTCGTCGAAGCTCGAGCAGAAGACGGTCTGTTCGTGCCGCCAGTACGCGCCCCCGCCGTACTCGTGCACGCGCGTACGGACGTTGAACCCTTCCGGCACGACGTCGACCGGCTCGCCGCCGCCAGGCCGGAAGACGAGCACGCTCCTGCCGTTTTCGTGCGGCCGTCCCTCCATCCAGTAGAGGCCGTCGTCGGCGAGATCGAGATAACTGAGGTTGACCGCATCGGCGGTCAGGAGGTCGATCGTGATCGGAGACGCCCAGGAACCGTAGGGGGCGGCGGTTGTCATGCCCCGCTTTGTAACACGCGTCCTCAGAGCGCGCCTTGAGCGCCGAGCGCGTACCACACTCCGAAGGCGAGACTCAGGACTCCGAGCACAGGCGCGAGCCGTGCGAACGACCGCCGCGCGAAACCGTGTCCGAGGGCTGCGCCGAAGCCGGTCGAGAGCAGCCCCATCGAGAGCGCCGTGCAAAAGGCGAAGAGCGCGAGGGCCGCCACGGCGAGTGCGTGATCGGAGATCGACGCGAGCAAGAGCACTCCGACGCCGGCTGTCCCGCCCACTCCGTGGAGGACTCCGATCGCAAAGGCCTGCCAGGGAGCTCGCGTGCGAACGTGGAGGTGACCGCGCCGCTCGCGAAAGACTCCGCGCCGCCACCGAATCAGCAACCAGAGCGCGAGCAGGACGATCACCGCACCGACCCCTGTCTCGGCGCCGCTCTGCACCGGTTTCGGAAGGTACGTGCGGTAGAGCACAACCGGAAGGCCAAACGCGAACAGCGACGTCGCATGTCCCAGGCCCCAGCTGAAGCCAAGCCGTGCCGCGCGCCGGGCCGCGTCCTCGCGCTTCGTGGCGATAAGCGTGGTCACCGCCGCGAGATGATCGGGATCGCTCGCGTGTCGGAGTCCGAGGAGGACGGCAACACCGAGCACGATCGCGAGCGTCGTGCCGTTCGAGAACGAGGCGATCTTGTCGTCGAGGCCGAACATCAGTGCACCTTCGGAAGCGCGCGGGCGGTCATTGCAATTCCGGCGACGAGGATCACGAGCGCGCTGAGCGCAGGCAACACACGGATCAGCGATCCCTCGAAGCTCACGCGTCGGAAAGCACGCTTGGCGAGCACAGATAGGAGCCCGATTCCCGTGATGCTCGCCGCGAGCCCGAAGCTGAATGCGACGATTAGGACCATCCCGTACGCCACGCGGTGGAGCGAGATCGCGGCGAGCAGGACGACGAGCGCCGATGGACAGGGGAGCAGTCCTCCGGAGACTCCGACGGCAAGCAACGAACGCCCACTGATGTGCACGTGCTCGTGGCGGTGGTGGTGCGAATGGGAACGGCGGTGACTCCAGCGCGCTGTCAGCACCGAAGCGCCGATCGCAACGACGAGCATCCCGGAAGCCAGGTTCAACCACGGATACAGGCGCTCGGGAACGATGAAGCGCGACAGGAGGAGCGTCACCAGGCCGAGTGCGAACACGCCGGCGGTGTGCGTCGCCGTGACGATCAGACCGAGCAACGCGGCGTGACGCGGCGTCCCGCGCTGGCCGACGAGATACGCAGTGATGATCGTCTTGCCGTGGCCCGGCGAGAGCGCGTGAGCGGCGCCCCAGAAGAGTGCGGCGGCCAGTGACCCCAGCACGACCCAGATACCGAGTCTCCCCCGTCCGATCAAGTGTGCGAAGCCGGCGTCTGCAACGCGATCCGGTGCCTGTAGCGATTTGCCGAGCCTGAGCGCAGGTGGTGTGGCGGGGCCCGGTTGCGGCGACAGCGCTGTGCGCACCGAGGTGATGTCGAGCGGGCTCTGGAGGAGGGAGCGCGGATATGAGCGCAGCTCGTCGCTGATGCTTCGTGTCTTCGTGCCGACGACGATCTCCTTCCAGCCGATCCGGTCCGAATAGTTCGTGTCGCGGTACGCGATCGCAGTCGCGTGTGTCAGTCGCGGCCCGCGCAGCAGGATCTCGAGCCGAGTTGTGTGCAATCCGCCCGCACCGACCGGGTGCGCGAGCGCGGTCGCCCGCTGTACGAGCTTCGACAGCCGGCCGTCGACGGTCAGGCGGAGGCCGCGCGCGATCCGTTGTGCGTACGCGCGCGGATCGATCGTCCCCGCCTGAAACGTGGGGATCTCTGCAAGGTCGAGCACGTACAGCACGTAGAGCCGATCGCCTGCAGGCTCGAGCCGGCTGAAGCGGTTGATGGTGAAGTTGCCGAGCGGATGGGCAGACGCCGAGACGGGCGCAGCGAGTGCGGCGAGGAGAACAAGGGCGACGAGCAGCCGCCTCATCGCAACCACCGGCGGGCGACCGGCGCCCAGAGCAAGGAGAAGTGTGGGTTCAGCGCGAGTGCGCGTCGAAGCCATGCCCGAGCAGCCTTTTGGTGGCCGAGACACCGCTCGATCGCTCCGCGGTGGAAGAACTTCAACGCATCCTGCGTCCCCAGGCGCAGCGCAGCTTGCGACCAGTCCAGCGCTTCACGACAGCGGCCGACACGCGCGAGCGACCAGGCGAGGACGTCGTCGCCGTCGGTCGAAGGGCGTTCCGCTTCCGCGCGCCGGGCAAGGGCGAGCGTGCCGCTCAGGTCGATGCCGTGGTCGACGTCGAAGAGCGCCGTCTCCAGATCCGTCTTGACGCCGTTCGCTGCGAGCAGACGACGGATGACTCCGATCAAGGCGTACTGTTTCCGTGCGGCGCGTTCCCGCCCCGCGACGCGGAGCAGATCGCCCAGGTCGGTGACGTACTGCGGAAGCGGAATCGCATCGACGGCACGGCGCGCAAGGGCGATCGCGGCGGCGAGTCGCCCGCGCGCAGCCTGCGCGAGCGCAAACGCGTCGAGCGCACTTGGATAACCGCGAAAAGCAACGAGCGCCGCCCGATCCTCACGCGCAGCTGCAGCAATCATTCCGTGCGTCCAGTAAAGCTTTCCGAGCTGCACATGCGTCCACGCGGTCGCCTCCGGCTCTCCGATCGCGGAGGACAGCGCGAGCTTCATCGCCGAGACGGCGGCGGTGAAGCCGCCCCGTAGCTCTCGGGCATACGAGATGCGCGCATAGGAGTCCAGGCTCGGCTTGATTCGAGTCATCTCGTCGAACGCCGCGAACGCCTGCTTGTAGTGACCTAGCTCGACGAGGGCGTCGCCGATGACGCCGTAGTTGCGAGCCGTCGTCGGCGAGATCGCGCGAGCACGGTGCCCAAACCTGAGCGCGTCGCGGAAGCGGTGACGCGAGAGCTCGAGCGAGCCGAGGCCGCTCATCGCCAACAGGTCGTGTGGAGCGAGCGTGAGTGCCCGGCGCAGGACTCCGTCCGACTTCGCGTAGTACGTCGGATCGCCCGTCTCCCGGGCGCGCTGCTGGTACGCGAGCCCGAGCAGGTCAAGGCCGTGCGCGTTCTTGGGTTGCGAGCGCAGCGCGTCCTGCAGCTGCAGGATGAGCGCGGGGGTGTTCGCCGCGAAACCGGCCGCGAGACGGTCGGCGTCCACCGCGGGTGTCGCGGCGCGCGAGCCCGAGCTTCGGAACGCGCCGCCGAAGAGGAGAGCGACGGCGGCGAGCACCGCCGCCGTCGCTCCGATGAGCAGCCGCCGGGAGGTCACGGCTTCTGCAGGCCCTTCGTGTTGTCGAACCCGCTGAACGGATCCGCCTCGTACGGGAACGACGATTGGAACGGCACAGCGGTAGCGTCCACGCCGTCGCCGAGCGGCAGGCTGTGTCCGATCAGCGCACCGCCGACCGCACGCTCGGCGATGTCGATCACGTCGTCCTCGAGCCTGCGTCCGTTCGGCCAACCCGCAAGGTCGCCGCCGAGCACACCGAGTCGCTTGCCTTGGCCGACCGGCGCCGTCGGCGCGATCGACAGGTTCAAGCGAAGCTCGTCCGCAAGCGTCGGACCCGTGTAGTTGAGGTTCGGGCTCTTGAGCCCGGTGAGCAGCACCGACACGAGGTCCTGTCGATTCGTCTCTTGGAACGGCCCGAACTGCGGATAGAGCTGGTTCAGCAGGTGCGCGAGAATCGGATTCTCGTAGTACTGCAGGAACTGCTTGTCCTTGGCGGGTGTCGTCGAGTTCCAATGATCCTTGAGCTGCGTCGGAATCAGGACCTCGTTGATCAGCGGATTGCCGAGCCGGGAGACCTGCGTCCACTCCTCGGTCTTTGTCCGCTTCTTCTTCGCCTTCGGCGGATCGACTGCGATCTTCTGTCGGTCGGTCGCCGCCCAGATCCCCACGACGTGATTCGTGCCGTTGTCGAGCATCGAGACGGGTACCTGCAATCCGATCGCATGGACGCCGTAGCCGGCGAAGAAGTCCTTGCCGCCGCCGTTGGCCCCGGTCCCTTCGCGAATCGCAACCAGGTCGAAGATGGCGCCGATGTCGCCGAAGAACGGATCTTCGCGCTGTCCGGCAAAGACCGTAGTGCTGTCGCTCAGCTGATGGATTCCAGCGGTTGCGAGCTGATGGTAGTTCGGCGTCGACCGTGGGCCGATGTTGTCGGGCGGCGTCAACAGACCACTGCCGACGACCGACGACTTGCCGTCCACGACCTTGGTAACTGTGTAGGACTGTTGCGTGTTCTGCAGGAACGCAACCGGTGCTTGGTTGTGGAAGCGGAAGTACCACGTGATGTCCGGCTTCCCGTCGCCGTTCGTATCCGCGTAGATGTCGTACCGCGCGGACGGCGAGAACGTGTACCAGTTGGGCCCTGCGGCGGGATCCTCACCGGGGATCCAGTCGGAGAGGATCGTGACGGTGTCCGGCTTGTTCGGACTGCGAAACGCGTACAGGTCGGTGTTGTCCGCGGATGGATCCTCCGAGATCAGCGGCGCCTCACGATGGCTGGACGCGTTAGCCGCCGACGGGCCCGACCCACGCGCGACGAGGGTCGCGACGAGGGCCGCTGCGGCTGCGACCGCCAGGAAAACGAAAGCGACTTTGCGCATCGTCTTGTTGCTCCTTTCTTGCGTCGTGTCGACGCTGATTCGCACGCGAGGGCGGTCCGGTTCGACCGAACCGAGAGTCCCTGCTAGGCGAATCAGGGGCAATGGGCCAGACTGTCTCCGCGATGGCTCGCGCGTTCGCCCACCTCTCGGACGAAGCGGTGGTCGCGCTCGTCGCGCGGTCCGACGAGCTCGCGCTTACCGAGCTCTACGACCGTTTCGGACGCACGGCATACGGTCTCGCGCTCCGCGTGCTGCGAGACCGATCGCTTGCGGAGGACGCTGTACAAGAAGCCTTTCTGATCGCATGGCGGACCGCGGACACGTTCATGCCGGAACGCGCTCGAGCTTCCACGTGGCTTCTGACCCTCGTCCATCGGCGCGCAGTCGACCTCGTCCGCCGCGAACAGCGCCGTCGCGCGGAGCCGATCGAGGTTGCTGGCGAGCGCGCCGGCGAGGGCGCAGCCGACGAGGCGGTGTGGCTGCGCTACGAACGCGAACGCGTGCAGGCCGCGCTGCGACAGCTTCCGGATCAACAGCGAGAAGCGCTCGAGCTCGCGTACTACGGCGGCTTCTCGCAATCCGAGCTCGCGGAGAGACTCGGCCAACCCGTCGGTACGATCAAGAGCAGGATGTTCAGCGGTCTTGCGCGGCTCCGCGATCTGCTCGCGGAACCGCAGGACGGAGAGAGGACATGGGAACCGAAGCCCTCCACGACCTGACCGCCGCGTACGCGCTCGATGCGCTCGACCCCGATGAACGGCGGGAGTACGAAGCGCACCTGGCGCGCTGCGACCGCTGCCGGACGGAGCTCGCGTCGCTCTCGGAGGCGGCGACCGCGCTCGCGTACGGAGTCGAAACGCCGGCGCCTCCGCCGCAGTT
>JBKPJA010000209.1:0-1981 GCA_046730515.1 Actinomycetota bacterium | reverse complement strand
AGCTCCGGCAAGCTGCCCGCGATCGCGAGCAAAAGGATGCCGCCGAGCTCCTGACCGAGGCCGAGCCGCGCATCGAGTGCATCGGTCGTTTTCGACAGCGCGGTTCCCGCGACCCACGTCGCGACGGAGCCGGCGACGAAGACGAGCCCCAACAGAGGTGTCGCAAGGCTTGCCACTTGCTATCGAGCACTTGATTCCCGAGCACCGCCGCGATCCCTCCGACTCCCCCGTCGGGCGTATCCGTGTTACCGCGCTCGTACCTGCTGGTCGTCCTTAGTACTCGGACATCAGCTCGGGAACGATGATCCGTGCCGCCGCCTCTATCAGTGCGAGGTGGGAGAAGGCCTGCGGGAAGTTGCCGAGGTGGCGGCCGGTCCCAGCGTCGAACTCCTCGGCGTAGAGGCCGAGCGGCGAGGCGACCCGGAGCAGGCGCTCCATCAGATCGCGGGCCTGTTGGAGCTCGCCGATGATCGCGAGTGCGGACACGAGCCAGAACGAGCAGATCAGGAACGTCCCTTCCTTGCCCGAGAGGCCGTCGTCGGTCTCGTCTGTGCGGTAGCGGAGGACGAATCCGTTCTCCGTCAGGTCGTTCGCGATCGCCGTCACCGTCGCGCGAAGGCGCTCGTCGTTGTCCGGGAGGAAGCCGAAGATCGCGGCGAGCAGGACCGAGGCGTCGAGCGCGTCGGTCGCGTAGTGCTGGCGCAGGACGCCGTGCGCCGAGACGCCCTGCCCGAGAATGTCGCTGCGGATCTCGTCTGCCGTCGACCGCCACTTGTCACTTAGCTCGGGGTCGCCGCGGATCGCGGCGAGCTGCGCGGCACGGTCGAGCGCCACCCAGCACATGAGCTTCGAGGAGACGTAGTGCTGTGGCTTGCCGCGCGCCTCCCAGATCCCCTGGTCGGGATCGCGCCAGACGGTCGTCGCACATTCCGCCTGGCTCTGGACGATCGGCCAGAGTCGCAAGGGCAATCGTTCGCCGCGGCGGGTGTGGAGCAGGATCGAGTCGAGGACGGCACCGAAGACGTCGTTCTGGTGCTGGCTGAAGGCGCCGTTGCCGATTCGGACAGGTCGCGCGCTTGCATAGCCGGACAGATGGTCGAGCGTCGATTCGGTCAGCTCGCGCCTGCCGTCGACGCCGTACATGATTTGTAGCGATCCGTCTTCGGTCGGCTCGACGTCGGCGACGAATTGCATGAACTCGTCCGCTTCCCCGTCGAGGTTGAGCCAGTGCAGCGCCTGCAGCGTGAACGTCGTGTCGCGCATCCAGGTGTAGCGGTAATCCCAGTTCCGTTCGCCACCAGGGGTTTCGGGCAGCGAGGTCGTGAGCGCGGCGACGGTCGCACCGGTCGGCATGTAGGTGAGGCCTTTGATTGCAAGTGCCGAGCGCATGATCGGCTCGCAAAAGCGGTGGTCCGGGATGCGTGCGCGGTCGAGCCAGTCGCGCCAAAAGCGCATCGTCGTAGCGATCTTCGCTTCGGCCTCGCCGGCAGTTTGCGGCGCCGCCATCTCCTCCGCCCACGTGAGCGCGCAGAACGCCTTGTCACCGCGCATCAGGACGTGCCGCGCCCGCACACGGTTGCCCTCGATTCCAAGTGCGAGATCCGAGACGAGGCGAACCCTCTGGGTGCCTCCGGTCGCGTCGGCGGCGTGGCGGTTTTCGTCCACGACCGTCCACTCTGCGGGGGTGCGGCCATAGTCAAGCGCGGGCTCGCAGATCAGCTCGATGTCGACTTCACCGTCGATGCACGCGATGGTTCGCACGAGCATGTGGTCGCCGTCGTCGTCCGCCGGAGGACGAGTGTGCGGAGTGATCCGGTCCTCGTGATCGCGGGGCCCGATGGTGAGCGCGTCGCGAATGACGATCCAACCCGACGGCGTTTTCCAGGTCGTCTCGAGCACGTTTGTCCCTGGCTCGTACGCGCGAGCGGTCGGATGGTTGATGCCGAAGGGCCCGAGCCGGAAGAAGCCCGCCTGCCGGTCG
>JBKPJA010000208.1:0-3902 GCA_046730515.1 Actinomycetota bacterium | reverse complement strand
CAGGTTCTCGCGTGACCGGGCGGGATCGATGTACGCAAAGCCTGCATGCCAGCGCACGCCCTCGCGCGTCATGTTCACGGGGTGGACGATCGTGTCCGCGCCTGCCGACTCCGCGAACGCGCGGTGGAATGGAGAGAGCTCCTCGTCGTCGAGGCGACGCGTTGCGAGCTGCTGCTCGGCGTGGTCGAGGTACGGAGCGAGCTCGGCCGCGGTCCAGCCGGGACCCCATTCGTCGTAGTCCGCCGCGGCGCCCCGCAGGATCACGCAGGCGTTGTGCGCGGAGCAGCCGCCGAGGATCCGCGCACGTAGCTGTGAGCGGTCGTCCTCGTCGTCTCGCTCCCAGCAGTGGGAGTCGAGCGCGAGCCAGCGTCCATCGAGGATGTCCGCGGGCCAGCGGCCTTCGGAGTAATGCCCGTAGTCAGGGCCGGCCTCGACGAGGCAGACGCGCCGCTTTGGATCCTCGCTAAGCCGCGCCGCCAGGGCGCAGCCAGCCGTCCCGCCTCCCGCGACCACAACGTCGTACCTCACGTGCGTAGCCAATCACGAGCCGGGGTATGGACCCCTCATGGTGCATCCGGTCGAAAAGGCGAAGGACGTCGTCCACGCCGTGGAGCATCCCGTCGAGACAGCGAAGGCGCTCGAGCGCGAGGCCGACCGCGGCCGGAGCGCGCGCACGCCGCTGATCGCGCTCACCGGCGTGACGCTGTTCGTGAGCGTGATCTTCGTGATGCTGATGGCGGTCGGAATGACGCTGTACTTCGTCTACGGCGGCAAGTAGCCAGGCGTCCAAGAATCCGGCGCACTCACGTAGATGTGGACGGCGAGCGGCGCGAAGGTGTCCGTGATGACGTCGTCAGATGCGTCGACCGTTCGGCCCTCGTCGAGCACGTCGAAGGTCCGTGTTCCCGAGCCGTCGACGTGGATCGTTCCGTTGTCGACCTCGCTCAGCGTCGGGTTGACGGCGATGGCGTAGAGCGCGCCGTTGAGAGCTCGGACACCCACCTTGAGTGGAGCGGCGGCGTCGGAGGAGCCGGGCGCTGCGAGGAGAGCCGGCTTCAGTTCCCCGATCTGCTCGTCGATCGACCGGATCTCAGTTCCGATCGCAGTCGGCCAGTCGTGTGGGAAGTAACCGATGCCGGTCGCGCCGCCGGCGATCGCGAGCCACGTTTCTGCGGTGACCGTCTGCGGTGTCGGCGCGAGCGCAGAGCTGCAATCCATCTGCCGGACCTCGATCCACTGGAACGTCGGCTTGCCCTGCGCAAGCGCGACGAGCTCGTGCTGAGCGTCGTAGACCTCGCCGAGCTTGTCGTTGCGACACCAGTTCTGCAGCGGGTAGAGGTCGAAGCCGACGACATTCGCCAACGCGGTGAAAGCCGGATACAGCGAGCGGCCGAACCAGAGCGGCGCAGCACCGCTGTAGAAGTGATTCGTAAGCGTGAGGAAGCTGAGCATCCCGGCAGGCGGCGAGATCTTCATCCGGCCGATATCGGAAACCGTCAGCGGCGCGGATTGCTGTCCGTCGAGCTCGTCCTCGTAGTACCAGCCGATCACCCCGGGCTTCTCCGCTGGGTCGCCTTGCCCGTCAACGACGGCGTACGCACGGCCGTGCAACAACGCAGCGAGCTTCGTCTCGCGACCGCAGCCTTCACTCATGAACAGGTTGATCCCGACCGCGATGCGGGCGGGAACGAAGTTCGTGCACTCGTCCCACACGGCGATCGGGAAGAACGGCCGGCCGGCGACGAAGATCGCCGATCCGTTGACGCTCGCAGGCGTCGGCCCGTCGAGCGCGGCGGTCGTTGCGGTGACTTCCAGGGTCGTCGTGCGGCTCCACTCGTCCGTTGCCCGGAGCCAGAGGTGATACGTCGTCGCCGGGTCGAGCCCGGTGAAGTCGGTTTCGTGCTGGTCGGCCGGGACGGAGCTCGGGTCCGGGGCGAGCCAGACCGTGGGCTCCGCACCGAGGCCCTCGGCCGCCTCCGCGATTGAGGCGACGTTCGTCTGCCAGGTCACGTGCACCGCCGAGGAGTCGGCGGTGAATGTTGGGTCGGCGATCGAGAGTGGCTCCGGCGGGACCGGATCGACCACCGGCCGCATCACCCGTGTATCGGGCGGCGCATCCGCGGCTGTGCGCCTGTCACGCGTCCGCCCGCTTCGGCGACCGATCGTCGGACGGAGGCGAAGCCGGTGCCTCACCGGAGTCGCCCGGGCTCGAACGGTCGCGCTCGGAGTTCTGCGTGCAGGTGTCCTCCGGGGGCGGCCATGGCCCTCGGGCGTCGCCGGTCGCGTGCGCGATGTGGGCGCCGGGCGGTGAGTCGCGGAAGGGTGATGAGCAGCAGCCGCGCGGTGCAGTGCGGGGTCGTCGGCGAAGTGGCCGAACGCCCACGCGCCGGCGAAGATCGCCGCGAGAACGGCCCACTGCACGACCACGCGCCTCCCCCCGGAGGGCCCCGCCTCCATACCGATCAACCGTAGGACTGGAGCGGCTTGGAAACCACGGGCCGAACAGGGGGTTTCTCGGGTCGAGGTCGGTACGCTCCTGGAATGGAGGTCCTCGAGGCGTTCAGCCCCGAAACCCGGGGGTGGTTCGAACAGGCGTTCCGGGAACCGACGCCCGCCCAGCAGCTCGGTTGGCCGGCGATTGCGAGCGGACGCCACACGCTGATCCAGGCGCCGACCGGTTCCGGGAAGACGCTCGCCGCGTTCCTCTACGGGATTGACCGGCTCAACAGGGAGCCGGGGCGCGGCCTGCGGCTGATCTACGTGTCGCCGCTCAAGGCGCTGAACTACGACATCGAGCGCAACCTGCGTGGGCCGCTCGCGGGATTGCAGTCCCAGCTACGCGTCGGTGTGCGGACCGGCGACACCTCGCAGAAGGAGCGCGCCGCGATGCTGCGCAATCCGCCCGACATCCTGATCACGACGCCGGAGTCGCTGTATCTCCTACTGACGTCGCGCGCGCGCGAGAACATGAAGGACGTCGAGACGCTCATCCTCGACGAGGTACACGCGGTCGCGGGCACGAAGCGCGGCGCGCATCTTGCCCTGTCCGTCGAGCGGCTCGAACGGTTGGTGGAGAAGCCGTTCCAGCGGATCGGCTTGTCGGCGACACAGCGGCCGCTCGAGGAGATCGGGCGCTTCGTCTCGGGTGCACGGCCGATCGAGCTCGTCGACGCGGGGATCGCGAAGCAGCTCGATCTGAAGGTCGTCGTTCCGCTCGAGGACATGCGGGAGCCCGGCACCGATTCGAAGCCGAGCGATTTGCTCGGGACAGGGTCTGAAGGGCCGCAGCAATCGATCTGGCCGTCCATCTACCCCGAGCTCCTGCGGCTTGTCGAAGCGCACCGCTCGACAATCCTGTTCGTCAATAACCGTCGGCTTGCCGAACGGCTGGCACTGCGGCTGAACGAGCTCGCTTCGTCCGCCGGCCGCGCCGGCGAAGCCGGCACGGCCTCTGGAGCGGCATCGCAAGCGACGCCGCGCGAGATCGCGCGCGCGCATCACGGTTCGCTCGCACGCGAGCAACGTGTCGAGATCGAGGAGCTGCTGAAAGCCGGCGAGATCCCGTGTCTAGTGGCGACGTCCTCGCTCGAGCTCGGCATCGACATGGGGGCAGTCGACCTCGTCATCCAGGTCGAGTCGCCGAAGTCGGTCGCGCGCGGATTGCAGCGCATCGGTCGCGCCGGCCACGAGCTCGGCGCGGTCTCGAAGGGCCGCATCTTCCCGAAGTTCCGCGCCGACCTGCTGGAGTCGGCGGTCGTCGCGGAACGGATGCAGAAGGGATTGATCGAGGAGACGGTGATCCCGCGCAACCCGCTCGACGTGCTCGCGCAACAGATCGTCGCTATCGCCGCCGAAGAGGAGATCTCGGTGGACGAGCTGCACGAGCTCGTGCGGGGCGCGTA
>JBKPJA010000207.1:0-4932 GCA_046730515.1 Actinomycetota bacterium | reverse complement strand
CGCCGTGCTCGATCTCGGAGAGCCGGTGCTCCCACTCACCGGTCATCTCCGGGGAGGTGAGCTTGTGCTCCTCGAGCATCGTGATCACCTGGATGCCCTTCGGCGTCGCCTGGAGGTCCTTGCCGACCCGCTCGATGTACTCGCGACGGATCAGCGTCTCGATCGTCTCGGCCCGCGTGGCCGGGGTGCCGAGACCGGACTCCTTCATCGCCTCGCGCAGCTCCTCGTCGTCGACGAGCTTGCCCGCGGTCTCCATTGCCGACAGCAACGTCGCCTCGGAGTAACGGGGCGGCGGCTTCGTCATCTTGTCCTCGAACTCGGCGGTGACGCAGCGCACCGTCTGGCCCTTCTCCAGCGCCGGAATCTCCCCGCCTTCGCCTTCCTCGTCCTCCGACTGCTTCTCCGCGTCGGCCTCGACGCCGTAGACACTGCGCCACCCAGCCTCAAGCGTGACCTTGCCGCGTGTGCGGAACCGCTCTTCCTCGATGAGCGTGATCACCGTCGTGCGCGCGTACCGCGCGGGCGGATGGAAGACAGCGAGGAAGCGGCGCGCGATCAAATCGAAGACGCGCTTCTCGTCGGGCGTGAAGTCCTCGAGGTCGTGGTCGATGTCCGTGGGAATGATCGCGTGATGGTCGTCGACCTTGGCGTCGTTGACGACACGTCCAAGGGGAAGCTGGTCGAGCGCGAGAACGTACTCCGCCGCGGCGCGATACTCGTCGATCGGTGCAAGTGTCTGCGCCGTCGGCTTCAGCTGCGGAACCATGTCGCCCGACAGGTAACGCGACGAGGTGCGTGGGTAGGTGATCGCCTTCTTGCCTTCATACAGCGACTGCGCGGCCTGCAGGGTGCGGCGCGCAGAGAATCCGTAGCGTCTGTTTGCGTCACGCTGCAAGGCGGTCAAGTCGTAGAGCAGCGGAGCACGCTCCGACTGTTCCTTCCGCTCGACGGACTCGAGGGTGCCGTCCTTGCCGGTGACCTTCTCGACGATCCGTTCCGCACGCGCGAGATCGCCGAAGATGCGCGTCTCGTCGCCTTCGAACCAAAGTCCCGCGTAACGCGGATCGAACGTCGCGTGCACGAGGCGGTAGGGCTCAGGAACGAACGCCTGGATCTCACGCTCGCGCTTGACGATCATCGCGAGTGTCGGCGTCTGCACGCGTCCGAGCGAGACGACGCCGCCAACCCACGCGCGGCCGCGGATCGTGGCGGCGCGGGTCGCGTTCATTCCGACGAGCCAGTCGGCTTCGCTGCGCGAGCGTGCCGCCGCCTCGAGCGACCGCATCTGGCTGCCCGGCCGCAGCCTCTCGAAGCCTTCACGGATCGCCTGCTTCGTCATCGAGGAGATCCACAAGCGGTCAACCGGCTTCGGACCGCCTGCGCTGGGCGACTCGCCGAAAACCGATTCGTAGAGGTAGGCGAAGATGAGCTCGCCCTCGCGCCCGGCGTCGCACGCGTTGATCACGCGATCGACGTCCTCCCGCTTGAGCAGCGTCTCAACGAGCTTGAGCTGCTTCTTCGACTTCGCGTCGCGGGGGACGAGCTTGAACCCGTTCGGCGGCACGATCGGAAGATCCGCCATCCGCCATCGCTTCCACTTTTCGTCGTACTCCTCGGGCTCGGCGAGCTGCACGAGATGGCCGACGGCCCACGTGATCACGTAGTCGTCTGACTCGAGGAAGTACGGCTCTTCCTTCGCGCGCGAGGTGCGCTTCGGCTTCGTCGTCGCTTCGTCGACGGCCTCCTCCGCGGTCTTCTTCCGCGTGCGCTTCGGCTTGATGTCGTCGAGCGTGCGGCGCTGGAAGACGCCGTCGAGTGCGGACGCGAGATCGCGCCCGACGGACGGCTTTTCTGCGATCACCAGTGTCTTACTCATCTGAAACACCATAGCGAGCGGCCGCCAGATGGCCAGTCACGGATACTTGGCCGCGTGCGGCCAAGCCCCTTTTACCGCCTTGTCGGCGCCGTCAGCTGGCCTGTGATCTACGGGGTGTTCCGGCTTCACGCCGAGGGTGTGGAGAATCTGCCGCCTGACGGGGGCTACGTCCTCGCCGCGAATCACACATCGAACTTCGATCCTTGGCCGTTGGCCATGCCCTTGTGGCCGCAGAGGTACATCCGCTTCATGGCGAAATCGGAGCTCTACTGGTGGCCGCTTGGCACGGTCATCACAGCGGGCGGCGGCTTTCCGGTACGGCGCGGTGAAGGGGACGTCGAGGCAATCCAAAAGGCAGTGCAACTCACGCGGGACGGCGCCATCGTGGCCATGTTCCCGCAGGGGACACGCCAGCGGAAAGGGCTTGTGAAGAAATATCAACCACGCTCACACTCCGGAGCGGCGCGCATTGCACTAGAAGCAGGAGTGCCACTCGTCCCCGCGGCGATTGCCGGCACGGATCATCTATTGCGGCTCGAGCAGTTACGCGTGCGTTACGGAAAGCCGCTCGACATCGACGGCGCGGACCCGCGTGAGGCGACGGAGAAATTGATGACCGAGATCGAACGGCTCGGTGACAACTTGTGAATCGTCCGCTCCTCGTGATCGACGGAGATTCGTTTGCGCACCGGGCGTATCACGCGCTGCCGAAGTCGATCCGGCGCGCCGAGCGACGACCGGGAAATGCGCTCGTTGGCTTCTCGAACATGGTGTTGCGCCTGTACGAAGCCGAGCAGCCGCGTGCGGTGCTGGTCGGTTGGGACACGCTGACCGTCCCGACCTATCGTCACGAGCTCTTCGCGGGCTACCAGGCCGGACGTGAGTTCGACGAAGAGCTGCTCGAGCAGCTCGATCTCTTGCCCGATCTCGTCGGCGCGTTCGGCTTTGCAGCTGCGAAGGCTCCCGGCTACGAAGCCGACGACTTTCTCGCGGCGGCGGTGCGCTACGAGGAAGAGCACGGCGGTTCGAGCCTTGTGGCGACGTCGGACCGCGACTCGTTTCAACTCGCAAGCGACAGGACGACGATCCTCCAGCCGACGCGCGGAGTCAGCGAGATCGCGCGCGTCGGCCCGGACGAGGTGCGCGAGCGTTACGGGGTCGAGCCTGCGCAGGTGCCGGACTTCATCGCGCTTCGTGGCGATCCGTCGGATCGACTGCCCGGCGCGAAGGGCGTGGGGCCGAAGACTGCGGCCGACGTGCTGAAGGAGTACGGCACGCTCGAAGCGGCGCTCGACGCGGGACGCTTCTCCGCTCAGGCGGACGAGCTGCGCATCTACAAACGGATGGCGACGCTCGACGCATCGGCGCCGCTGCCGCCGCTCGACGACCAGACGCCGAACTGGCAAGACGCGTCCTCGTACGTGCGTGAGCTGGGATTGAACGCGCTCGCAGATCGCGTGGCCGCGCTCGCGAAATAGGATGCCCGCGTGGACGAGTGGCTGACGCGTGTGCGCGATGCACTCGCCGACGAAGCCGGGATCGAGCCGGAACAACTGCAGCTGAACAGCACCGACGAGAAGACGCTGCTCGATCTCGCACGCATCGCCGCGCATACGAGCGGCGAGCGGACGAATGCTCCGCTTCTTTGTTACCTCGTCGGTCGCGCCCAGCGCAGCGAGGAACTCGACGCGCTCGCCGAGGCTGTCCGCCGATCGACGTCCTGACGGATCCGGCGCTCGCCCGCCTCCATCCAACCGGCGACCATCCCGAGAACGGCGGCCGCATCGCGGTCCTCGTCCGCACGCTTTCGGAGTGGAGCGACGCGCCGCCCGCGGAGCTCGCGGATCTCGAACGATGTCACTCGCGCGTGTACCTAGAGCGGCTGGCGGGAATCGACCGCCCGGCGCTGCTCACTCTCGACACGGTCGCGTCGGAAACGACCTACGAAGCGGCGTTGCTGGCCGCAGGTCTGGCGATCGAGGCGGCCCGGCGCGGCGGTTTCGCCCTCGTGCGCCCTCCCGGACACCACGCGCTCTCCGACGAAGCGATGGGCTTCTGCTTCGTCAACAACGTCGCGGTAGCGGCGCGACGTCTGCAGGCCGACGGTATCGATCGGATCGCGATCGTGGACTTCGACGTCCACCACGGCAACGGAACCGAAGCGATCTTTCGCAGCGACGAGTCCGTGCTCTACGTGTCGCTGCACCAGTGGCCGTTCTATCCCGGAACGGGCGGTCCCGACGACCAGGACGAGAGAACTGTCAACGTGCCGTTGCCGGCGGGATCGACAGACGCGGAGTACTTTGATGCGTTCTCGACACGAGTGGAGCCCGCAGTTCTGCGCTTCGAGCCCGAGGTCGTGCTCGTCTCCGCCGGCTTCGACGCGCACGAACAAGATCCGCTTGCGCAGATGCTCGTGACCGCGGCCGGCTTCCGAGAGCTTGCCCGTCGATGCGCGGCGCTCGGGCCGCGCGTCGCGGCGATCCTCGAGGGCGGCTACAACCTGGCCACCTTGCCGCGCCTGGTCGAAGCAGCGCTCGAAGGCTTCTCCGACACGAAGACGGCCGGCTGAGAGGCCGGCCGTCGGAGAAGTTCGTTCCGTAGAGAAGAGAGAGTTACGCTGAGCTAACTATCGACTCGCGGACCGCGGCGCACATGACCCTGCCTTTGTGAATCGACTCACCCGCGCCGGGGGATTACCTCCTGGCAACATTCAAAGCCTCGAGCGCCTCGCGGCGCGACGAGACACCGAGCTTGCGCAGGAGGCTCTTCACGTGCGAGCGGACCGTGTGCTCGGAGATGAAGAGCCGCTTCGCAATCTCGTCGGTGCCCAGGTGCTCGTCGAGCAACAACAGCACCTCGAGCTCTCGTGCCGAGAGAACCGAGGCGATCTCGTCGGGCACACCTGTACCGCGAGTGCCTTCACGCACCTGCTCGAGCAACCTTCGGGCGACTGCGCCCGAGAGGGCGGCCTCCCCGTTGGCGGCCCCGCGCAGGAAGTCGACGATCCGAGCCGGCGGCTCGCTCTTCAGCAGGTAGCCGGCGGCGCCGCCGCG
>JBKPJA010000206.1:0-5948 GCA_046730515.1 Actinomycetota bacterium | reverse complement strand
GAGATCCGCACTGTGTGCAGCGCAGTGACGAAGCCGGTCAACGTGCTTGCCGTGCGCGACCTCTCGTTCACCGACCTCGCAGAGGCCGGGGCGCAGCGAGTGAGTGTCGGCGGGAGTCTCACGTGGACTGCAGTCACGGCGATGAGAGCCGCCGCCGAAGCGATCCGCAACCGAGGCGACTTCTCGCTGCTCGGCAGCCCGCCGCCCCTGGACGAGTGGTTCGCCTGAAAAGTGCGGTAAGCCCTACCTCGACAGGCCAGCCTGCCTCATGGACACGCGCGGCGGCGATGGGGCATCGTCTTCAGCTACTAAGAGAGTGATGACCAATCAGCATTCGTCAGTGCTGGCTCCGGGAACGCCGGCGCCGGACTTCGCGCTTCCGTCCACACCGGATCAGAAGGTCTCGTTGACCGAGTTCCGTGGCCGGCCCGTGATCCTCGCCTTCTATCCGGAAGATTGGAGCCCGGTGTGCTCGGATCAGCTGGCGCTCTATCAGGAGCTCCTGTCCGAGTTCCAGCGATTCAACGCAGAGCTCGTCGGCATCTCGGTCGACGGGATCTGGTGCCATCTCGCCTTCGCCAAGGATCGCAACCTGCACTTCCCGCTCTTGGCCGACTTCGAGCCGAAGGGCGAGGTGTCACGCGCGTACGGCGTCTATCGGTCCGGCGATGGAACGAGCGAGCGGGCGTTGTACGTGATCGACTCCGACGGGATCGTTCACTGGAGCTACGTCTCTCCGGTCGGGATCAACCCGGGCGCCGATGGGATTCTGCGCGCGCTCGAGGAGCTGCAGGAGGGCAGCCGATGAGCCGCACGGAATGGGCGGCCGCGCTGACGCTGCCGGTCAGCGACGAGCGCGACCACATCCAGGGCTCCGCCGACGCCCCCGTGACGCTCGTGGAGTACGGCGACTACGAGTGTCCCTACTGCGGCGCCGCCTATCCGATCGTCAAAGAGGTACAGGAGCAGATGGGAGACCGACTGCGGTTCGTGTTCCGCAACTTTCCGATCACGACGTCACATCCGCACGCCGAGCACGCCGCCGAGGCCGCCGAGGCTGCGGCCGCGCAAGATCGATTCTGGGACATGCACGACTACCTCTACGAACATCAGCAGCAGCTCGAGGACCAGGACCTGCGCGCCTACGCCGAAGACCTCGGTCTCGACGTCGAGAGGTTCGCCCGCGAGCTCGCCGAGCACGGCCACGCCGCGCGCGTGCGCGAGGACTTCATGAGCGGTGTCCGCAGCGGCGTCAACGGGACGCCGACCTTCTACATCAACGGCGAGCGATACAACGATTCGTACGACCTCGAGACGATGCTGGCCGCGATCGAGCGGGCCGAGCGACTCGTGTGAGCGCCGACAGGTGGGCCGACGGGCGGCGGGCTTTGCGCGCCGCCGACCCGCGCATGGCAACGCTTGTCGACGCCGATCCGCAGCTCGATCCCGATGTCCTGTTCGACGGCTGGCCGAGCGACCTCTGGGGTGCGCTCGTGCTGCAAGTGATCGGACAGCAGCTCTCTCAGGCTGCCGCAGCCTCGATCCTCCGACGGCTCGAGGCGTTGCACGGCGGGCGACTGCCGGCTCCGGCGGAGCTCCTTGCCACCGACACCGAGACGTTGCGCGGGATCGGCCTCTCCCGCGCGAAGGCGATGTACCTGCACGACTTGGCCGGGCGGCTGGTCGACGGCCGGCTCGACCTGGACCGCCTACGCACGCTGGATGACGACGCCGCCCGTGCGAAGCTTGTTCAGGTCAAGGGCGTCGGCCGGTTCACCGCCGACGGCGTCCTGATGCTCGCGCTGCGCCGTCCCGACGTCTGGCCCGCCGCGGATCTCGCGCTTCGCCGCGCCGTCGAGCGGGTCTGGGGACTCGCAGCGCCGGCATCGGTCGCGGACGTCGATGCGGTCGGCGACCGCTTCCGCCCGTGGCGGACGCTGGCCGCCGTCTATCTGTATCGATCCCTTCGTTCCTGAGCCTTGTTCTGTTACTCGCGCGCGAGTGTCGTCGCTCGAGTGCTCGCAGCGGCGGTGGCGACGTCACGCGGATACGTGCGCAGTCCGCTGAAGAGGAAGTAGGCGCTGCCGCCGAGAGGGAGCAGCATGAGGACGAACGTCCACTTCAATCCGTTGTGCCCGCCGCCGAAGATGTAGTCCGAGACCGCGCCGAAGAGGACGGGTGCGAGCGCCTGGGCGCCCGTGCGGAGCGCCGTTCGAACCCCCTCGGCGCGGCCCCAAAGGAGCGGCGGCATGATGTCCAGACGAGCCGCGTCCAGCGGTGGGTTCTGCGCCGAGAGGGCGAGTGCGGCAACGGCGAGATACGGAACAGCCGTCAGCGCGCTGTGGGCAAAGAGCGCCGGGATGAACAAGACCACACAGGCGGCGGCCGAGACTGCCGCGACGAGCACTCGGCCGTTGAGGTAGCCGCGTCGTAAGAGCGCGTCGCCGAGATTGCCGCCGGCGAGCACACCCACGATTGCGCCGCCGCCTACGAGCAGCAAGAGCAAATTCGCGAGCGCCTGGTCGATTCCGTACTGGTGGGTGCTGAACTCGATCCCGAACGTCTGCACCCCCGCGAGGAAGAAGTATCCGGACGCGCTGGCGAGGATGAGCACCACATTCGTGCGGACGCGCAGGATGTACTCCGTGGCCTGGACGATGTCCATTCGCCGCGGGTCTGTCGTGAGCACCAGCTCCGGGTCGGGAACGATCCCACGGCCGTGCGCGAGCCGCTGGGCGGCCGTTCCGGCCTCCGCATGGTCCGGCTCCGCGACCTGCCCCGGTGCGAGGAGCGCGTCCGATCCGCCGCGGGTCGGCTCGGGAAGGCGCGCCACGAACCAGGCGAGCACGAAGGCGGGCAGCGCGAGGACGACGAACGCGGCTCGCCACGACGCCGCGGCGATGTTGCCGGTAACGGCGAACCCGACTCCCGCGCCGACGAGCTCACCCGCGAGCACGAAGCCGTAGATCCGGCCTCGTTCGGACGCGGGGAAATAGTCGCCGATCAGCGATGCGACGAACGGCCCGGCGATCGCCGTCACGAAGCCGAGTCCGAGCCGGGCGAGAATCAGCTTCCCGAAGGTCGGAACCGTCGCGCTCCAGATCATTGCCGCGCCCCACAGCACGATCACGAACCCGAGCGTCCGAGTTCGGCGGACACGGTCCGCGAGCACGCCGAACGGAACGCTGGCCAGCGCAGCGACGAGGGACGACACCGTGACGAGCAGTCCCACGTCTGTGTTCGAGATGTGCAGCGCGGCCCGAAGGTTCGTCGCCGACGCGCCGACGGTCGACGCATCGGCGCTACTGAGCGCGAGCACGCTCGCGAGCAGGACGACGACGCGAGTCCGCTCGGCGCCGCCCAGCGCGTACTCGAGGGCGCCTCTCCCGGCGCCTGCAAGCCTGCCGACGGCACCGCGGCGCGGTGCGCCGGCGCTACTCATGCACTCGCCTCGGAGGCGACGAGCAACTCTTCCTCGGGTCCGAGCCTGCGAAGCAGGAAGACCGAAGCGAGCACCGGAATCCCGATCACCGGCCACATGACGGCGTATCCGTGCGTCGACGGGAGTACATCGCGGAATAGCTCGATCGCCACGCCGACGACGACCGGCCCGAGCACCACACCGAGACCGCGCGAAAGGTCGAGAAGACCCGCGGCGGCACCCTCGGTTCCGGGCGGGGTGAGCGTGAACGCGAGGGCCTGCGGCAGCGTCAACAAGATCGCGCCCGCGAGCGCCACGAAAGGCAGGCCGATCAACAGCGGCGTCAGCGTATGGAAGAAGACGCCGCTGATGAGCCCAATTCCGTAGATCGTCGCCGAGACCCGTAGGACGTTCACGATTCCGTGCTTGTCGGCGAGGCGGCCGGCGATCGGCGCGCCCACGATGTAGGCCACGGCGACAACCGCGATCAACGCGGACGCTAGTGAAGGCGAGCGGCCGAGGCCACGCACCACGTAGAGGACGATGAAGCTCTTCAGGCCCGCGAAGCTGAATTCCCAGCACGAATTCGCAATCGCGAAGGTCCGCATGCTCGGAATGCGACGCAGAAGCCCGGGTACCGCGATCGGCTGGTACGGCAGCAGCCGGTTCGACGGCTCGCTCTCCAGCCGGAAGACCGGCACGAGCGTCAGCGTCGTCACGACGACCGCCAGAGCGGCGATGACAAAGGGGAGCGGCAGCCAGACCGAGAGCAGCAGTCCACCCGAGAGCAGCGCGGCGCCGAGCCCGACGCCACGCTGAATCGCTTGCGACGACTGGGCGCGCGCATACGCGCGACGCGGCAGGAGGTCGGCGTAGAGAGCGCGGTAGGGTGGGTAGTAGAGGTAGTAGCCGACGAAGAACACGAGCACCGCGACTGCGGCGACCGCGATCGAGCTCGTGACGGGCAACAGCACGAGCCCTACGACGATGAGCGGTATCCCGGCGACGATGAACGGGAACCGGCGCACGGCCGGCGGTCCGTGCAGCCGGTCCGAGAACGAGCCCGAAAGGACCGGGACCACGAGCGCGAATGCGCCCTCGGCGCCGATGAGCGCGCCGACCTGCGAAGGCGAGTCCGTCAGCCGAATCAACACGACGGGGCCGTACGTCGTCAGGACGCTGATGGCAAATGCCAAACCAAACGTCGGCGGCCCGAGCGCGAAGAGCAGCGGCCGGATGGCGCGGAACGGCTCGTCGTCGCGTGGCACGTGCAGCCGCCAACGCTGGCAGTGGTGGTCGTGGCCGTGGGCAAGCCGATCGACCAGGCGCTCGACTGGTTGCAGGCCGTAGAGGCTCAGGGTCGTTCGCCCGCGCGATCGAGGGTCACTGCACTGCGAGCTCTGATAGACCTGGTTGCCGCGCAGGAAGCTGCGGGTTGATGCTGCGGAGGGCGTCCACGAGCAGACGCGCGACGATCACGTTGCGAACCCAGTTGTGATCCGCCTTCACCACGTACCACGGAGCCCGCTCCGTGGAGGTCGCCTCGGGGACATCTTCGTAAGCGCGCATGAAGTCGTCCCAACGCGCGCGGTCGTCGAGATCGGACTGACGGAGCTGCCAGGTCTTCTAGGGGTTGGCAAATCGGTCCCGGAGGCGTTCCCGCTGCTCGTTGCGCGAGAGGTGGAGGAACACCTTCACGATCGTCGTCCCTTCGTCGGCGAGCAGCCGCTCCAACTTCCGAATGTGATGGGGGTCTTTGCTTCCACACGTCCTTCGGCACGAGCCCGCGGACGTGTGCGGTGGCGACATCTTCGTAGTGCGAACGGTTGAAGATCCCGATCTCACCGCGTTGCCGGCAGGCGATGTGCACGCGGCGGAGATAGTCGTGTGCTAGCTCGTTCGCCGTCGGCTCCTTGGCCAAGACTCTGCCTTACCGCGATGAGAGTCCCTCCTGCGAGTGCTCAACCGGTGGGCCGAACCCGGCTCGATCATTAGCTTCGCGAGCACGTTACGACGCTACATGTTGCCTTCTCTGTTGCGTGCAAGTGTCACGACAAGACTCCGGCTGGCACTACGACGGTTGGCCGTTTGTCGTAGAGACACGCGGGTTCGACTGTGGCATCGTTGGGGTCGCCATCCGACAGGGCGAACACGGGGGAGGCGACATGAGCGGCACCGTCGAGTCGGTGGTTGAAATCCGCCCATTCACGGTCGAGGTTTCCGAGGAGCAGCTCGAGGACGAGCTCTACCAAGCGCCGAGGAGCTGGACGGAGCAGGCGTATCCCGAGCTCATCTACTTCAACGAGGTCGACGAAGGCAACCACTTCGCGGCCTGGCAGGAGCCGGAGATCTTCACGAACGAGCTACGCGCCGCGTTCAGGACGCTGCGCTGAAGGAGGCCGCCATGAGCACGACCGTCGAGACCACCACCGAGATCCGGCCGTTCGAGGTCGAGATTCCCGAGGAGAAGATCGAAGACCTGCGTCGGCGCATCGCCGAGACGCGGTGGCCCACCAAGGAGCTCGTC
>JBKPJA010000205.1:0-10128 GCA_046730515.1 Actinomycetota bacterium | reverse complement strand
GCAGGCTCGTGATCATCGGCAGGATGGTCGGCAGGGCATTTGCGAGTGCCGGAATCAGCGACGAGAAGATGTCCGGCTGGGCTGCGTCGAGAGCTCGTTCAAGGCGTCGCCGGCCGAGCGATTGCGCCTGGACGCGTGCGTCAGCGACGTGATGAGCGAGAGTCTGCGCGTTTCCGTACGGAGCGCGTCCGGTGATTGTGCCGTTCAGAACCTGCGCGACGCTTGCGTCGGGAACGTCCTGCGACGGACAGCAGTCGAGCGCATTCGCGAGCGTGAGCTCCACGGCGTGGATCGGGGGAGTTCCGAACCGTTGATCTGCGGCGACAGCGCGTTGCACGCGCCGCGCGGCGACCGCAAGACCGAGAGAGACGCCCGGTTTCCGTTCGCGCCGGCGATTTGGCCCCGTCGCGCGTCCCGGTTGACGCTGCATTCCGGGCGCGCTCAGCTGCTTCGAGAGCGCACGCAGGCTGCCCCCGTTGACCGCTGAGCCGAAGACGCTCGCCTCGGAGGTGCCTCTGTCGCGTACCTGTGCTTCAACGTCCATCGAATCGCCTCCATCCGGGTCGAACTCTTCGTCGGTCTCGAGCTCGAGCGTCGGCTCCAGCTCGTCGTCGAACTCGGACATCTCCGTCGGCGAACCCGTTGTGCGGCCGACCGGTGACACCGCCGGCCCGTCGCCGTTCGCGTCGCGAAATGTCTTGACCATGAAGTACACGCGTCCCTCGCCGAACCGCTTCGCGAGCTCGGCCGGTAGTGGAAAGAGAGCGCGGCCGGAGTCGCTTTGCAACAGCTTTCCGCTCGCGTCGCGGGTCGAGAAGAAGTTGTCGGGCGTTCGTTCCTGCGCAAACCGGGGTCGCAAGAGCTCCGGGCGAGTCGTGAGGTAGAGGTCGTAGTAGTGATTCGACCCCGTGTCGATCTCGAACTGTCGTTTGTCGGGTGAATACTGAACCCATGCGAGTGCCATCGCTCACGCTCAGACGGTCGCGATGATCGCGCCGTAGTAGCCGGAGTCCCAGTTGTCGCGCGTCCCTCTGAACGGGAAGCCGCTCCGACCCCAGGTCCACGCAGTCGCCGTGATCGTCGTGCCGTCGTCGACGACCGGACGCTCGAGCACGAACCAGTGGTTCGGGAACTCGTTCATCACGGCGTTGCCGATCGCCTTGAACACGCTCTGCTCTCCGCTCGAACGCTGGACGACGTCGACGTTGATCAAGACGACGACGTCGACGCCTTCGGTCGGCGCCAGCCGGCGCAAGTGGTCGAGCCCCTTGGTAAAGAACGTGTTCGCTTCGTTCGAGACGGACTGGTGACGGACTCCGTCCCGCAGCCAGCGTTCGAGCTCGCTCGGCAGCGTGATTCCCGACAACGAATCCGACGGTTCGCCGCCGAACCGTGTCAGCGCCGTCGCACCTTCGCAGCGCAGTGTCGACGACAGGATCATCCAGTCGAGCAGCTTCGGCGTGCTGCCGGGCCACGCCATCGTGGACGGGTCCTTGGCAAACAGGCCGTCTCCGGTGACGGCGACATGCCCGAAGTTCGCGTGGCCGTCCTGGTACAGACCGATGCAGAAATCCACGAACTCGTCGGGCCTGCGCTTGGCAAACAGATACAACGCTGCAGCGGGGCCGCAGGCGTTGAGCCCTGCCTGGTCGAGCTTCGTGGCGTCGTGGGCGAGCTCGACGAGACGCGCGGAGACGTCCGCACGAGCGAGATGCGGCCAAGCGCCGTTGCCGCTTCCGTTCGCAAACGCCGTCAGTTTCGATTCGACGTCGTCTCCGAGCGATGACGCACGCGCGGGCGTCGGTGCAAGGGCGATGAACGGGGATACACCGGCGTCGACATCCGGCACGAAACCGTTCGACCGGCGGCTCTGCACGGTAACAGTCGTTGCCATCTCGGCCTCCTATCCGGTCGGTGTCGCTGCCGGTGTCACGACCGCTCCGGCCGGCGGCGCTGTTGCGACTCCCGCAGCCGGTGGTGCCGCGGCCTGGCCCGGCGCCAGTGCACCCGGAGTTCCGGGTGCACCCGGCTGTTGCTGTTGCCCACTGCGCTGCGCAATCACCTGTTTGAGATCGTTGTCGGCAAACATAGACGCGAAGTTGTCTAGTTTGAAAACATCCGACCTGAAGATCACCTCGACGTGGCCCGTCATATTCGCGTGGAGTTGCGACGTCGTATCGAGTGACCGCGTCTGCACGGTGATCTTCGTGTCCTGGCTGCGGTGGCCGCCTCCGAAGATCGGAATGCCACCGCCGAAGTTCGTGTCGCTGCGGTTGATGTCGGTCGATTGTGCTCGTTGACGTCCTTTCTCTGTTGCCTGGATGTCGAAGAGCACGCCAGCCTTGATCGTTCCTTTGTCGACGACGAGTCGCGACACGCCCATCAGCAACGCTTCACGAAGCAGCAGGCGCCGTTCCCGTGCCATCGACAGCTTCGCCTGCATGAGGACCTCTTGGACTTCGGAGTTCGTCGTGTCCATCGTCATGCCGGAATCGTTGTCGACGAGATTCGTCTGGCCGCTGTCGTTCGTCGTCATCGAGAACTTCTCGGGATCGTTCGCGGTGACCTCGCTCATCGCGTCGACGTCGTCGATCTCGCGTGCGATTGCGCCGAGCGGCTTCGACAACTGCTTGAAGAACTCGACGTACGCCTGCATCTGTTCGATTGTGCTGGCGACTATGGACCCGTAGACCCCAGTTACGAGATCTTTCACAAACTTGGGAAAATCAACAGACTGCTCCAGACTTCCCATGACACCGGCGGCGTCTCTGATGCCGACTGCCTTGTCGACACTGCCGACGCCGCCGTCGTCGCCGAGTGCTCGCACAGGTGCGAGGCGACCCTGTTCGAGTGCGTCGTAGCCGTTGTGCAGCAGCTCTGAATAGAGCTGGCGCTGCTTCACCGGCTCCATTGCGAGGAACGTCGTGTTGTCACGAAGGAAGTGGTCGAGCGTCTTCTGGACGAAGTCGAGCTTCTGTTCCTTGGTCGCCCGACCGTTCACAGCTGTCGGCTGTTGCGGCTGCACCTACGCCACCCCCAGCACATCCGGCTTCTTCGAGTCGTCGGCCGACGCCGTTCCATTCCCGTTGCCGGTTGCATCCTTCATCGCGTCGCTGATCGCCGACTTGGCGAGCTTGTCTGCGTCGATGCCGGTCCCATCTGTTCCGTCGTCGTCCTGCATCCAGTCGGGCTGCGGATCGAGCTCCGGCCTGCGGAAGGCGGCGAGCCAGTTCTGCACGAAGTTGACAAGCGTCGCGACGTCGGAATCCGTGAGGTTCGGAGCGTTCGACGTGTTCTCCGACAGCCACTTGATGATGCGGCGCCCGTGCACTGCGAGCGTCCGCATCCGGTCGACGTCGGGCGTTTTTCCGTCCACCTCCTGGCCGACGGCCTCGATGATTCCCCACATACCTTGGGAATAGGTGCCGCCGTAGTACTGCTGAAGATCGGGCGACTTGAGGATGTCGAAGCAGTCGAGCAGTTGTCGACCCGACTCGCGCGCGAGGAACGGGGCGATCCCGCCCTGCATCGACAAGTAGCGCTGGAGATTTTGAACCGTTCGCCTGACGCTTGCGAGCGTGTAGGTCGTCGCCGTCCCGATGGATGTTGAACCTGCGCCGTTGGTGAAGAACTCCCCCGCGTTCTGAGCCCGTGCGTACTCGACGACGGCTTCGACCATGCGGCCGAACAACTCCTTGAAAGGACCCTCTTCGAAGAGATGCGTCGTAATGCGCTGGCGGTCTTCGTCCGGGAACCGCGTCGAGCGCCGCTTGATGTACACGTAGAACTTCCGCGCCGTGTCGGAGAGCCCGAGGTTCAAGCTGTCGAAGAACTTCGCGGCCAGGGCGTCGACGTAGCGGAACACGCCGAGCCGATCGAAGGTGTGGATGTAGTACAGATCTGCGCACGTGCGGATGTTTTCCGGCTTGAGACCGGTGATGACATCGGACTCGAACTCCGGAAACGGCAACTCCGCGTCGAGACTCGACGTGCTGAGGCCGCTGCTGGTGTAGGCGGCCGTCATGATGTCGCTCGACGGACCGTCGCCACCGACGACGCCGAGCGCGAGCCTCGCCCAATCCTCGCCGACCCAATCGTCCTTCTTGTCAAAGTCCGACTTGACGCCGATCTCCTGCAACAGCTGGATTGCCGCCTCTTCGCGGTCGTCGCCGATGCCGTCCTTCAGCTCCGTCTTGATCTGCTCGAACGGCACCTCGTACCCTTCGGCCTCTTTCGCGGTGGCGGCCACGTCGACGACCATGTCCCTAAACCGTGGGTCGAATGGACTGATCCGGGTCTTGCTCAACCGCTTGTAGACAGCGTTGACCTTTTCCTCGCTGACGTTCTTGTCGGAGACGCTGTTGAGCACACTGCCGATGTGGTCTTTGTAAAGCGCTTCGCCGGTCAACTTGAACTGATCCGTGGCGGTGTCCTGGAGCGCCTGCGGATCGACTGATCGGAGCTCCTGGACGTTACGCACACCCAGCTGGCGGTAGGCCTTGAACAACACGACCTTCGGGAGATCCGGAAACTCGTTGAGGAAGTCCGCGCCGTACGGAGACCCGGCGATGACCGCTGTGACGGCAGCGAGGTGAGCGTCCTTTTTCACCTTCGCCGGAATCACGTCGACGGCGGCGGCGAGCAGCTCGAGCGGCGACGTCGGGTCCTCAATGGTCGGGCTGTCCACAGCCTTCTCTGCCAACGGGCGCGTCACGAGCTGATTTAGCTGGACGAACCTGATCTGGGCCGCGCGCCGCTCCTTCGGCTTGCTCAGATCGGACTGGATGAAGTTGGCCATCGTGCGCTCCTTACGTCGCTTGCAGTGCAAGGTTCTTGGACGCCAGGTCGTCGTCCGGGGTCGGCCCGATCGCTCGGCGTCGGGCAAGGTCACGGGTGAGCTCAGACACGAGCAGGACGGCGTCGCGTGCGTTCAAGACGCCCCGTCCGGCGGTTGGGTCGAAGAAACGATTGTCTCCGCGGTCCGCGGTATCGCGCAGCACTCGCCTGAGTGCATGCTCGGGAAGTCGTAGGCCGTGGCGTCGTGCGCGTGAGACGAGCAGCGCAGCAACGCCGCTCACAAAGGGAGCGGCATGCGAGGTTCCGGACCGGAAACGGTAGCCGCCGCCGATGTCTGCCGAGTAGATCGCAGTTCCGGGCGCGACGACGTCCATGTACTCCCCGGTCGTCGAGAACGGCGCGACGCGACCGAGCTCCGTGATCGCCCCAACCGTGATCACCCCAGGAATCGACGCGGGCGAAAGCAGAGTGCCCCTGCCGTCGTTACCCGACGCGGCAACGAGCGCGACATTGTGGAGCCGCGCGTAGTCGACCATACGCTGGTGCGGGAGTCCGGGGTCGGTCGCACGCATCCCCAAGGACAGATTCACGACGTCCGCGCCCTGATCGACGGCGAACTTCAACCCTGCGTCGATGTCGACGATCTGACCGATGCCGACGCGCCGACCGTTCTCCAACGCCGTCCCGAGAACGCGGACCGGCATCAACCGGCACGAGCCGCCGAGACCCGGGATCATGCCGAGGCCGTGGGCCCCGATGACGCCCGCGACGTGCGTGCCATGCCCCGCTTGGTCGGTCGGATCCGGATCGCGTGTCGTGTCGTCACCGACCAGGTTCGGTTCGTCCGGCGGGAGGTCGACGAAGTCGTAGCCGTCGACGAGCTTCCCGGCGAACTCCGGATGCGTCAGTTCGATGCCGGTGTCGCAGACGGCGACCAGGACGTCTCGGCTACCGGGTTCGAGCTCGAGTGCCTCGTCGCCGTGGACGAAGCGCAATGCCCAGCCACCAGGCTTCATCGACGGCAGCTCGTCCGTTGGGTCGGGCTCGAGCAGTCCGGTCGACAACGGCGCAACGGGATGTGCGGACTCCGCCAAGCCCTCCGCAAGCAGCGCTGCCGCGAGCCGGCGCGCAGCCTCGGCCTCAGGAACACGGAAGAGGACCACCCGATCGACTCCGGTGGCGCGCTCCGCCGGCGTCGCGCCAAGCGCCTGCGACAGCGGATCGTCGCTGATTCGGAGCTTCGCGGGAAAGGCCCGTCCGACAGTTACGTCACGAGTTACCGCATGCGCCGCTGCGCCGAGTTCGCCCGACAGATCGTGCGGCCCGTGCCCGTCGGCGCGTCTGTGATGTGGCGCCCACCGTGCGCGCTCGGCGGCGCGAGTTCCGGCGGTGAGCGTCGCGACGACGCGCCGGGCGGACACCGGCCACGGGGTTGCCTGCACGCTGGCGAGCGGCGCTGCGTCCATCGGCCGCAAGCGTCGCGCGTCCGCGTATCCGCCCGGAATGGGCCGCGGGTCGAGGTTCGGTCCGGCAAGCGTGATCTAACTTCGATTCAGTCGGGCCGAGCAGGGGGGTTTAACGCGGCTCCGGTTGGCTCTAGTCCGCGCCGCGCGGCGGCCTGCGTTGCTACCGCTGCGGCGGATCCCCCTCTAGATCCTTTCCGGGACTAGGGCCGGAGGCGCGTGCGGCCGCTCGTTCCGAGGGCATTGACAAACGACACGCCCCGTAGTTGGGTAATACCGGCCTCGACCGAGGTGGGTGCCCGGGGAGATGTGCTCAGCTCAAGTCGTCGCTGCGGCGCACCTAGATCCGGTGTGCACCCGGATCCGAGACAGCGTGCGCAGGCGCGGAGGGGCCGATTGATCTTCGTGCTCGTCGTCGGCGAGGTGCGTGTGTATCGCGAGGGCGTCGCGGAACTGCTCGCACGTGAAGAGGACGTCCATGTCGTCGGTACGACGTCCGTCGAAACGGACATCGCCGCGCAGATCCGCGAGGCGAATGCAGACGTCGCGCTCGTCGACATGACGAGCGAGCACTCGTTCGACGTCGTTCGGAAGATCCGCGCCGCGAGTCCGGGCACCAAGATCGTGGCCCTCGCCGTCCCTCCCACGGAAGAGACCGTGATCGCAGCGGCGATCGCCGGCGCGTCGGCTCTTATGGCAGTGGAGGCGCCGTCAGAAGAGCTCGCGGCGGCCGTCGCTGCGGCAGTTCGCGGCGAAACGCTCTGCTCTCCCCAGATCACCGGGATCCTCCTTCGTCGGGTGACGTCACTCGCGAGTGCGTGGGCTCATGGGCTCGACTCGACGTTGACGCGGCGGGAAACGGAGATCGTCCGGCTGATTGACCAAGGGCTGTCGAATAAGCAGATTGCTCATCGCCTGTCGATCGAGGTTTCGACAGTGAAGAATCACGTGCACAACATCCTCGAAAAGCTGCAGGTCGAGCGGCGGTCCGAAGCTGCAGCGCGCCTTCGCGGCGAGCGCGTTCGCCACGTCACGTTCTCGACGGAGGAGACGGATCCCGTGGCCGCGAGCTCGGGATGATCGAGGCGCCTGCGAAGGCCGAAGTCGCCGCGGCGCATATTCCGCCCAGCGAGCGCCGGCAGATCCTGATGGCCGAGTACGGCGAGGTCTGCAAGAGCCACGCAGGCATTACCGATTTCCGCGCGAAGCTGCTTGCACTGCTCCCGATCACGTCCGGGGCCGGGGCGGGCATCCTGCTCGCACAAGCTGCCGACCACCTCTCGGCAACGAAAGCTACGGCGCTAATCGTGCTCGGCCTCTTCGGCCTCGTCGTGACCTTCGCACTCTTTTTCTACGAGCTCCGGCAGATCGACACCTGCAAGCAGCTTCGTAACCACGCGGCCTGGCTCGAAGCCCAACTCGGGATTGCCGCGGGCCAGTTCGGTGGACGGCGCGCTCGGTTGAGCCTGCGCGACATGTACTCGCCCCGGGCGCGTCGCGAGCGGGATGCAACGCTGACGGACAGCGAACGCGCCGACCGTACCGCTGCCCTGTCACCGACAAACGGGGTCGTCGGAAGACCGTTCGTCGGGGCGGAGGCGGCGGGCTATCTCGTGTATCACGCGGTCATGGTCGCCTGGGTACTCGTCGCGATCTTCGGCGCGGTGAAGCTCTAGTTTTCGTAGACCAGCCCCAAGCGTGACAGCTGCTCGACGGCGTAGCGGCCTTCGATCGTCGCCTCGACGTCGAAGGTCTCGCCGATGTCCGGATCCTTCCCGATCAGCTCCCGCGCGCGACTCGGCACACCCTGCTCCGCTGCCTCCGCCGACTCCCAGAGATACACCGCTCCCCAGCGCTCGGTCGCTTCGTCCGAGATCCAGGCCTTGAAACGCAAGCCGGGCACCTGCGCATGCGCGTCGACCGATTCGTCGCGCAGATACCGCCGCAGCTCGCCGATATTCGTCTTCGAGTCCGCGACATTCCAGAGGACGAACCGAAGGATCACTCGCGCGGCTCGAGCTTCGCGATCAGTGCCTTGATCATGCGCAGGAGATCGGCCTCCTCATGACCGAAGTCGTCGAGGTACGAATGCAACGCTGCGCGCAGCAGCCGCATCTCCTCCTCCGTCAGCTGAACCGTCGGCATCTGCTCCTCCTCTACATCCGAAAGATTCCGAATGTCGTCTCGGGTATCGGCGCATTCAATGCCGCGGAGATTCCGAGCGCAAGCACGCGGCGCGTGTCGAGCGGGTCGATGATGCCGTCGTCCCACAGGCGCGCCGTCGAGTAGTAGGGATTTCCCTCACGCTCGTACTTGGCGCGGATCTCGTCGGGATCGGCGTCGCCCACCATCGTCAGCACGGTCGCCGCCTGCTCGCCGCCCATCACGGAGATGCGGGCATTCGGCCACATCCACAGCTGCCGCGGCTCGTACGCGCGCCCGCACATTGCGTAGTTCCCGGCGCCGAACGAGCCGCCGGTGATCACGGTGAACTTGGGGACGCGCGCGTTCGCCACCGCCATCACGAGCTTCGCGCCGTCGCGCGCGATCCCGCCCCATTCGTACTCCTTGCCGACCATGAAGCCGGTGATGTTCTGCAGGAAGACGAGCGGGATGCGCCGCTTGCAGGCGAGCTCGATGAAGTGCGAGCCTGTCTGCAAGGACTCGGCGAAGAGAACGCCGTTGTTCGCGAGGATCCCGACCGGATACCCCTCGATGCGCGCGAAGCCGGTGACGAGGGTCTCGCCGTAGTTCGTCTTGAACTCGTCGAAGCGCGAGCCGTCGACGATGCGCGCGATCACCTCGCGCGCGTCGGTCTGGTGGCGGAAATCCTCGGGGATCAGCCCGTATAGCTCGGACGGGTCCGCTGCTGGCGGCTCCAGTTCGGCCACGTCCCAGGGTCTGACCCTTGTACCTTGAAGATTCCGGACGATCTGCCGCGCGAGCGCGAGCGCGTGCTCGTCGTTGAGTGCGTAGTAGTCGGCCACGCCGGACTTCCGCGTGTGGACGTCGGCGCCGCCCAGCTCCTCCGCGGTGACGTCCTGCCCCGTCGCGGCCTTCACGAGCGGCGGCCCGCCGATGAAGATCGTCCCCGTGCCGCGGACGATGATCGTCTCGTCCGACATCGCAGGCACGTATGCGCCGCCGGCGGTGCACGAGCCCATGACGACCGCGATCTGCGGGATGCCTTTTGCGGACATGTTCGCCTGGTTGAAGAAGATCCGGCCGAAGTGGTCGCGGTCGGGGAAGACCTCGTCCTGTAAAGGGAGGAAAGCGCCGCCGGAGTCCACGAGGTAGAGGCACGGCAGCCGGTTCTGCTCGGCGACCTCCTGCGCGCGGAGGTGCTTTTTGACGGTGAGGGGGAAGTACGAGCCGCCCTTCACCGTCGCGTCGTTGGCGACGATCACGCACTCGCGCCCTTCGACGACGCCGATGCCCGTGACGATGCCCGCGGCCGGGGCCTCTCCCTCGTACATGTCCCACGCGGCCAGTGCGTTGAGCTCGAGGAAGGAGCCGCCGGGATCGAGGAGTCGGTCGATTCGCTCGCGTGCCGTTAGCTTGCCGCGGGACCTGTGTCGTTCCGTCGCCTTGTCGCCGCCGCCGCGCGCGACCTGCGCCGTGCGTTCGCGCAACTCGGCGACGAGCCCTTCCATCAACTCCTGCCGGCGCGCAAATTCCTCCGATTCCCGTTGGACCTGCGACGTCAGAACCGCCATCAAGCGGAGCCTATCGCCGCCGACCGCGCCCGTAGGCTAGACGCCATGATCGTCGCGCACCTCGACCTCGACGCGTTCTTCGCCGCGGTGGAAGAGCTGGAGAATCCCGAGTTGCGGACGAAGCCACTCGTCGTCGGCGGCGACCCTCACGG
>JBKPJA010000204.1:0-4657 GCA_046730515.1 Actinomycetota bacterium | reverse complement strand
CGCTCGGCAACGTGATCTCGCTGCGCGAGGCGCTCGAGCGTTGGGGCCGTGAGCCGCTGCTGCTCTACTTCCTCACCGCGCACTGGCACAGCCCAATGGACTTCGGCGACGAGATGATGGAGCAAGCGCGCGCACAGGTCGAGACGTTCCGCAACGTCTTTCGGATGCCGAGTGAGCCGCGCGGCGACTGGGCGGCCTTCGCGGCTGCGCTCGAGGACGACTTCAACACGGCCGAAGCCCTCGCCGTGCTGCACGGCTGGCGCGACCATGAGCTGCTCAGCAGGGCGCTCGGGATCTTCGGGCTCGCCTCCCTCGCCGAAGACATGCCGGCGCCGGCGGATGTGATCCAGCTCGCGGAACGTCGCCTGCAGGCACGCGCGCGCAGCGAGTTCGGCGAGTCCGACGCGCTCCGCGCGGAGATCGAGGCCGCCGGCTGGGAGGTTCGAGACGTCGAGGACGGCTACCGGCTCGTCCCGAGGTGACGCGTGACCAGGTGTACGGGCGCCGTGCTGTGCGGGAGGCTCTGCGCGGACGCCGCGAGGTGCTCGAGCTGTGGGTGTCGGAGCGAGCCCTCAAGGCGGAACCATGGCTGAGGGAGCTCGACCGGCCGCGCGTCCAGGTCAAGGCGGAGCGTGAGCTGAGCGAAGCGGCCGGCACGCGCGACCACCAGGGTGTCGTCGCGTGGTCGGAGCCCTACAAGTACGCAGACGCGTGGGAGCTCGCGGGGTCGCAGCGTCCGCTGCTGGCCTGTCTCGATCAGGTGACCGATCCGCGCAACCTAGGCGCGGTCTGCCGCAGCGCGGAAGGCGCCGGCGCAACCGGCGTCGTCCTTCCGGCACACGGCTCGGCGACGGTCACGCCGGTCGTCGCCCGTGCGTCCGCCGGCGCGGTCGAGCATCTGCCGATCGCGGTCGTTCCGAACCTCGCGCGCTATCTCGCGGAGGTGAAGAGCCCTCAGCTCTGGATTTACGCAGCGGCGGGCGATGCAGAGACGTCGATGTGGGACACGGATCTTTCCGGTGGAATTGCATTCGTGTTCGGTGCAGAGGGCAAAGGTCTGAGGCCGCTCGTGCGCAAGACGTGCGACGCCGCCGTTTCCGTTCCGCTCGACGGGAACGTCGAGTCGCTCAACGTGAGCGTCGCCGCTGCCGTCCTCCTCTACGAAGCGAGGAGACAGCGCGGTGCCTGATGCAACTCTCTATCTGTTCGACGGCTATAACCTGCTGCACGCGGGCGGCTACGCGGATCCCCGCGAGCTTCGCGACACGCTCGCGAGCTTCGTCGCGCTGAAAGGCGCGCGAGGCGTGCTCGTCTTCGACGGTGTCGGGACGGACGAGACCTATGGCCCGCTAGAGGTCCGCTTCGTCAAGCATGCGGACACGTTGCTCGAGCGCCTCGCGGCAGAGCATCGCGACCGCGAACACGTGGTGCTGGTGTCGTCGGATTTCGCGGTGCGAGGGACCTCCGGCCAGGAAGTGCAGAAGCTGTCCTCGAAGACGTTCCTCGGCGACCTCGAGCAGGCGGTGCACGTAGAGGAGCGGCCCCGTCAGCTCGGCGACCGGCTCGACCCGAAGACTCGCGAGGCCCTGGAACGGATGCGTCGTGGCGAAGAGTGAACTGCGTGCGGTCGTGGTCGTCGAGGGAGTCAGCGACCGGGTCGCGATCGAGACGCTCGCTCGCCGTCGAGGCCGTGATCTCGCACTCGAGGGAATCTCCGTACTGCCGATGGGCGGCGCGCACGCGATCGGCCGCTTCCTGAATGACCTCGGGCAGATCGCGGTCGCCGGCCTCTGCGACGCGGGTGAAGAGGAGGACTTCAGACGGGCTCTCGAAGGAGCCGGGTTCGGATCCGACCTGACTCGTGCGGACATGGAGGAGCTCGGCTTCTACGTGTGCGTCAAGGACCTGGAAGACGAGCTGATCCGCGCGCTCGGTGCGGCCACCGTTGAACAGATTCTCGAGGACGAGGGTGACATCCACCGGTTTCGTACGCTGCAGAAACAGCCGTCGTGGCGGGGCCGGCCCAGCGAGCAGCAGCTCCGTCGCTTCATGGGCAGCGGCGGGAGCCGGAAGATCCGCTACGCGCAGATCCTCGTGGAGGCGCTGGATCTCCGACACGTACCGCGGCCTCTCGACGGTGTGCTCGCGCGTGTTTGAGAAGGTCGAACATACGTTCCCCTCATTGTGGGTCCATTGCAAAAGCGTTGTAAATCACGGCGGACCTTGCTATCTTCTCCCTCAACTTCAGGGTGAGACTCGTGTGAGTCGCCCGCGAACCGGGGGATCCCGATCGATGGCCGCACGGCCCGCCACCGCCGCTCAGAAGGCACAACGAGAGCTCGAGGATCTACAGCTCGTCCTGCGGGCCCGGAACGGGGACGGAACCGCGATGGACGTCCTCATCCGCCGCTACACCGGG
This sequence comes from Actinomycetota bacterium, assembly GCA_046730515.1. Taxonomy (GTDB): domain Bacteria; phylum Actinomycetota; class Thermoleophilia; order Gaiellales; family Gaiellaceae; genus 3-1-20CM-4-69-9. The sequence continues at coordinate 2,238 of JBKPJA010000204.1, read as the reverse complement.
TTCGTGCGCCTGAAGGCGAGCTCCTACTTCCTCGCCGGCGGGGACTCGGAGGATCTGATCCAGGAGGGGCTGATCGGCCTCTACAAGGCGGTGAGGGATTTCCGCGCCGACAAGGAGACCTCGTTCCGCAGCTTCGCCGAACTCTGCGTGACGAGGCAGATCATCACGGCGATCAAGACGGCGACGCGCTTCAAGCACTCGCCGCTCAACACGTACGTGTCGTTCAGCCACACGCCGGCGGGGCAGGAGGCGGACAGCGAGTGCACGCTCGGGGACGCCCTGCCGGGGCCGACTGTGGACGAGCCGTCGGTGTGCGTGATCTCGACCGAGGAGCTGCAGAGCCTGATGTTCACGTTGGGGACGGGGCTGTCGAAGCTCGAGTCCGATGCGCTGCGGCTCTACTTGGAGGGCTCGTCCTACGAGCAGATGGCGGAGAACCTCGGTTGCGACACGAAGACGATCGACAATGCGCTGCAGCGCGTCAAGCGCAAGGTGCTCGCGCACCAGCAGTCGCGGCAAGTCCTGCTGTAGCACGCGCTACGCTGTCGAGCGCGCCGGAGTAGCTCAGTTGGTAGAGCGCTGGTTTTGTAAACCAGATGTCGTGGGTTCGAGTCCCGCCTCCGGCTTAGGCATGCGTTTCAAAAAGGGTCAGACCCCGAGCGGGGTATGACCCTTGTTCGGTAATTACGCGGCGGACCGGACGCGGCTCTCCGCGAACGGGATCTCCAGGTAGAACACGGAACCGCCGCCGTCGTTTGGTTCGACCCAGATGCGCCCCTCCACTCTTCGCACCAGCTCGCGGCAGATGTACAAGCCCAGGCCCGTTCCGCCGATGCCTCGCGTCATCTCCGGATCCAGGCGATAGAACTTCTCGAAGATCCGCCCTCGCTCCGAGCTCGGGATGCCGAGCCCGCGGTCGGCGACGGCGAACCGCAGGTGACGCTCGGCCGGCTCGAGGTGAACGTGGACATCACCCCCATTCGGCGAGTACTTGATCGCGTTGTCGACGAGGTTCTCGATCACCTGCCGAAGCTGACCGGAGTCGGCTGCGACCGGCTGCAGGGTCGCGGGCCGCTCGAAGCGAACGTCGACTCCCACCGGAAGATGCGTCCGCGCCGACTCGATCACGCTCTGCACGAGCTCGGATGCGTCGCACTGCTCGATCTGCACCTCGAGCTTTCCGGCATCGAGTTGGCTGACGAGCAGCAGGTCGTCGACGATGGCCGTGAGCCGCGTCGATTCCTCGGCAATCACCTCGAGCAGCTTCTCTCCCAACCCGCCCTCGAGCTCGAGATCGCTTCGTTGCAGCGTCAGCGCCGATCCGTAGATCGCCGCGAGCGGCGTCCGGAGCTCGTGCGAGACAGTGGCGACGAGGTCCTGCCGCATCTCCTCGAGCACGCGTTCGTTCGTCAGGTCCCGAAACGCGTAGACGAACCCGTCCTCGAAGTCGACGCCCGAGATCGACAGCCACAGCTCCCGCCCAGCCGCCTCGATCGGCAGCGTGCGAGCGACGGCCGGCGTGCCCGACGACTCAATCGGGACACGAGGCGCGGCGTCCGCGAAGCTCGGCCACGCCTCCGCGGCCCGCCGCCCGACGATCTGCTCGCGGCGGATGCCGGTGATCGCGGCGGCGGCGCCAGTCCGCCGACGGATGACGCCGTCGGTGTCGAGCAGCATGACGCCGTCGCCGACGGCCTCCAGCACCCGAGCAGCCTGGGCACGCTCCTCGGCCTGCCGATACAGGCGGGCATTGTCGATTGCAATCGCGGCGCGTCGCGCAAGCTCCTGGCCCATTCGCAGATCCCCTTCCGTGAAGCGTCGCTCGGATTCCGCGGCGACCAGTGTGATCGCGCCCACCGTCTCGTCGCGAATGACGAGCGGCACGCACATGTACGAGCGAAGGCCGAGCTCGTGGAGGAGGCCGAGGTGGAGCTCGTCGACCGCTGCGCTCTCGAGCGCCTCTTCGGGGATGTCCGCCACGAGCTGCGGTTCTCCCGTTCGGATCGCTTCGACCACCGCGCCTGACTCCTGGTTCGGCGGATAACGCTCGCGTAACTCCCGCGCAAATGTGGTCTTCGCGGAATCGCTGTGGAGGACCGCGAGCGACCTGATACTGCCGTCGCCCTCGACGAGATCGATTGCGCACCAATCGGCGATCTCGGGCACGGCAAGCTGGGCGACGGCCTGCAACGTGCGCCGATAGTCGAGCGAGCCGGCGAGTACCGCGTCCGCATGGAG
>JBKPJA010000203.1:0-24110 GCA_046730515.1 Actinomycetota bacterium | reverse complement strand
CCGAGCGAAGGCGCGAAACCGTTCACGGGCCGCGTCGTCCGGGCCGAGCGGCTCTTCCTCCCCGTACCTCGGATCGGCAGCGATCTCCCGGGCGACGGCGCGAACCTCTTCGACGATCGCCCCCCGATGCTTCGGCTCGCGCAGCAGCGCGTCGACCCACGTCTCGGAGCCGTCGTACGGGGGCACGTCCGCCTCGAACAGGAGCTGGCCGAGCAGGATGCCGACGCGGATGTACGCGAAGGTTCGAAACGCGAGGATGCGATGCGGCGACGAGACCAACCGGTCGATCTCCGGCTCCTCCTCCTGGATCTGGCCCACGATGGCGCCGATCGGCTCGTCGACGAGCGGCAGCCAGATCTCTTCGAGGCCCGTCATGGCCACAGGATAGACCGCTTCATCTGTGTCGTCTTGCGCGCCAGCGGCGGCGCTTGCGCTTCCGCTTCAAAGGCGGTGCGGGCTTTGCCCGCGCGGCCGTCTAATCCCGGTCTCCCGAAGTGCGCCTCCGCGCTCGGACGGCGATCTGTGCGGCAACGACGACGAGCAGCGCGGCGAAGAGACGCCGCAGCGTGCTGTCGGGCAGCGCCTCGGCGAGGACGACTCCGCCCTGAGCCGCCGCCGCGGCAGCGACACCGATCAGCACGACGCCGCGCCAGCGAACATTCCCGTAGCGCTGCTGCCGCCACGTCCCCGCGACCGCGGTCGGGATGATCGCCAGAAGCGACGTCCCGGTCGCGTCGTGCTGGGAGAGGCCGAGCGCGACGAGCGTCGGAACGAACAGGATTCCACCGCCGACGCCGAACATCCCCGCGAACACGCCGGCGACGAGGCCGAGCACCAGTGCAAGAACGATCGTCACTTGACGAACAGCCAGATTGCCGTTCCGAGCATGAGCGCCGCGAACAGAAGCTCGATCGTTCGCGCATGCACACGCTGTTGGAGCGCACTGCCGCCGACGACCCCGACGGTGGCGGGAAGTCCGACGAGGGCTGCGTACTTGACGTTCACGTCACCGTGGAACGCGTACGAGATCACGCCTGACAGCGCGGTGATCCCGATCGCCGCCAACGACGTCGCGGTTGCGTTTCGGGCGTGCCAGTGACAGAGCAGCAAGAGCAGCGGCACGATGATGATTCCTCCTCCGACCCCTAGCAGTGCGCTGAAGAATCCGGCTGCGAGGCCGATGAGGACGAGTCGCACCGCCGTACTGTACTGAGGTGGACTTGCTTGCACGCCTCGCGGAAGAGCCCACGCGTTCGGCGCTGTTGCTCGATGTCGACGGCACGCTGGCGCCGATCGTCCCGCGTCCCGAGGACGCACGCGTTCCGCCTGAGACCCAGGGCGAGCTGCGACGTCTGAACGACCGCTACGCCCTCGTCGCGTGCGTCAGCGGCCGCAGCGGCGCAGACGCGCAGAAAGTCGTCGGCGTACCGCAGCTCGTCTACGTCGGCAACCACGGTCTCGAACTGGAGCCTGAAGCCGACTCATGGGCAGAGCGGCTCCACGCATTCCTGCGAGGGATCGAGTGGCCCGGGCTCGTCGAGGACAAGCGACTGTCCGCGTCGTTGCACTACCGCAGCACGCCTGAGGCGCGCGCTTCGGCCGACGCGATCGCGGCGGCAGCGCGGTCCGCCGGCTTCAAGGCGCGCTTCGGCCGCAAGGTACTCGAGATCCTGCCGCCGATTCCGGCGAACAAGGGAACCGCAGTACGACGACTTCTCGCGCAGAGCGAGCTCGAACGCGCGCTCTATGCAGGAGACGACACCACCGATCTCGATGCGTTCGCAGCCCTCGACTCCCTGGCGCTCGGAGTGCGTGTCGCTGTGGCGTCGCCGGAAGCGCCCGCTGCACTCGCAGACGCTGCCGACATCGTCGTCGCGAATCCGCTCGAGCTGGTCGGACTACTGCGACGGCTCTAGCCTGTGATCCGCTCCTCGGATTCGGCGTCGAATGTGTAGACCTTGTCCCGCGGGACCGCGAAGGTGAGGTTGTCGCCGGGCCCGACCTTCTGCTCGACGGGAAGCTTCGCCTGCAGGCTCTCGTCCTTACGCGAGAGGTGCACGAGTTGTTCGTCGCCGAGGTATTCGACGACCTCGACGTGCGCGTCGAAGCGCAGTCCGTCGACGTGGCCGTTCGCAACGTCGATGTGCTCGGGCCGGAAGCCGATGATGCGATCCGGCCCGCCGCCGTCGACGATCGGAGCCAGTACGAGGTTCATCGCCGGCGAGCCGATGAATCCGGCGACGAAGACGTTGACCGGGCTCTCGTAGAGCGTCTCCGGCGAACCGACCTGTTGCAGCACGCCCATGCTCATGACGGCGATCCGGTCGCCCATCGTCATCGCCTCGACCTGGTCGTGCGTCACGTAGATCGTCGTCGTCTTCAAGTCCTGCTGCAGCTTCAGGATCTCGGCACGCGTCTGCACTCGCAGCTTCGCGTCGAGGTTCGACAGCGGCTCGTCCATTAAGAACGCGGCGGGCTCACGCACGATCGCACGACCGAGCGCGACGCGCTGACGCTGGCCGCCGGAGAGCTGCTTCGGCTTACGCTTGATCAGCGGACCGAGGTCGAGGATCTCGGCGCCCCGGCGCACGCGCCTGTCGATTTCTTTCTTGTCCACCCCCTGGTTGCGGAGCCCGAACGCGAGGTTGTCGTACACCGTCATGTGCGGGTAGAGCGCATAGGACTGGAACACCATGGCGATGTCGCGATGCTGCGGCGCCACGTTGTTGACGACGCGGTCCCCGATCAGGACCCGCCCGTCGGAAACCTTCTCGAGCCCGGCGAGCATCCGGAGCGCGGTCGTCTTGCCGCACCCGGACGGCCCCACGAGCACCATGAACTCCCCGTCGGCGATCTCCAGCATCAGGTCGTTGACGGCGGTGGTGTCGGCGAACTTCTTCGTGACGTGCTCGTAAGTGACACTAGCCATGGCTTGCTACGCCTCCCGGAGTGGACTCTTCGGCAACGCGAAGTGGGCTGACACGAGGAACGAGTACGCAATCGTGAGCGTGAAGAAGGGAAGGATCGCCGCTGCGACGCCGAGAACGTTGATCAACAGCAGGGCGACCCCGAGCCCGAGCGACGCGCCGGGCCTCCGCGCGATTGCGCGCAATGCGTCGCGGGCGACGTCGGGCAGCGGCTCGGCCGACTCGAAGACAGCCAACGGCCAGAGCACGAGTTGCAGGAGGGCAAAGGCGAGCAGCACGTAGACGCAGAGCGCGACGAAGACCCATCCGAAGTGCCCCGCGCGGGCGTAGAAGGGAAGCGCGAACACTCCGAGCAGCGCCGCTACCAGCACGACCAGGCCCAACGCCAACCCCCTGCGCCAGTAGCGGCGCAGGCCGACGACGGCTTCCCGCAGGCGCAGGTCCTCCGTCTGCGCGAGCGTGACGGCGCAGTGCATGACGGCTGCGATCACAGGTCCGACAAGGACGGCAAGCACGATCGCCGGCCGGACGGCGAGCGTCGCGAACACGACGGCGACGATCGCAGCGCCGAGCACGACGTTGAGGGTGATCAGGCGCCACGCCTGGTGGTAGAGATCGACCGCGGCCAGATGCAAGGCCCGTGTGAGCCTCATCCCTTGACTCCCGCGGAGGCGATTCCGGCGACGAAGTAACGCTGGAAGACGATGAAGATCAGCAGGATCGGCAGAATCGCGAGCACGCTCGCGGCCATCAGCTGCGGCCACTGGGTCAGGTACTCGCCGCGGAACACCGCGAGGCCGATCTGAATCGTGTACTGCGAAGGCGTCTGCAGCAGCACGGCCGGCCAGAAGAGCTGATTCCACGTTCCCTGAAACGTAAGGATGCCGACCGCGGCGAGCGCCGGGCCTGCGAGCGGCAGCATCACGCGCCAGTACGTCTTGAAGTAGCCGGCGCCGTCTAACTTGGCCGCCTCCTCGAGGTCGCGCGGGATCGTCAAGAAGTACTGGCGCATCAGGAAGAGACTCGTCGCCGAGACGATCTGGATCAGGATCAGTCCCTTCCGGTCGACAAAGCTCGCGTTGTGCCAGCCGAGATAACCCACCCACTTCGGGATCCAGTTGACGAGCATCTCGTAGATCGGGACGAGCCGCAGCTGATCGGGAATCATCAGCGTGCCGAGCACGAGCAGGAAGAGAACCTCTCTGCCCGGGAACTTCAGACGCGCAAACGCATACCCGCCGAGCGAGGCGAGGAAGAGATTCGTCGCCGTGACCGTGCCGGCGATGATCGCGCTGTTCATTCCAAAACGCGCAAAGTTGTAGCGGTGCAGCACGTCGTGATAGCCGACAGTCGTCCAGTGCCGCGGCAGGAGCGAGAAGCCGGCGCCGGTGTCCGCAATCGTGCGGAACGAGGTCGAGACGCTCCAGAGGAACGGGATCGCGAACAGGATCGCGATCAGGAAGAGCACCGTGTAGGTGACCGCCGTCCTGATCCGATCCGAGCGCTCACGGCCGGGTATGCCGGTCGTAACCGGCGCAGTGCCGACCGCGGCCTCGCCTTCGGCGGCGAGCTCTTTCGTCGCCTGGACGTAGGGCGGTACCTGCTCGCTCATCCGGCGATCTCCGCGCGTCCAAATAGCAGCCGCTGGATCAGCGTCACGAGAAAGATGAACGCGAACAGCACGATCCCCACCGTGGCGGCATAGCCGAAATGTCCAAGGTTGATGGCCGAGTCGTACAGGTAGAGAACGACCGTCATCGTCGAGTAGTTCGGGCCGCCGGCGGCTCCGCCGACGAGGAACGACTGATCGAACATCTGTAGCGCACCGATGATCGAGACTACGGCGACGAAGAAGTGTCCCGGCTTCAACAGCGGGAAGGTGATCTTCCAGAACGTGCGCCAGGGGCCGGCGCCGTCGATTGCGGAGGCCTCGTACACCTCGGTCGGAATCGCCTGCAGCGCGGCGAGGTAGAAGAGCATCAGCGTTCCCGAAGTCGTCCACGCGTTGAGGCCGATGATCGAGGGGAGCGCCGTGTTCTCTTGCGTGAACCACGCGTTCGTGTGCGAGTAGCCGAGGTGATGGAGGACCGTGTTCAGCAGGCCGTCCGAGGCGAGGATGTACGACGCAATCGCGACGATCGCCGCCGACGACGCGAGTGACGGGAAGTAGAACCCCGCCCGGAAGAACGTCCGAAACCGGAGCGTCTGGTTGACCGCGACGGCCAGGAACAGCCCGAGCGCCATCTCCAGCGGCACGACAATCGCGGCGTAGACGAGGGTGTTGCGCACTGCGTGACTCCAAAAGACGGAGTCGTGGTAGAGCGTGCGGTAGTTGCCCCAGCCGACGAACGGCCCCTTGAAGATCTGCCAGTCGTAACGGCTGATGTAGAACGCGTAGCCGATCGGGAAGATGAAGAAGAGCAGGAAGAACGCCATCGGCAAAGCGATGAACCCGTAGCCGACGAGCGCTTCGCGCATGCGCTCGCTTCCGAGTCCGCGTCCTCGGCCCGGCCTCCCCTTCGCAACCGCGACCGCCATCCCGCCCCTCCTTCGAAGCCGCCTCCCGCGCGCCCCGCAGGACGAACGGGAGGCGACAGATTATGACGTTACTGGCTCCGTGCGGCTGCGGCGATCTTCTGGAGCATGGTGTTCACCGACTCCTTGCCCTCGATGACCGCTGTCAGCTCGTTGTTGGCCACGTCGTTCCAGACGTGGCGGAAACCAACCTGGTTCCCCCAGCCGTGCGTGAACGACGGGTACCTGATGAATGCGCCACGGCCCGCGACTGCGTGCACGTCCGTGCGCGTCGGCAGTGCGAGGCCGAGGTTGATCCACTGCTGCATGCCCGTCTTGCCGACGAGGTAGCTCAGCAGCTGCCACGCGGCCGGCTTGTTCTTCGAGTCCTTCGCCATCGAGTACGACACCGTGAAGGCGAGGTTGCCCCGCGTCTTGCCCTTCGGCATTGGCGCGGTCTGGAAGTGGACATCCGGATACGTCGAGGACATGAACGGGAACATCCAGTTGCCCTCGAACGCGAACGCGGCACGCCCCTTGCCGAACGCCTCACCACACCAGCCCGAGCCGACCTTGTCCGGCGTCGATGCGAGGCCGGCCTTGATCAGTCCGACGTAGTAGTTGGTGGCGGTCCTGAAGGGAAGCGACGTCGCACTCTTGAACTGGCCGTTTCCGCCTGCCTGGTAGACGAACGGCATCAGGCGCGCCCAGTCTGCGCTCAGGCAGATCGGCTTGCCGTTCGGCACGTTGATCTTCGACGCCTCACTGCGCAGCTGAGCCCACGTCTTCGGGATCGGCATGCCGTTCAGCAGGCTCGGATTCACTTCCATGCCGAGCGAGGACCAGTCCTTCGGGAAGCCGTAGATGTGCCCGTTGTACCTGAACGTGTTCAGCAGGTTGGGATAGAACGGCTTCGTCTTGAACTTCGAAGACCTCACGTACGAATCGAGCGGCTGCAGGACTCCCTGCCGAACCCAGTCGGCGAAGTCCGCAGCGTCGACGTAGAAGACGTCCGGCGGCTTCCGTGCGGCGAACTTGGCGAGCATCGTCGCCTGGTAGTTGTTGAACGACTGGTAGTTGACGTGGATGCACGAGTGCGTCCGCTCGAAGTCCGAGACCACCTTCGCGAGTCTCGTCTCCTCGGCAGGCGACGACTGCCAACCGTTCAACGTCACGTTTCCACACGCCGTCTTGGAAGCTGTCGCCGCCGATCGCACCATTGCCTGCGACCCGGCGACCACGACCACCGCGACAAGGGCGACGAGCCCCGCCACGGCGGCGAATCTGAAGCGTCTACTCATTCCTCCTCCTCCGTGTCTCTTTGACACTCCGCAGAGTTAGACCCCTCGCCGGAGGATCGGTTAGGCGAGGCCTGCCCATATCCGAGCTCTGCTCCCGGAGTTGCCAGCTCCCCCCATTGCGAACAGGAGTAAAACATCGCTGAAGAGGCCCTTTCAAGCAGCCGACCCGCTGATTAGGCTGCGGTCTGTGGCGCTGACGATCCTCGACGGCTCCACGTTCTGTGTCTGTGATGAGCGGGGCGACATCGCCGCTCCGACCGCGGGGCTCTTCGCAGAGGACACACGCTTCCTTTCCCGCTGCGTCCTGATAATTAACGGGAAGCGCCCCCTCCACCTGACCACCTCGCATCCGGAGGCCTACAGCGCCTCCTTCTTCATGCGGAATCCACTCGCGGGCGGGCTCGGCCGCGACGAGGTGACAATTGCCCGTGCGCGCCACGTTGCGGGAGGCATGCAGGACACTTTTGTCGTGCGCAGCCACGCCAGCCGCCCGCTCGCCTTCTCATTCGAGCTCGAGCTCGCCTGCGACTTCGCGGACATCTTCGCGGTCAAGCAGTACGACTTCGCGCTCGGGGATCCGCTGCACGCCCGCCCGCTTCCGCCTGCCGGGGAAGCGCGCTTCGACGGCGACGGCTTCGTCCTCGCCTCGGCAGACGGGTATCCCGGGCGGACGCAGGTCTTCTTCTCCGAGCCGGTCCAAGTCGAGGCGGGCCTCGCGCGGTTCGACGTCGTGCTCGAGCCTCGCGGCGAATGGTCGCTGCGCATGGACGTCCTGCCCGCGCCCGACGGTGAGGCGACCGGCAAGCGCGCCGCCGAGCGGCGGCTCGCGCAGGCCCTCGGCGCGACCGCCGACGCCGCGGCCGCCTGGCGGTTGCGTTTGCCGAAGCTCGAGGCGAGCCTCTCCGATCTCGACGGCACGTATATGCGATCGACGGCGGATCTCGCGTCTCTCCGGCTCAACGACGCGGACGCGAACGGCGGCGGCCTGATCGCGGCAGGCACGCCGTGGTTCATGACCATCTTCGGGCGCGACGCACTGATCACCTCGCTGCAGACGATGCTGCTCGGCCCCGACCTTGCACGCGCGACACTGCGGACGCTCGCGCGCCTCCAGGCGACCGTGGACGACCCGAAGATCGACGCGGAACCGGGAAAGATCATCCACGAAGTTCGTCACGGACGGGCCGCGGAGGTGTACGTGCCGCGCTACTACGGCTCACTCGACTCGACGCCGCTCTTCCTCATCCTCCTGTCGGAGCTCTGGCGCTGGACCGGAGACGGTCACATCGTCGCCGAGCTACGAGATCCCGCAGTACGCGCCCTCGAGTGGATCGATCGTTACGGCGACCAAGACGGCGACGGATTCGTCGAATACCTGCGGCGTGCCCCGATCGGCCCGCGCAACCAATGCTGGAAGGACTCGGACGAAGCGATCGTCTTCTCGGACGGCAGGGAGGCGATGGGCGCGATCGCTCCCGCCGAGGTGCAGGGCTACGTCTACGACGCGAAGCTGCGCTCGGCGGAGCTTGCGCGGGAGGTGTGGCGAGACCGCGCCCTGGCTGATCGGCTCGAGCTCGAAGCCGCGGAATTGCGCGCGCGGTTCAACGAGGCGTTCTGGTGCGAGCGGCAAGGCAGCTGGATCTACGCGCTTGCGCTCGACGGTGAGAAACGGTGCGTCGACTCGCTCTGCTCGAACCTCGGCCACCTCCTCTGGAGCGGCATCGTCGACGACGAGCGCGCCGCGGTGATCGTCGACCTGCTCATGGGCGACGAGCTCTGGTCCGGGTGGGGCATTCGCACGATGGCGACGGGCGACGCGGGCTACAACCCGCTCACGTACCACAACGGCACGATCTGGCCGCACGACAACTCCCTGATCGCCCATGGGCTCGCGCGTTACGGGTTCCGCTCGGAAGCGTTGCGGATCGTTCGTTCCCTCTTCGCCGCGGCCGGCTCGCTCGACTACCAGCTGCCGGAGGTGTTCGGCGGCTTCGCGCGCAGCGAAGCGCCGCAGCCGATCGCCTACCCGACGGCGACGAAGCCTCAGGCCTGGGCCGCGGGCGCCCCGGTCCTCCTGCTGCAGATCCTGCTCGGCCTCGAACCGGATCGGCACCGTGAGCTGGTGCGTTCGTCGGCGGAAGACATGCCGTCGTGGGTCGGCTCGCTGCACCTCGAGCCGGTGCAGGCATTCGGCGCCGCGTGGGATGTGCGGCTCACCGGCGGAGCCGTCTCGGTCACACCCGCGTAGCTTCCCGTCCCAACACGGCCCAGGCGCGGCGCACATCGTCCTCCGTCGTCCGCGCGTTACCGATCGCGAGCCGCAGGACGTACCGATCGCGCAAGCGCGTGTGTGAGATGAAGAGCTCGCCGCTCGCGTTCACGCGCTCGAGCAGCGCCTCGTTCTGCTCGTCGCTGCCGTTCAAGCGAAAGACGACAAGGGAGAAGCGTTGCGGGGCGACGAGCTCCCAGTATGGATCCGCCTCCACCCACTCGGCAAAGAGATTCGCGAGCCGGACGTGCTCGCGGAGGATGCGCTGGAGTCCCTCGCGCCCGAAGCAACGCAGGACGGCCCAGAGCTTGAGCGAACGGAACCGCCGACCGAGCGCGGGCCCGTACTCCGAGAGCGCGTACGCGTCCTCCGGCGTGCGTAGGTACTCGGGCACGAGGCTGAACGCCTGGCGGAAATCGTCCGGCCGCGCCGTCCACAAGAGCGAACAGTCCATCGGCACCAAGAGCCACTTGTGCGGATTGACGACGAGCGAGTCAGCCAGCTCGACGCCGTCGGCCGACCAGCGCTCCTCGTCGCAGATCCAGGACGGCCCGGCGTACGCCGCGTCGATGTGCACCCAGACGCCGGCCGCATGTGCGCGCTCCGTCAGCTCGCGGACCGGATCGACGGAGGCGAAGGACGTCGTGCCCACCGTCGGAACGACAGCGGCGACGTCGTCCAGACGCAGGTCGTCGTCGACGCGCATCCGGAGCTCGCCGTCCGCCGGGACCTTGCGCAGATCCATGCCCAGCATCCGAGCCGCCTTGTCCACCGATGAATGCGCGTGCTCGGAGCAGACGACGGCGTTGCGGCCGGTCACGTGGCGAGCGGCGATCAGCGCCGCCAGCGTGGACGTCGAGGCGGTGTCCTCGATGTGGCCATGCCATCCCTCCGGCAGTCCGAGCAGCTGCCGTACCCAGTCGACGGTCCGCAGCTCGAGCTCGGTCGACGCCGGCGAGGCACGCCAGGTGATCGCTACCTGGTTCAACGTTGCGGCAATTAGCTCCGCGAGGATTCCGGGCTCGGACGCAGTGACGGCGAAGTACGCGAAGAAGCGCGGGTGCTGCCAGTTCGTGAGCGCGGGCACGATCAGCTCGTCGAGGTCGCGCAGGACGTTCTCGAACGGCTCTCCGACATCGGGCGGCGCGCTCGGCAGCTTCGCCGAGAGCTCGCCTTGCTTCACCTGCGCCAGGACGGGCAGCCCCGCGACGCGCTCCAGGTAGTCCGCAGCCCACTCGACGGCCGCATAGCCGTCCTCACGGAAGCTCACTTCCGCAACTTCGCGATCTGCGACCACGTGCGCGTGTTCAGCACCTGGTTCTTGGTCAGCCACGCGCGCCGTGCCTGCGCGACGCCCATCTCGATGTGCTGCAACGCGCGCAGCTCGTGTGCGTCGGTGTTGACGGCGATCTTCACTCCCGCTTCCGCCGCGCGACGCGCGTGCACGTCTCTTAGGTCGAGCCGGTTCGGCTGCGAGTTGATCTCGAGGAACGTCCCGGTTTCTGCGGCCTTTTCGATGACGCGTTCGACGTCGACATCCGCAGGGCCGCGAATGTTGATCTTGCGCGCCGTCAAGTGGCCGATCATGTCGACGTGCGGGTCGTCCATCGCGGCGAGAACTCGCTCGGTGGGATTGCGGTCAAAGGCTCCGTGCAGCGACGCGATCACCCAGTCGCGCTGTCCAAGCACCTCGTCGGGCAGTGAGAGCGAGCCGTCGACGCGGATGTTGACCTCGATCCCCTTCAGGATCCGGAACGGTGCCAGCCGCTCGTTCAGCGCGTCGACCTCGACGTCTTGCTCGGCGAGGGTGCCGCGCGGATGGTCCGTGATCGCGAGATATGCATACCCGCGCTCGCGAGCCGCGCGCGCCATCTGCTCGAGCGAGTGCCTTCCGTCCGACCACGTCGAGTGGCAGTGCAGCTCGCCCTTGATGTCGCCGAGCTCGACGAGCGTCGGCAGCTCCCCGAGGCGCGCAGCCTCGAGCTCACCGGAGTTCTCGCGCAGCTCGGGCGGGATGAACTGGTAGCCGAGCCGCTCGTACACCTCGGCCTCGCTCCCGTAGCAGAGCTCTTCGCCGGTCTCGACGACGGTGATCGAGTACTCGGACACGGAGAGCCCGTCCTTCACGGCACGCTCGCGCAACGCGACGTTGTGATCCTTCGAGCCCGTGAAGTGCTGCAGGAGGTTCCCGTACGACTCTGGCGGGACGACGCGAAGGTCGAAGCGCAGTCCCTCGTTGGACAGCACGGTCGCCTTCGACGGGCCTTTCGCAACGACCTGCACGACCCATTTGAGGTTCGTGAAGTAGTCGATCAGCGCATCGGGGTCGCGCGCCGTCGCGATGATGTCGAGGTCGCGGAATGTCTCCTTCCGGCGGCGCGCACTACCCGCTTCGGAGACCTCGACAACCGCCGGATGCTCGCGGAGAACTGAGACGACTGCGAGCAACGGAGCAAGACCGTCACCGAGCAGTCGACGGTCGGAGGGCTCCTGTTTCTCCTCCGCGAGCGCCTTGAGGATCTTCTCCTCCGTCTTCGCGCCGAGTCCGGTCAGCGTGCGTAGCCGCTCGTTCTCGGCGGCGAGCTTCAGCTCCTCCACCGTCGTGACTCCAAGCTCGTGCCAGATACGCGCCGCGGTCTTCGGCCCGAGCCCGGGCAGACGCATGAACAGCACGACCTCCGGGGGAACGAGCCCCTTGCGCTTCGTCAGAGCGTCCATCTCGCCATGGTCGACGACCTGGACGATCTTCTCCTCGATCGTCTTGCCGATCCCGTTCAGCTCTTTCGCGCGACCTGCAAGCGCGAGCTCCGCGACGCTGCCTGCAGTCTCGCGGATGCGCGTCGCTGCCCGGCGATAGGCGAGCACGCGGAACTGCGCCTCGCCTTCGAGCTCTAGGAGATCGGCGAGGAGATCGAGCTGATCGGCGACGTCGCTGTTCCGCGGAAGTGCCTTCGATGGGCTCTTCGCCATAAAGCCGATCATACGGACGCGTTCAGAGCCGGTTACGGCTCCGTTAACGGATGGTTCAGAGGCCATTCCGCGGCGCCGAGCCAACACATAATCCGGCGGTGCAAGGCCTGGTCCGCTTTCGATGGCTGGTCTCTGTGATCGCAGTGCCGCTCTGCGTCCTCGTGACGGCGCTGGGCATCCAGGCGGCGGCGTTGAGGCGGCCGTCGCGTGACGACCTCGTCGCAGCACAGGTGCTTCACACGCTGCTCGGCTACCACGTCATGCGCTCTACGGAAGCGATCGGCGCGCTTAGGTCGCCCGCGATCTGCCTCCAGGGCTGGTTCCACACGTCGCCGCATCGCCCGCCTGTGCGCGGCGAGCTCGTGCTGATCGGCCGCAGAGAACGGCTCTACGACTTCGGCTCGGGTATTCGGCGTTTCGGCGCCAAGCACCGCGTACACGGCATCGATCGGCTCCGCTTCATCCTCGCCGGCTGTCCTCGGTTCATCGACACGCAGGTGGGCAACGGTCTCCTACGCAACGCGCGAATCGACGTCGACTCCATTCGGGCCGACGGGCTCGTCGCAGACTCGATGGTCTTTGGAAGCCGAGCGCCGGTCGACCTCTTCGTCAATCCCCATACGCATACACCGCTGGAGCTCGCGGTGGCCCGGGGGAGGGCGAACGGATCGAGCGACCTCGAGCCCGGCGGCAGTCCGGCGGTGGTCAGGCTCGTGCGGCGTGCATTCCACCTCCCCACACGGACAGTGCGCCGTGCTTGAGCGCGTGGCGCTCGGCCCGCAGGTGCGCACGGCGAGCGCGGGCGCCTGGCTTGCGGAGCGCGCGACGATCATCTCGTGGTGGGCAGGGTCGCGGCTGCTCGTGCTCGGCGCCACTCTCTCGTTGCACTGGTCGCGTGCGCCGCGCGGGTACTTCGGCCCACACATCTTCAACCATGCGCTCGGACCCCTCGAGGCATGGGACGGAGTCTGGTACCGCCGCGTCGCGGAGCACGGCTATCTGCTCGTGCCCGGCCACCAGAGCGACCCGGCGTTCTTCCCGCTGTATCCGCTGCTCTTGAAGGTGTTCGGCGCGTTCGGCATGTCGACCGGTGCGGGCGGCGTCGTGCTGTCCAACGTCTTGTTCCTCGGTGCGCTGCTCGCGTTCGACGCCCTCGGCCACGAACTCTTCCCGTCCGTGCTCGCGCGGCGCGCCACCTTGCTGCTCTCCGTCTTCCCCACGTCGTATGTGTGCTCGATGGTCTATCCGGAGAGTCTCGTCCTGCTCGCGTTTGCGCTCGTAGGATTGTTCGCGATTCGCCGAAGGTGGCTCCTTTGTGCGCTCTTCGCCGCGGTCGCGGGCCTAGCGCGACCCGAGGGAGCGCTGCTCGTCCTCCCCATCGGCGCCGCTGCGCTCGCGAGCGGGCACACCCTGCCTCGCGAGGAGCGCGGACGAGCACTCGCGGCGGCGCTCTCCGCACCCGCGGCCGCGGTCTCGTTCCCGCTCTACCTCAGCTGGGCGCTGCACGACCCGCTCGCGTGGAGCAAGGCACAGCAAGCGTGGGGCCGCTCCTTTCGGCTCGACGGGGTCTTCAGGGCGCTCCAGCACATCAGCGCCAGCGTCGGCCACGATGCCTGGGCGATGCGTGACATCGGCTTCTGCGTCTTCACACTGCTTTTGCTCTGGGCCGCCTGGCGGGCAGGCGCGCCGAAGGGCTGGATCGCACTCGGCTTCCTGATCGTCCTGCTTCCGCTGGGAAGCGGATCGTTCGCGTCCGATGCGCGGTTTGCCCTCCTCGCCCTGCCCGCCTACTGGGGTCTCGCATGGCTCTGTCGTGAACGTCGTGTCTTCCGGGTCGCCGCCGCGCTCTCCACCTGCCTGCTGGTTGCTGCGACGGTCACGCTGCCGCTCGTGTTCCCATAGGGCTACGTGCCGAACGCGACCGTCTGCCTGCCGACGTACAACGAGCGCGAAAACATCGAGCCGATGCTGCGCGCATTGACTGCGCAGGGCGTCCACGTGCTCGTCGTCGACGACAACTCGCCGGACGGCACTGGTGAGATCGCCGACCAGGTCACGCGTGAGCTCGACGGTGTCTCCGTCCTGCACCGCGAGCGCAAGGAAGGGCTAGGACCCGCCTACATCGCCGGCTTCCGGCGCGCACTCGCGGAGGGGGCGGAGCTCGTCCTGGAGATGGACTGCGACTTCTCACACTCTCCCGACGACGTGCCGCGTCTGATCGCCGCGACGACGGACGCCGATCTCGCCATCGGGTCGCGTTACGTCCCCGGCGGATCGATCGGCAACTGGGGAGTCGCTCGGCGGTTCGTCTCCGCCGGCGGCTCGCTCTACGCGCGTCTGCTGCTCGGCGTCTCTGTGCGAGACCTCACCGGAGGCTTCAAGTGCTACCGGCGAAAGGTGCTCGAGACGATCGACCTCGACGCAATCCACAGCAAGGGTTACGCATTCCAGATCGAGACGACCTACAGGGCGCTGCGCGCGGGCTTCCGCGTCAAGGAGATCCCGATCCACTTCGTCGACCGCGAGGAAGGCGGTTCGAAGATGAGCCATGGGATCGTCGCCGAGGCGGTCTGGAAGGTGCCCGCGCTGCGGCTTGCGGCAATCAGCGGTCGCTTGTAGCGAGCAGCGCGTAGATCTGCACCATCGCGGCCTGTTCGAGCAGCTGCACCGGCCGCTTGCCGCCGAAGGCGACCGGTCGGCAAGGCTTTCCGCACGGGTGAGCGCCGCTTGGTCTCCCGTCAGCCGGTAGAGGAGGACGTTTGCACCGATTGCGGTGCCCTGGTTGTAGCTCCAGTGCGACTCGTTACGGGTGCCGTCGAGCGTCAGGTGATCTGAGAGCAGGCATGCACTGCATCAACCACGAGAGCATCTGCTTCGACCAGGCGAGCTCAGACGGATCGTGGGTCACCGAATAGAGCTCGAGCCCGAGCAGCGCGCCAGTCGCCGTCGTGACGGTGTTGCGGTCGTCGTTGCCCGGAGCATTCGTCCAGAAGACGCCGCCGGGACAAGCATGCGTGGCGTCCGAGTCCCACGCCTTCACGACGATCCCGAAGATCCGATGCGCCCCTGCGAGTGCGGGCCCTGCATTCCGGAGTTGATACCAACGCATCATCTCGAGGCCGATCCACTCGTTGTCGTCGTAGTACACGGGACCACTCGCGCCGAACGCCGCGGCGAAGGAACCGTCCTTCCGCCGGTAGCGGCCGAGATCGGAGACTCGCTGCGCGGCATCGTCCACGTAGAGATGCCCGCGTTTGGGGACTGCCGCCATTGCGAGGGTCGCCGCGAGGGCCTGTGAGTACGGCCACGCATGTGCGGGCGCCGGGCTGCCCTCATGCTCGCGAAAGCGCTCAGCCTTCTTGTCGAAGAACGTGTGACGCATCGCCCAGTAGGAGACGGCCGCGCGAAACGCGTTGCGATCCGCGTCCGCCGACTGCGCGAGAATCAGCGCCAAACAGGATGAGAACGACCACCGCAGTGATTCGGCGCACGGAGCGACCCTATAGCGGCGGCTGGCTACGATCATCCCGTGTTCGAGGTAACCGACGAGACGTTCGAGCACGACGTCCTCCAGGCGGATCTGCCGGTCGTGCTCGACTTCTGGGCGCCCTGGTGCGGACCGTGCAAGGCCGTCGAGCCGATCCTCGCGCGCCTCGAGGGAGAGACTCGCGGCAAGGTGGAGTTCGCGAAGCTGAACATCGATGAGAATCCGGTCACTGCCGCGCAGTGCGGCGTGCTCTCGATCCCGACGACGATCCTCTTCGACGGCGGCGAGGCGAGGGAGACGCTCGTCGGCGCTCGGCCCCGCAAGCACTACGAGCGCGCGCTCGAGCCCTGGCTCTAGCCGAAAGTGAAGGGTCTGACCCCGAACGGGGTCTGACCTTTTTCAGTTGCGGCCGAAGTGCTCCCAGCCTGAGAGCTCGTACGGCTCGCCGTGGAGCGTGAACGCGACGCCTTCACCTTCGACGCAGCGGCCGATCGACGCGAACCGGGCCGTCTCCTCCACCGCGGCCAGCAGCTCGTAGTCCTCGCCGAATGCGAGGTCCTCGACGGTTGCGCCGACGGCGAGCGGGACACTCTCGAGCTGGATTTCGAGCCGACAGCCCGACCGCCGTGCGAGATGGTTCGCGTCGACGGCCAGTCCGTCGGAGATGTCGATCACTCCGAGCGCGTGCGCGGCGAGCTCGCGGCCCTCGGCAAGCCGGAGCGGTGGGCGAACGAAGCGCTGCTCGCGGAAGGCTGCGCCCGCTGCGCCGAGCGGGCCCGTGACGACGAGGAGATCGCCCGGCCGTGCGCCCGCACGACCCGGCACGCGCTCCGAACGTCCGACCGCGGTGACGCTCAGCATGAGCTTCTCCGCTGCGCTTGTGTCGCCGCCGACGACTGGAACGCCGGTCTCGACCATGCCTTCGTAGAGCTGGAGGACATCGTCGAGCTCGGTGTCGCCGCTCGCCGCCAGCGTGACGAGGAGCGCGAGCGGCTCCGCGCCCGATGCTGCTAGGTCGCTGAGGTTCACCGCCGCCGCGCGCCAGCCGAGGTCGCGCCACGAGATCCAGTCGAAGCGGAAGTGAACGTCCTCGACAAGCGCGTCCTGCGTCATCACGAGCCCGCCGATCTGAGCCGCGTCGTGCTCGATCGCGTGAGCGAGACCGCGGCGCTCGAGCTCGTCGAGCAGGCCGAGCTCCCCGATCTCAGAGAGCTTCATCGATCGCTTTGCGCAACGCCGCCGCGTTGCATGCCGCGCGGATGACCGCGACGCCGGCGGCGCCAGCACGGATGCAGTCCGCCGCATTCGACGGGTCGACGCCTCCGATCGCTACCACTGGCACCGAGACCGCGTCACAGATCGCTTGCAGTCCGTCGAGGCCGATCGGTGGATCCGCGTCCGCCTTCGACGGCGTCTCCCACACGGGACCGGCGCCGATGTAGTCCGCGGGCTCAGCCGCTTCCGCTTCGTCGACGCTGGACGCAGAAAGCCCGAGCAGCAGGCCCTGTTCCTTCGCCCGCTCGGCGCCCTCGTCCTCGCGTCCGAGGTGCACGCCGTCTGCGCCGAGCATCAAGGCGGCCTCGACGTCGTCGTTGACGACGAACATCACGCCGTGCCTCGCACACAGGCTCCGCGTCGCGCGTCCGCGTTCGACCACATCGAGCGTCGGCACGTCCTTCAGGCGCCACTGGACGACTGTCGCGCCACCCCCGACCGCGGCTCTCGCGGTCTCGAGATTCTCTACGAGCGCGTGCAGTCTCATTCGGAGATGTTCGCCCGCTCGTCGAGCGCGTTCGGATCGAGCCCGGCAAGCGCGTCGTAGAGATTGACATGGAAGCTGCCGGGACCTTTCGCGTCACGCGCCGCGTCCTCGCCGGCGACACCGAAGGCCGCGAGCGCCTCCGCGGCAGCGGCGAGCGGTTCATCTTTCTTCGCCGCGAGGAAGCAGCCGGTGATCGCGCTCGACATGCAGCCGGTGCCGCTGACCGCGCCCAGCAGCCCGTGACCGTTCGCAACGGCGAGCACGCGCTCGCCGTCCGAGACGTGATCGACGGCTCCCGTCACCGACGCGACGAGGCCGAGGTCCTTCGCCGCCGCGCGCACGAGGTCGGCGGGCTCACCGCCCGTTGCCATCGATTCCACGCCGCGTACTTCCGCCTCGACCCCGACGAGCGTCGCCACCTCGCCCGCGTTACCGCGCAGTACTGCGACGTCCACTTCGTCGAGGATCCGCCGCGCGGTCTCGGTGCGATACGTCGTAGCTCCGGCGCCGACCGGATCCAGCACGACTGGGATGCCGGCCGCGTTCGCAGTCTTTCCCGCGACGAGCATCGCCTCCACCCAGTGAGGCGAGAGCGTGCCGATGTTGATCACGAGCGCGCCGGCGAGCCGCGTCATCTCCTCCACCTCCTCGCGCGCGTGCGCCATCACGGGGAGCGCGCCGAGCGACAGCGTCGCGTTCGCCGTCTCGTTCATGACGACGTAGTTGGTGATCTGGTGGACGAGCGGCTTGCGCTCGCGCAGCGTTCGCAGCGTCGCTCCGGGTGAAACGGTCACGCGGCTCCTGTCAGGTTGAGGACGTCGACAGGCCCTTCTCCTGCTCCGAGCTCGGCGAGCCCGTGACGCACTGCTTCCCCTGCCGCCTTCGCCGCAGCCCGAGCGGCCACGTCCAGGGTCTGACCCCGGGCCAGGTACGCAGCGAGCGTGGCCGAGTGAGTGCAGCCGGCGCCGTGCGTCGCGTCCACACCGTGGCGCGCGATGGAGATCTCGACGTGATGCTCACCGTCGAAGAGGTGGTCGACGGGCTCCTCGCCGTGTCCGCCCGTGACAATCACGGCCGGCGCGCCGAGTTCGTGGATCCTTTCCGCGAGCTGGCGCCGGCTTCCCGTTCCCCCCGCAAGAACAACTGCTTCTTCGAAATTCGGTGTCACGACCGTTGCGAGCGGAAAGAGACGCGCGACGAGCGTCTCGACGGCGTCCCCTCGCAAGAGTCGCGCGCCCGAGCTCGCGATCATCACCGGGTCGACGACGAGTGGAACGCGATGCTCGTCGAGATGGTCCGCGACTGTCTCGATCAGCTCACGAGAGAAGAGCATCCCCGTCTTCGCAACATCGACACCGATGTCGTCGAAGACAGCGGCGAGTTGACTGCGCACGAACTCGGGCGGTGCTTCGTGCACGGCCGTCACTCCGACCGTGTTCTGAGCCGTGAGAGCGACGATCACGCTCATGCCGTGGCAGCCTGCGGCCGCGAACGCCTTCAGGTCGGCCTGGATCCCTGCGCCGCCGCCCGAATCCGAGCCGGCAATCGTCAAACAACGTGGAATCAACTCACTCCCTTCGCCGGTGCGAACCGGATCAGGTTCAACGGGTGTGATCTCAGCCCCTTACAGGGCACCCCGGCTAGTACGAACTTTACTGTTTTCGCCGCTCTAGACCGCGTCGGAGGACGGTGCTATCAACCTACGGGGAGGAGCAGAGTATGAGGTTGCGCTTGACCGTGCTCGCTGTCGTCTGCGGCGTTGCGGCATTCGTGTTTGCAACATCGGCGGCGGCGGACAAGCCCGATATCGACCCCACGTATGCGAACGGGCAGACCGTGTACATGATCGGCCCGCACCTCATTCCCGGCGCGATCAACTCGATGCCGAACGCATACGCGCATGCTGAAGAGCTCTACCTCGCGGTCTATCCACAGGCCACAGTGCCGTCACCCGGCGCGGGCCCGATCACGTTGCCGTCTGGCTACCAGCCGCAGTGCAACCCGTGCTTCGATCCGGGGCTGCCTGCGCCGTTCGTCTACCACGACCACGTGATCACCGGCGCTCCCGGGATGGGAACGAACGGAACCGCGGGGGAGTACAAGGCACCCTGGAAGATCATCCTCGTCATGTACAACCCGCTTGTCGCCGCCAACCCGGCCTTCCAGCCGGTCAAGAGCGTAGCGGCGCTCGACGCGGGTGAAGCGTCCGGGATGTTCCTGCCGATCAATCCGGGCGCCTCGAACCCCTACGAGATCGAGACGGGCAACCTCTTGATCTGTCCGACGGTCTCGTCCCACGCCTGATCAGTAACTGACACAGCAGCGGCGGCGGTTGCCGGTTCAATACGAACATGGCAATCGCCGCCGAACGCTGGTCGGACCTCCTCGACGGGGAGGAGGTCGCGCACGTCGAGACAGTCCCGCCGGCGGACGCGCGCACCGCGCCGCTTCCCGAGGAGCTTCATCCGCGTGTGCGCGATGCGCTGAATGCCCGCGGCCTCGACTCCCTGTACCTCCACCAGCGCAACGTGTGGGACGCGGCGGCCCGCGGTGAGCACGTCGTCGTCACAACGAGAACGGCGTCGGGGAAGAGCCTCGCATTCAATCTCCCGGTACTCGATTCGATCGCACGTGAGCCGAAACACCGCGCTCTCTACCTCTACCCGACGAAAGCGCTCGCGCAGGATCAGGCGCGCGCGCTTGCGGAGCTGCGCTCGCCGAAGGTGCGCGCTGCAATCTACGACGGCGACACGCCGCTCGAGCAGCGCTGGCAGATCCGCAAGTGGGCGAACGTCATCCTCACGAACCCGGACATGCTGCACATCGGCGTGCTGCCGCACCACGACCGCTGGGCGGACGTCCTGCACAACCTCCGCTACGTCATCGTCGACGAGGCGCACGTCTACCGCGGCGTCTTCGGTTCGCACGTCGGCAACGTGCTGCGGCGGCTGCGGCGTCTCGCACGCGTCTACGGCGCCGACCCGCAGCTGTTGCTCGCAACGGCGACGATCGCGAATCCCGGAGAGCTGACGCGCTCGTTGGCAGGTGTCACCGCGACGGTCGTCGACGAGGACGCCGCGCCGCGGGCGGAACGCACCGTTCTGCTCTGGAACCCGGAGCTGCTAGACGCCGAGCTCGGCCTGCGCGCGAGCCCTCTGGGCGAAGCGTCACGGTTGCTCGCGGCGCTCGTCTCGCGCGGCCTGCGCACGATCTGCTTCGCGAAGTCGCGGAAGGCCGCGGAGTTGATCCACAAGTTCGCGCGCGACCGAGTCGAGCCCGAGCTCGCGGCACGGTTAGCTCCGTACCGCGCCGGCTACCCGCCGGCGCAGCGACGCGAGCTCGAGCGCCGGCTCGTCGAGGGAGATCTGCTCGGTGTGTCCGCGACCGACGCGCTCGAGCTCGGGATCGACATCGGCCTGCTCGACTGCGCGATCTCCGTCGGCTTTCCCGGAACGGTCTCTTCACTGCGCCAACAGTGGGGACGCGCAGGCCGACGCGGCCACGGCCTCGCGGTGCTGGTCGCATCGGAGGACGGGCTCGACCAGTACTTCATGCGCGAGCCGGACACGCTGCTCAGGCGCAGCGTCGAAGCTGCGATCCTCGACCACACCAACCCGCGAGTGCTGGACGGACACGTTCGCGCGGCCGCCTTCGAAGCGCCGATCGACGACGCCGACCGCGAGCCCCTCGGAGACGAAGCCCTCGAGCGCGCCGCGCTGATCCCCGAGCTCAAGCGCACGAAGAGCGGCTACGTCTGGGCCGGCCGCGAGTACCCCGCTGCGCAAACGAACCTGCGCTCGGCGAGCGCCGACTCCTTCACGGTCGTGGAGGCTCAGACGGGAACCGTGCTGGGCATCGTCGAGCGAGAACGGGCATATTCGACCGTCCACGAGGGGGCGATCTACCTCCACCTCGGTGAGAGCTACCTCGTGCGCGAGCTCGACTTCACCGCGCGCACCGCGGTCGTTATGCCGTATGCGGGCGACTACTACACGCAGGCGAAGAAGGAAACGTCGACGGCGATCGACGAGGTGTTGCGTGCAGAGCAGCGCTGCGGGCTCGAGCTCACCTTCGGACGCATCGCCGTCACCGAGCAGGTCGTCGCGTACCAGAAGAAGTCCGTCCGCGATCAGGCGACGCTCGAGACGGTGCCGCTCGACCTGCCGGAGACGAGCTTCGAGACCGAGGCCGTCTGGTACGTCCCGACGGAACAGCAGCTGCGCGACCTCGACGCGATGCCGAAGCTGCTCAGCACGCTGCACGCGGCGGAGCACGCGATGATCGCGTTGCTGCCGCTCTGGGCGATGTGCGACCGGTGGGACATCGGCGGCCTGTCGACGAACCTCCACTTCCAGACCGAGCGACCGACGGTCTTCATTTACGACGGCCATCCCGGGGGTGTCGGCATCACGGAACGCGGCTTCGCGGCCTTCGAGGGCTGGGTGTCGGACACCGCGCGTATGCTCGAGGGCTGCCCGTGCTCGGAAGGATGTCCGTCGTGCGTGCAGTCGCCGAAATGCGGCAACCTCAACGAGTGGCTCGACAAAGACGGAGCGCTTACGCTCTTGCGGAGGATGGTGACGGCATCGACGTCCGCGAGCTGACCGACCGGGAAATCGCACGCGTCGACGCGGTCCTCCCGTTGCACCGGCTCGACACCGCGCAGACGTATCTGGTTGCTTGGGAGGGCGACGAGCCCCTCGGTCATGCGCACGTCGCGTGGACGAGGACGAAGCTCGGCGTCCCCGAGATCCAAGACGTCTTCGTCCTGCCCGGGCATCGTCGGCGCGGGATTGCCTCTGCCCTCAACGACAAGGCCGAACGCCTTGCTGCCGAGCGCGGGCACGACCGGATCAGCCTTGGGTACGGGATCGACAATAGGGCCGCACGGAGCTTGTACGAACGCCTGGGTTACGCGAACGCGGGCATCCCTCCACAACGGATGCAAGGAACGATCGCCATCCGCGGCGAGCCGGTCGAGATCGACGACACAGTGGTCTACCTCGTCAAAGACCTATGACGGAGCGCGTCGCCCACGGCGGCACGCTCGTGGTCGGCGGCGGCTTTGCCGGCGGCTACGTGGCGCGACTCCTCGGCAAGCGCGGCGAGACGTCGACATTCGCACCGAAACGACGCTCGTGTCCGCAGAAGAACACCGGGTGACACTCTCCGGCAATGCGCGCATCGCGACGAGCACGCTCGTCTGGACGGCCGGCGTGCGCGCGGATCCCCTCCTGGCCCAGCTCGGCCCGCCGCTCGACGAGCGGGGACGCGTTCGCGTCGAGCCGTCGCTCCGCGTTGAGGGATTCGGGCACGTGTGGGCCCTGGGCGACTGCGCACGCATTCCCAATGGGGCCACGCCGAGCGCCTTCGATCCGCCGACCTCGCAGCACGCGCTGCGCCAGGCGCGCGGGCTTGCCAAGAACCTCGCGCGCGGAGACAAACGCCCGTATCGCTACCGCATGCCCGGTCAGGTTGCGACGCTCGGGCGCTACAAGGGAATCGCGGAAATCCTCCGCCTGCGCCTGCGGGGCTTCCCCGGCTGGTTCGTCACCCGGACGTACCACCTGTACCAGCTGCCGCTTTGGTCGCGAAAGCTCCGCGTCGTCACCGACTGGACGGTGTCGCTCCTCTTCCGCCGCGATATCGCCGAGCTCGGCATGCTCGGTCATCCCCAGCGGCTCGAATGAGTTAGAGCTTGAGCCGCTGCTTCGTCGTCAACACGCCCTCGAAGAGGTCGCCGTGCTTGCGCACGCGCTCGAGCACGACCTCCATCGTGAACGCGAGCGGATCGAGCCTCTCGTTCACCTCCTCCCAGAGCAGTGGCGTCGAGACCGGGGCGCCAGGACGCGGGCGCACCGAGTAGGCGGACGCAATCGTCTTGCCCTCGCCGTTCTGATTGGAGTCGATGAGCACTCCGCGGCGCTTTGACTTCGTCCACTCGGTCGTCGCGAGCTTCGGATTGGTGCGCGCGATCGCGCCGGCGACAATCTCCGCGAACTGACGCGTATCGTCGTACGTGTAGCGCCGCTCAACCGGCACGAGCACGTGCATGCCCTCCGCGCTCGACGTCTTCGGGAAGCCGACGAGCCCGAACGCGTCGAGCGCCTGTTTGACGAGCAGCGCGACCTTCACGGTCTCCGCAAACCCGACGTCCGGTGACGGATCGAGATCGAAGAGGACGAAGTCGGGACGGTCGGGGCGGTCGATGCGCGAGTACCACGCGTTCATGTCGATACAGCCCATGTTCACCATCCAGAGCAGTGCGAGCTCGTCGTTGACGAGGGGGAAGTTGACCCACTTCTTCTTCCGCGGGGATTCGCGCGTGGAGACGAGTGCGCGGTACGTGTCGATCCACTCGGGCATGTGCGACGGCGCGTCCTTCTGGAAGAAGCGTCCCGCCTCGATCCCGTCAGGCCAGCGCACCATCGTGAACGGGCGATCCTTCAGGTGCGGCACGAGCACCGGCGCGACTGCGCGGTAGTACTCGATCAGGTCGCCCTTCGTAATCCCCTCCTTCGGGAAGAAGACCTTGTCGAGATTGGAGAGCTTCAGCTCGCGGTTGCCCTTCGTGATGCGGTCGGCGAGCGGCTCCTCGCGGCGCACGTCGGTTGCGGCCTTGTCCTCGCGCAGGCCCTGGTACGAGGGCGCGCGCAGACGGCCGTCGTGCGTCCACTCGGCGAACTCGACCTCGCAGACGAGCTTCGGCTCGACCCAGATCACGTCGCTTCGGCGCACTTTCGGCATCTTCGGCACCTCGCGGAACGGTGACGCGGAGCGCTTCAGTGGACGGAGCTTGTCGAGCAGCCTGTCGATCTCCTTGGCGGAGAAGCCCGTGCCGACGTTCCCCGCGTAGACGAGCTCGTTGCCGCGGTAGTAG
>JBKPJA010000202.1:0-9038 GCA_046730515.1 Actinomycetota bacterium | reverse complement strand
AACAGATCCATGAGCACCACGTCGGCGGCGTGCGCAAGCGCGAGGTCGATCGCGTCCTGTCCGCTCTCCGCGACGCCGACCACCTCGATCCGGTCTTCGCGCGCGAGAAAGAGCGCGAGCGAGTCGGCGAAGAGCTTCTGGTCGTCGACGACGAGCACGCGGACGCGGGCATCGGAGTTTTGCGGCTCGGACAGTTCGCTCACGTGGTACCCGCCGGGGATCCTGTGTTAACGGATCTCGTACGAATTCCTTAGCCGTGTCTTAAACCGGTCTTAGGAGAGCCTGCCAGCTTCTCGTGAAGCGACGCGAAGGAGTCGGAATGCCGGCGTCGGGACGCATGACGAGGCGAAGCGCGCTCGCAGGGGCAACTGCGTCGATGCTTGCCGGGGTGGGAATGTCCGGCATGGGCTCGAGCGGGATGAAGATGCCGATGCCGATGCCGGGCTTCTCTCCGGGCCGCACGACCGTCGATCCACGCGTGAACGGCTTCGATCCGATGACGATCCTCCGTGACTTCGACTGGGGCAAGACGCGGCGGCTCGCCAGCGGTCGGGTCCTGCGCCACTGGGAGATCGTCGCCTACGACAAGGAGATCGAGCCGGTTCCGGGTGTGCGCGTGGCCGCGTGGACCTATAACGGCCGCGTCCCAGGTCCGACGCTCCGCTGCCGCGAAGGTGAGGCGTTGCGGATCCACTTCGTCAACGCCGGCTCGCACCCGCACACACTCCACTTCCACGGGATCCACCGCGCGGAGATGGACGGCGTCGGAGGAATCGGGCGTGGCCTGATCGGCGTGGGGGAGGACTTCACCTACGAGTTCGACGCCGAGCCTTTCGGGCTTCATCTCTACCACTGCCATGCCGAACCGCTTGCGGAACACATCCAGAAGGGGCTGTACGGGATGTTCATCATCGATCCGATCCGCGGCCGGCCGGAGGCCGACGAGCTCGTGATGGTGCAGAACGCGTTCGACTCCAACTTCGACGGCGACAACAACATCTACGCCGTCAACACGGTCGCCTTCCACTTCCTCTACCAACCGATTCAGGTCCAGCGAAACGAGCTCGTTCGCATCTACCTGCTCAACATCGTCGAGCTCGATCCGATCAACTCCTTCCACGTCCACGGGAACTTCTTCAACCGCTTTCCCACCGGGACGCGCCTCGAGCCGACGGAGTACACCGACACGATCGTCCAGGGGCAGGCGCAACGGGACATCCTCGAGCTGCGCTTTCCCTACACGGGGCGGTACATGTTCCATGCGCACAAGACGGAGTTCGCTGAGCTCGGCTGGATGGGGATGTTCGAGGTCGTGTGATGCGGCTACGTTTCGTGATTGCGCTCGTCTGTGTGGCTGGGCTCGGGGTCGCGGCGCTGGCTCGGCCGTGGCAGCACGGATCGGCGGCCGCGGCAGTCGTCGCTCAGTCCTCGCTTCGCCCGGCCGGCTTCGCGATCCTCGTTCGAAACGACTCCGCCGACACCGTTCGTATCGAGCAGGTGACGGTGAACGACGCCTTCGTGTCCTTCCACGGGGGTCGGCCCGCTTTGAAGCCGCACGAACGCGAACGGTTGTCGATCGACTACGAGTGGGTGAAGGGAGAGCCGTACGAGATAGGTCTCCTGACCTCGACCGGCGCGATCGTCGAGTCCGAGGTCGGCGGAGAGGCGAGCTGACGAGGCTTTGGTAGGCTGATCCAACCCGGAAAGCTTTGACAGGCAGCTTGGCGACCGGGTCAACAAACGCCTAAAGAGCCCGCACGCCGAAGTAGGCGTCGTACTCTCTAGGCCGAACGGAGCAACGATGCCGGACGCGCGGACACGACTCGAAGCCATCCTCGCCGAGCGCATCGCCGTGCTCGACGGGTCCTGGGGCGTGCTGATCCAGCGGGAGGTGCGCGGCGAGGAGGCGTACCGCGGCGAGCGGTTCAAGGATCATCCGCGGCCGCTCGCGGGCGACCCGGACCTGCTGAACCTCACGCATCCGGAGATTGTCAGCGGCATCCACCGCGCGTACTTCGACGCGGGAGCAGACATCGCGACGACCAACACGTTCACCGCGACGCGGATCGGCCAGGCCGACTACGGGCTCGAAGAGCACGTGTACGAGCTGAACGTCGCCGGCGCGCGGCTCGCGCGGGAGGCGGCGGACGCTGTGGACGGCTTCGTCGCCGGCTCGGTCGGCCCGCTCAACGTGACGCTGTCGCTGTCGCCGCGCGTCGACGATCCCGCGTTCCGCACGCACACGTTCGACCAGGTGCGCGAGGCCTACGCCGAGCAGATCCGCGCGCTCGCCGAAGGAGGGGTCGACCTCCTGCTGATCGAGACGATCTTCGACTCGCTCAACGCGAAGGCCGCGATCGCCGCCGCGCTCGACGAGGCGCCGCACCTTCCGCGCTGGATCTCGTTCACCGCGATCGACAAGAGCGGCCGCAACCTCTCCGGCCAGACGGTGGAGGCCTTCTGGCTGTCCGTCGAGCACGCGGAGCCGTTCATCGTCGGCGTCAACTGCGCGCTCGGCGCACGTGAGATGCGCCCGTTCGTGGAGGACCTGGCGCGGGTTGCTCCAACGAACATCTCCTGCCATCCGAATGCGGGGCTGCCGAACGAGTTCG
Organism: Actinomycetota bacterium; assembly: GCA_046730515.1. Classification (GTDB taxonomy): domain Bacteria; phylum Actinomycetota; class Thermoleophilia; order Gaiellales; family Gaiellaceae; genus 3-1-20CM-4-69-9. The sequence goes on along the minus strand of JBKPJA010000202.1, from coordinate 6,426 downwards.
GCGGGTACGACGAGCAGCCGGCGGATACCTCGCGGCTGCTCGGCGAGTTCGCGCGAGATGGACTGCTCAACGTCGCCGGCGGCTGCTGCGGCACGACGCCGGAGCACACACGGGCGATCGTCTCGGCCGTGTCCGGGGTCAGACCCCGGACGTGGGCCACGCGGACACGACTGCCGCGGTTCAGCGGCCTCGAGCCGTTCGAGATCTTTCCCGACTCGACGTTCGTCATGATCGGGGAGCGGACGAACGTCACCGGCTCTGCGCGTTTCCGGCGTCTGATCGAGGCCGACGACTTCGCGGGCGCGGTCGACGTCGCGCTCGAGCAGGTGCGCGGCGGCGCGAACATCCTCGACGTCAACATGGACGCAGGCCTGCTCGACTCGGAGCAGGCGATGACGACGTTCCTCAACCTGCTCGCGACCGAGCCCGAGGTCGCGCGCATCCCGATCATGGTCGACAGCTCGAAGTGGTCGGTGCTCGAGGCCGGCCTCAGGTGCGTCCAGGGCAAGGGCATCGTCAACTCGATCTCATTGAAGGAAGGGGCAGACGCGTTTCTCGAGCAGGCCCGCCGGATCAAGCGCTACGGGGCCGGCGTCGTCGTGATGGCGTTCGACGAGCAAGGACAGGCCGACACCGTCGAGCGCAAGGTCGAGATCTGCGAGCGCGCGTACCGCCTGCTGACCGAGGACGGCTGGGCGCCGGAGGATCTGGTCTTCGACTCGAACGTGCTCGCGGTCGCGACGGGAATCGAGGAACACAACCAGTACGCGAAGGCGTTCATCGAGGCGCTGCCGCAGATCAAGGAGCGCTGTCCGGGCGTGTCGACGAGCGGGGGCATCTCGAACCTGAGCTTCGCGTTCCGCGGCAACGACGCAGTCCGCGAGGCGATGCACGCCGCGTTCCTCTACCACGCGATCGACGCCGGGCTCGACATGGGGATCGTCAACGCCGGCCAGCTCGCGGTCTACGAGGACATCGAGCCCGAGCTCCGCGAGCGGGTGGAGGACGTCATCTTCAACCGCCGGCCCGACGCGACGGAACGGCTCGTCGACTACGCGTCAACCGTGCAAACCGAAGGGACGAAGCGCGAGCTCGATCTCGCCTGGCGCGACTCACCGGTCGAGGAGCGGCTATCCCACGCGCTCGTCCACGGCATCGTCGACCACATCGAAGACGACACCGAGGAAGCGCGGCAGAGGTATCCGCGTCCGCTCGACGTGATCGAGGGCCCGCTGATGAACGGGATGCAGATCGTCGGCGACCTCTTCGGGTCGGGGAAGATGTTCCTGCCCCAAGTCGTGAAGTCCGCGCGCGCGATGAAGCGTGCGGTCGCCTACCTCGAACCGTACATGGAGGAAGAGAAGGCGGGCGGCCGCGCACAGGGAAAGATCGTGCTTGCGACCGTCAAAGGCGACGTCCACGACATCGGCAAGAACATCGTCGGTGTCGTCCTCGGCTGCAACAACTACGAGGTGATCGACCTCGGCGTGATGGTGCCGGCGGACACGATCCTCGACACCGCGGTCGAGGAGGGCTGCGACATCGTCGGCCTCTCCGGGCTGATCACGCCGTCGCTGGACGAGATGGTCAACGTCGCGAAGGAGATGAAGCGGCGCGGCCTCGATCTGCCGCTCTTGATCGGCGGCGCGACGACGTCGAAACAGCACACCGCCGTCCGCATCGCGCCCGAGTACACCCAGCCGACCGTCCACGTGCTCGATGCATCGCGCGTCGTCGGTGTCGTCTCCGACCTGCTCGATCCAGGACGGCGCGTCACGCTCGAGCGCGACAACGCAGAGCTGCAGGACCGCCTGCGCGCGCAACACGCCGAGCGCGACCGCAAGCCGTTGCTGCCAATCGCAGACGCACGCGCGAACCGAGAGCGCGTGCCGTTCGGCGATGTGCCCGTGGCTCCGTTCACCGGAACGCAGCTCGTCGAGCCGGATGTCGCGACGCTGCGGGAGTACATCGATTGGCAGTTCTTCTTCCACGCGTGGGAGCTGAAGGGGAAGTTCCCCGCCATCCTCGACCAGCCCGCTGCCCGTGAGCTCTACGATGACGCGCTCGCCTTACTAGACGAGATCGATCTCCATCCTCGCGGTGTCTACGGCTTTTGGCTGGCGCGGGCGGACGGCGACGACATTCTGCTCGACGAAGGCACGCGCTTCTGCTTCCTCCGCCAGCAGACGGCGTACGGCGACTCGCGGCCGAACCGCTGCCTCGCCGATTACGTTTCGCCCGATGGCGATCACATCGGCGCGTTCGCGGTGACAGTCCACGGCGCGGACGAGCTCGCGGCAGGCTTCGAGGCCGAGCACGACGACTACAAGTCGATCATGGTCAAGGCGCTCGCCGACCGGCTCGCGGAGGCGTTCGCGGAGTACCTCCACGAGCACGCGCGGCGCGACTGGTACGAGCCGCGCGAGCAGCTGACGAACGAGGAGCTGATCGCGGAGAGGTTCCGCGGCATCCGGCCTGCGTTCGGCTATCCCGCGTGTCCCGACCATACGGAGAAGGGCAAGCTCTTCGAGCTGCTCGGCGCCGAGCGCGCGGGCCTCGCACTCACGGAGACCTACGCGATGCAGCCGGCCGCCGCCGTGAGCGGGATCTACCTCGCGCATCCGCAGGCCCGGTACTTCTCGGTCGGGCGGGTCGCGCGCGACCAGGTCGAGGACTATGCGACGCGGAAGGCCATGGACGTGGCGGAGGCCGAGCGCTGGCTTTCGCCGAACCTCGGCTACGTGACCCGTTCGAGGGAGGAAGTCCTCAACCCGTAGGCCGATACCCAGTGCGATGGCAGGCCGCCTCGTCATCGCCTTCCTCATCGCCGCCGTGATCACGAGCGCCGCCGCCGCCGCGGGCAGCCCGGAAAAGCGGGCGATCACCGCCGCGGATCAGGCTTGGGCGAAGCGGATCAATCTGAGCCTGCGTGACGTTCCAACCGACTTCGTCCAGGGCCAACAGCAGCCATCCGGCACGGGCACGTTGACGTGCGCGAGCTTCGCGCCGAATCTTTCGGCTTTCACGATCACCGGACAGGCCTCTTCGCACTCCTTCAGCCGCCCGGACGGCACGTCGCTCTTCTCAGCCGCCGAGGTGTTTCGCACGTCCGCGGACGAGCGTGGTGACTGGCAGCGCTCCGCGCGACGAGAGGCGCTTCCCTGTGTCGCCCACATGCTGGAGCGCCTGTCGCGGAACGGCGTACGGCTCAAGGTGACGTCGAGCGCTCTTCGTCCCGCGCCGCGGCTCGGCGACCGCTCGATCTCGTTCCGGATCGCGGCGACGATCTCCGCGAACCGCTCGAGCGTCAAGGCGTGGTTCGACATCCTCGCCGTCTCGCGCGGGCGCGCGGATGCGACGCTCGCCGTGGTGACCTTCTGGGCGCCGCCGGAGTCGGCGCTCGAGCAGCCTCTGCTCGCGAGGCTGGCAAGCCGGCTCTTGAAATAGAGCCAAGGTGAGATCACGCAGGTCGGCCCTTGGCTAGCCGCGGGGTTCGGTATCCTCGGACGCGGCTGGCGCCTGGAAACCGGGCGCCGCGCTGTTTCCGGGCTCGATGAAGACGACGCTCAAGAGAGGAATGGGACGTGGCGCGGTGCTGAACGGCGGCGGCCGGCCCGTCTTCCCGCCGGGAGTGCGGACGCCGATGACGCGCTACCGGCAACCGGATCCGCCGAGGCGCAGCCCGTGGCGCATGATCCGGTTGGCATTCGCCTGGGTTCTGCTGGCGGTACTGATCGTCACGGGCGGCGCGGCCGGAGCTGCGTTCCTCAAGCAGCACGAGTTCTTCTCGGCGATCGCGCCCCATTCGAAGACGGACAAGGAAACCCAGAAGCACCTCGTCGTCGCAAGCCCGAACCAGCCGAGCATCGCGCTACTGATCGGCACGGACAAGCGCCTCGGCTCCGACGCACGCTTCACGGGCCCAGTCGGGCGCTCGGACACGCTGATGTTGCTGCGCGCCGACCCGAAGACGGACACCATCTCGATGCTCTCCCTTCCGCGCGACATGGTCGTTCCGATTCACTGCCCGGGCCGTCTGGTGTACGACGACCGGATCAACGCCGCTTTTTCGGAATGCGGCTCGCTCGGAAGCCTGCTCACCGTTCAGGCGCTGACGCACCTGCCGATCAACTACTTCATCACGGTCAACTTCCACGGGTTCAAGGACCTGGTCGACCAGCTCGGCGGGGTGTGGATGGACGTCGATCACCGCTACTTCAACAACCACACCGGGCCGGGCGGGTACTCGGCGATCAATCTCTGGCCGGGCTACCAGCGGCTAGGCGGTGATGCAGCGCTCTCGTACGTCCGTTACCGCCACTTCGACTCCGACCTCTATCGCGTTGCACGCCAGCAGCTGTTCCTGAAGGCCGTCAAGCAGCAGATCACGAGCTCGTTGTCGTTCAGCAGCTTGCTCGATGTCGCGTCCACCGTCGAGAAGAACGTCATCGTCGGACGCGGCGGACGCCAGGGGCTCGACCTTCCGACTCTCCGCGGCTATCTGCAGTTCGCACAGAACCTCCCCGGTGGGCACATCTTCCAGTCGCGCATCGAGGGGCTCACGGGGTACGCGGAACTCCATACAGATCCCTCGAATATCACCGCGGCGGTCAACGACTTCATCCATCCTGATGTCTCCGCGCCGGCGAAGGCGAGGGACGTCACACTGCGGATCAAACGCCGCTCGCATGCGTTGAAGCCTTCGCACGTCACGGTCACCGTCCTCAACGGAAACGGCGTTCCGGGCTCCGCGGCAAACGCGGCGTACGAGCTCAACCTCCGCGGCTACCGCATCGTGCTGCCGCCGAGCCAGAAGCCGCAAAACGCCCCGAACTACGACTACATGAACACGACGGTCTACTACGACGCCTCGCAGCGTGCCGCAAAGGCGGCGGCGTCGCAGCTCGCGAATCTGTTCCCCTCTGCGGTCGCGAAGATGACGGACATCCAGATCGCCGCGCTCGCGAACGGCGCGATGGCGACCGTCGTGGTCGGCAAGGACTTCAAGGGTCAGATCGCCCCGCCCCCGACCGAGAACGTCCCGAAGCCGCAGCCGCCTGCTGTGACTGCGAATGCGAGCGCGACGCTGCCGTACCTGCGCGGAGCACGGAAGCGCGTGCACTTCCGGCTCGAAGTGCCCTACCTGCTCGCAAACGGATCAGAGCCCGAGCCGCTGGCCCCGATCCGGATCTACCGCCTGGCCAAAGGGCACGTCGCCGTCCGCCTCACATTCGAGCAGGGCCAGCTCGACTACTGGGGGATCGAGGAGACCGACTGGCCCGACGCGCCGATTCTCAACTCGCCGAGCTTCGAGCACGTTCTCGGCGGTCGCACCTTCGACTTCTACTACTCCGGCACGCATCTGCACATGATCGTCCTGAAGGAGAACGGCGCGACTTACTGGGTGATGAACACGATCCTCGACGGTCTCTCCAACGAGACCATGCTGGCGATCGCCAAGGGTTTGCACCCGCTCGGCGGCCGCTAGTCTCTTCCCGTTATGGCAGGGTCGCGAAGGATCGGCATCTTCGGTGCGGGCTGGGTCGGGCTCGTCACGGCCGGCTGCTTCGCCGAGCTCGGCCACGACGTCATCGTGCGGGACGTGGTCCCCGGGCGGATCGGCGCGCTCCGTGCCGGCGAGCTGCCGTTTCACGAGCCGGAACTGCCGGACGTGCTTGCGCGCAACAGTGAGCGGATTCACTACACGCTCGACGCTGCCGACCTCGGCGACGCCGAGATCCTGTTCGTTTGCGTGCAGACGCCGCCCACGTATTCCGGGGACGCCGACCTGTCCTTCGTGTGGACTGCCCTCGACGATCTGCCGGCCGGCGGAGACCCGCGAATCCTCGTCATGAAGTCGACCGTTCCGGTGGGAACGGGAGAGAAGGTCCGCGCTGCTCTGGATGCGCGTGGGTTGACGGAGGTCGGCTATGTCTCGAATCCGGAGTTCCTCGCCGAGGGTCGCGCAGTGCAGGACTTCATGCATCCGGACCGCATCGTCGTCGGCGCCTTCGATCCGGCTCACGGCGTCGCGGTCGAGGCGCTCTACGACGGTATCGAGGCGCCGGTCGTGCACACCGACGTCGCCTCCGCGGAGATGATCAAGCTCGCCGCGAACGCATTCCTCTCCACGCGCATCAGCTTCATCAACGAGATCGCCAACGTCTGCGAGCTCGTCGGCGCCGACGTTGAGGCAGTTGCGCAGGGCGTGGGCCTCGACCATCGGCTCGGACCGCATTTCTTCCGCGCCGGTGTGGGCTGGGGCGGCAGCTGTTTCGGGAAGGACGTCTCCGCGCTGAAGCAGCTCGCGGGCAACTCGGGCTACCACTTCCAGCTGCTCGCGGCGGTGATCGAGGTCAACGAGCTGCAGAAGCGCCGCGTGATAGCGAAGCTCGAGAAGCATCTGGGGAAGTTGCGCGGCAAGAC
>JBKPJA010000201.1:0-20898 GCA_046730515.1 Actinomycetota bacterium | reverse complement strand
CGAGCTCGAAAGCGAGACGATTCAGCCAATAGGCGAGAGCCAAGTGAACGAACAAGGAGGCCGTAGGCTTGAGTCCGATTCGCTCGCAGTAGCTGCGAGCGAGCTCGCTTCCGCCCGCTCGTGCCCACGGGAGAAGACGATTGGCGACGGCTGTCCCCCACTGAACTGGCGAGAGGGGACGTTCCGCATGCAGTTCCAGGTGGAGAAGGTCGAGAAGAGGCAGCTGCGCCGACGCGGCGTGCTCCCAGTCGATCACGCCGGTCAAGTTGCCGCCGACGTCAACTAGGAGGTTGCCAGCCCAGAAATCCCCGTGACCGAACCCGCGCGGGATCGCCCGCAGGTGGCTTTCTAGCTGCAGTCCGAGCTGGCAAATGGCCGCCCCGACCCGAGTCCCACAGGCAGCGGCGACCGACCGCGCTTCCTCTGCGGGGCCGGTTTTTCTGCCGCCGTTCCGGACGAAGTGAAGTGCAACGAGGAAGTCAAGGCAGCTGCGGACCGTCGCCAAACGAAGCGGGTAGACCGGCTGCCGGCCCCTGAGCCTTCGCTCGAGCGACCAATCCGCAAGCCCGGTTCGGCCCTGGTCGGCGATCTCGGGGATCCGCTTCACGAGAAGACCGGAGGGTGCGCGGCCAAGCTGCCTCAGGTGCGCCGTCTGAGAAGCGATCGCCTTAGCGCCGTGCCCCACGCTGACGCGGAGCACGGCTGAGCTGCCGACCACGACGAGCCCTGATTCCCGCACGAGAGGGCGGACTGGGACGGGGCTCGGGCACGAGCGCAAGGTTTCGTCGATAACGCTTTCGAGTGTCGTCGGCTCTCCTATCTGCCGCACTCCCAGGACAAGCAGCGACCTCGGGAACCGCTCGACAACACGCAACTGTTCCCCCTCAGGCTCGCGCGGAAGGCGAAGCGGCTGGTCGAGGTCCCACGGAATGAGAACGACCTTTCCGTAACCCAACTGCAGAAGACGGCGCCGGACCGCCCGTGCTTTTGCCCGCGCGGTGAGCGATGCCGCGACGCGTCGCGGCGCTCGCTCGGCGAGCCTGATGTCGTCGTTCTGCCCTGCCGTCAGTGCCTGGTCGATGTTGACGACGACCCACGGTGCGGTGGGCCTCAGCCGGTGCGGGGTCAAGATCTCTACGTCCGGCTGCGAGTCGACGAGGAAGGCGTTCGCTGCGGTCAGAGTTTCGGCCAGATCAGGATCGGCGACTCTGAACCGGTGTCCCGAGGCGGGGATCACCGCTGCAAGCCAGCCGTGACGCGGATGCATCGGGCCCTCAGTCCGCTCTGGCACGGTTACCATCTCTCAGTTTCCTGGTCCTCAGGCGCACAATCTTGACTGTGAAACCACCCGATCAGCGCCAGGTACCAGCAATCAGCTGCGCTCGCTCATCCAAACAGAAACTCAGAGTGTCGGTGATCATTCCTTGCTTCAACGACGGCAGGACCCTGCCCGAAGCCGTCGATTCAGTGCTTCGCCAAGAATCATGTGAGATCGTGGTGATCGACGACGGATCCGACGATGCCGAAACCAGACATGTGCTAGATGGGCTTCCCGAGAAGAACGTTCGCGTGTTGCACCAGGACCACCACGGTCCCGCCGCGGCGCGAGCCGCCGGATTGTCTGCAACAACGGCACCGTACGTGTTCCCGCTCGACGCGGACGACCGCATCGCGCCCGGAGCACTCCGGGACCTTGCCGACGCGCTTGACGCGAATCCGTCGGCAGCGGCTGCGTGGGGGGACATCGATGTCTTTGGCGATTACTCTGGATCACGCCGAGGGCCGCGCCAGTTGGACGCGTGGCTGCTCACCTACGTGGACAACCTAACCGGAGGAGCAACTCTCATACGCCGGTCTCGCCTCGAGGACGTGGGGGGATGGCAGATGGAGAACGGATATCAAGCATGGGATCTCTGGTTGAGCTTCGCAGAGCGTCGCTGGACAGGTATCTATGTCCCTCGCGTAGTACTGCATTATCGGCAACACGGGCCGCGCCTGAGCGCGGTTCACCGGCAGTCCTTCGCGGCGTTCTACGACCAACTCCGCGAGCGCCACCCTACGCTGTTTCGTCAAAGACGAATGCTGTGGCGACAATCGCCCGCTGGTTGGCGACTCAAGCTCGCGCTGCCGATCATCGCGACTCTCCCACTCTCGCCCCTGTTCAAACACCGGCTGCAGAATTTCACCGAGAACCCGAGGCGCTTTTTTCAGGTCCAGCGCGCCCGCCTCTCTCGGCGTATCGGACTGACACGCGGCGGCGAGTCGGCGGGCGTACCGCTCGACGCGCCCCGGTAAGCATGGACGAAGTCGATCCGGCCGCCGAGGCAGTGCCTGAAACGAGGGCCCGTTCGCAAGTCTCGACCTCCGCCCTAACGTACGGCACCAATCTAGGCGTTGCGCTCCTGTCGCTCGTCAGCGTACTGATCGTCTCGCGCGCGCTAGGCCCAACAGGACGCGGCAGTGTCGCATTCCTGACTGCGATTTCAGTACTCACACACTATGCGTCCACGCTTGGCGTTCAGGAAGCGAACGTCAACATCGCCGGAGTCGAGCGATCCGCACGACGCGCACTTGCGACCAACTCCATTCTCCTGGCGATTCTCTTCGGTGGCACCGCGGCTGTGACGCTCGGCGCGATCTCTAGTCGGTTCCCAGCAGCCACGGGCCACGCACGTACGGAACTGGTCTGGCTGGTGCTTGCCTCGGTGCCTGTTCAGTTGATGGCGACATATCTCTCCCGACTCGTGCAAGCCGATTACCGGTTCGGCCTCAGCAATACCGCGTGGATCGCCGCGCCGGCCGCGATGGTTGGTGTCAATGTCTTGCTCCTCGCTATCGGCCGACTTAGCGTGACTTCTGCGGTCGCCGCATGGGTCGCAGGACAAACGCTGTGCGCACTGATCCTGATAGGAGCTGTGATGCGCTCGCCGGGATTTGGACTTCCTCGCGTGGACTTGGCCGTGCGAACAGTGAGGTTCGGCATCAAGGTCCATCCCGCGACCGTCATGTCGTTCACGAATTACCGCCTCGACCAGTGGCTGCTCGGCGTGCTTGCGACGAGGAGGGAACTCGGGCTCTACAGCGTCGCCGTTTCGTGGTCGGAAGCCCTCTTCTTCCTGCCAACGGCTGTTGGCTACGCACAACGACCGCACCTCGTCCGCGGCTCGGCGGTCGAAGCGACCCAAAACGCCGCCCGGGCATTCCGTGCGGCCACGATCGCAACTGTCCCGCTCGCGGTCGGACTCATTCTGGCGGCGCCGTTGCTCTGCACGACCGTCTTCGGCGAGCGGTTCAGCGGGTCGGTCGTCGACCTGCGGATCCTGACGCTTGGGTCTTTCGGGATCCTTGCAATCAAGCTATTCGGTAATGCACTGACTGCACGAGGAAGGCCATTCCTGCAGACGGCGGGAACAAGCGTTGCATTCGTCTTCACCGTGGCCCTTGATCTGCTGTTGATCCCGAGCTACGGAGGGCCTGGCGCGGCTGTTGCGTCGGCCGTCGCGTACACGGCGGGCGGTGTCGCTATGGCTTCCATATTCGTGCGCAGGATGAACTGCCCTCGCGAAGCGCTCATCCCTCGCATCGGAGATCTAGGCTCGACCGCACAGTGGATCCGTCACCCACGTGGAACACAAGCCTCCGAACACTAGAAGAGCCCGATCACGATGCAGGTCGGCTGTCGTGCGGGAGGCGCACCAAGCCGGTAAGCAAACCAGCTCCCCATGATGCGTGCGCCGAGACGAAGATCGCGGCGGCTCGCCAGCCGCCGCCTGAGCGGATGGTCGCAGTCGTGACCACCCCCGCGTAACAGAGCAAGGCGAGACGCAACGGACGCGAGAATGGCGCGCCGGCCGCAGCCATGAGTAACGCCAGCGGCGCCAATTGCCGTGGCTCGAGCGACCGCGGTGAGTCCGAGAGCACGACCGCCTTCCACCTCCCGTAACGCCAGTATTGGCACACGATCTCCGAATATCTCTCTCTCGGCCGATAGATCGACCGAACGTGCGGATCGAAGACGATCCGGCCACCGCAGCGACGGAGCCTGTGGTTGAGTTCAAAATCCTCGTTCACGAGAATGTCCTCTCGCCATCCCCCGATTCCGCGAAGCGCAGATACTGGGAAGCAACCGAACGGAACGGTTTCGACATCCGACCTGCACGCGCCGGGGGGCGGCTCGCGCCAGATGCGAGCGTTCCCGACGCCGATCGGGGAGGCCACCGCCGCCCCAAGGGCGCGCCCCCAAGGCCCTCGCCCCACCGGCTGACACCAACCGCCGACGTTGACAACCCCGTGCTCCTCTTCCAAGACGCGCAAGCAGCTTCTGAGGTAACCGGGGGTCATCTCTGAATGAGCGTCGAAACGAGCGACGACGTCCCCCCGCGCCGACTCGACCCCGCGATTCAGGCCGGCTGCTATCGACCCACGCGAGTTCGGAATCACCCTGGCACCCAGCCGCCGTGCGATCAGAGCCGTAGCGTCGCTGGAACCGCCGTCGGCCACGATCACCTCGAGTTCGCCATCGATCTCTTGGCTGAGAACCGACGTCAAGCACGCTTCGATGTAGCGAGCCTCATTGAGCGCCGGAATCACGACTGAGATCAACCGAGTCACACGCGCAAGTTACGTTGGCGGGACCTGGAGCGAGTCACCACGTGCCCGCGTCACCCGTGTCGTTCGAGCGCGATCCACCGCGTGCCGAATCGTCGGCGATGCCTTCAGCATGACACGAAACAGACCATCTCGGCGCCAGATGCCAACGCGGGGAACGGCATAGCGGTCCGGGGGACGCGGGCTTGGAGAGAGGATGAAAGCCGCCTCGTAACCCGCAGAGCGTGCGGCCGCACGTACGCGTGAGTTGTATTCACCGTAGGGATAGGCGAGAAGCTTGCAGGGTCGCTCTAGTTGATCCTCGATCCGTTCTCTCGAGGTCCGCAGTTCCCGATCGAGCTCTCCATCCGAGAGGCCGGTCAGATGAGCGTGGGAAAGGGTGTGTGACCCAATTGTGAACCCACGAGCCGAGATCGACATCAGCTCCTCCCAAGACATCGTGTCGAGCTCTCCGGGATATTGGGCAACCGCATCTTCCAGTTCCCTCACAGCAAGTGGACGCCCGCCGTCCGCAAACGATGGACACACAAAGACAGTCGCCGGGATGTCGAGCCTCTCGAGGACGGGAAGCCCGCGAGCGAGGCTCCGGAACGCGTCATCAAACGTCACGTGCAAGAGTTTGCCGTCGTTCGCCAGAACCTGCTCGCTCGTCGCGGGACGAAAGCCGCGTCTGATGAGCGCGGAGAGTTGGGCATCAAGCGCTTCCGGTTTCAAGGCGAGCGGGTGATGCCAAGCCTCCGAGATTGCGTGGTAGCAGAGAACGAGCGATCGCCAGCGGCGCACTACAGGCGTTCCGGCGCCCTGCCTGATACCTGCAACGGGGCCGTGCGTGCCGTGGGCCGGCGCGACATCACGTCAAGCGCTAACGCAATACCGGCGAGAATCCACAGCGGCTTTTGGAGTTCGTTCGATAGGAAGAACGCCGAGACCGTGTAGGCGAGCAGGCTAAACAGGAACGCAATCGAGACTCGTGTAAGCAGCTCGTCCCGCGCGCGCCGCGCTCGCCTGTGAACGAGTACGAAATACCGAGCCGTGAGCACGATGACGAACAAAAAGAGCGCGAGGCCCAACGGGCCGAGCTCGGTCAGCGTTTCGAGGTACGCGTTGTGGACCTCTCGACCGGCCGCGACGTAATGTGCGGCGGTATTGACGCCTGGTGTCGTCTGCAGAAGGTCGAGCGCATGCACCCTGAAATTGCCTTCGCCGAGCCCGAGCCACGGATTCTCCTTCCAGCCTCGCCAGGCCGCCGACCAAAGATCGAGCCGACCGGAGCCGCGGTCTGAGCCGGGGTGGAGAATCGTCCCCGCGCGACTTACGAACGCACTCGACCCCACAAAGAGAGCGAGGAGAATGCCTGTGCCGACCGCGGCCGCATAGACGACCTTCTGTGTTGGCCGGCGGAAAAACGTCTTCCACGGAACGACGATCGTCGCGGCGATGACGATGATGAGTGCGAGCAAGCCACCGCGAGACAACGACGCGGCGACGGAGAGGATGATCACTCCGGTCACCCCGTAGTACGCCGTCCGCCAGGCCCGTCGTCGTTCGAGTGCAGCAAGCGCTAGAACTGCCGGGAAGGCGACCACCTGATACTCAGCGAAGTAGTTCGCGTCGCCCTGAAGTCCTACTGCTCGCGTGCTCTCACCGGTTGATACGTACTGCGCAAGCGCGACCATGCCGAACAGGCACGCGCCAAATGCGAGCGTCGCCAGAATGAATCGCAAGTCTCGCCCTGAACGGACGAGAAGAGCGAACGTCAGCATGTATGCGATGGCGAGGAGATAAGAAAGCAGTTGCCTGAAGACCTCATTGCCGCTCGATGCCCAGTACGCGCTGAGGAGCATCCACGCTCCGTAGAGGCCTGCGGACAAGAGCAGCGCATTTGGACGCAGGCCAAACGTCCGTCCTGTGAGCAAGAAGTACGTGACCACGACCAGTGCGACGGCGCCAGCGAGCCGGGCGATGTGGAAACCGCCCCCCAGCGACAGAGACTCGATGAAGATCGTGAAGACGAGCAGGACTTGCAGCAGCGCGATTCGGAGTGTGACCGAAATGCCGATCACGACCGCTCCGACGAGGGTTACGGCCCAGAATGGATGCGAGGTCGACAGAGCGCTGGCAGCCGCGGCTGCGATGGCCGTCCCTCCAATGGCGATCAACGAGGGGGTCCGGACACCCGCGCTTCTCTCGACAGCAGCAAGCATCAGGAGGTCATGCGCTGCCGATCATTGCTCGGCACTGCTACGGGGTCGGCGGTCGCCGGCTTGGCACGCCGCTCGCTCAAACGGCGACGGATACTGCCGAGATCCCTCCGCAGCCCGCCGAGGTGGTGACGCCGCGCACTGCGTCCGTAACGACCGCCCGACTGCGCATCCGTGACGACAAGACCCACCGTGTGCGCATCCAGGCCCGCGAGTAGGTCGCCGACCGCCTTCGCCTCCGTCTCGGTGGCGCGGTTCTGCCGTGCGACCAAGACCACGCCGTCGGCAATATTCGCAAGCTCGAGGGCATCGGCAAACGAGAGGAGCGGCGTCGCGTCAACCAGCACGTGATCGTACGAGTCGGCGGTCTTCGCCATCAGCCTCATCATCTGTTTGCCCGCAAGGAGATCCGCAGGATCGGAAGGCGCGTGCCCGCTCGGCAAGAAGTCGAGGCGCACACTCAGAACTGCAGATGGAGACGAGACTTTGTGTGCCGCCGATGAACGCCTCCGCCGGGCTGAGGGAGCTGCTGCCGTGGAGGAGCTCGGCGACCGAGCGGGCCGCCGTTGGACCTTCGGTACAGGCGCAGGAACCTCAGCAGGTGCAGGCGAACCGACAATCGTGCGCACCGCCTCCTCGAACGAAGTGCGCCCAGCGAGAACGTCTGTGAGACCCGGCGACCGCTGACCGAAAGCAGTATCGAGACCGGGGTGACGAAGATCTCCCTCGATCAGGAGCGTGCTCGTTCCCGCGCTCGTGAGCGCGCGCGCTAGATTCGCCGCGACCATTTCCTTGCCCTGTCCTTCCGTGGCACTCGTCACGACGAGCGTTCGCAGATTCCGTTCCGCACTCAACGAGTTCAGCACGGCGCGAAGAGCACGGTACGCCTCGGAGGCCTCCGCTCGAGCGCCGTACAGGGCTGTGGCGTCCCTCGACCCCCTCCGAGGTTGCCGCGGGACCTGCCCGATGACCGGCAACCGAAATGTCGCTTCGAATCCCTCCCGTGTTCTGATTGTTCGGTCGAAGTGCTCCGCAAGAAATGCCGCCAGCAGCCCGAGCACCAACCCAAGCGCAGCGGCGATCGCGATGTTTTGCGCCGGCTTCGGGGCCACGCGTCCAGGAACGACGTGAGCGGGATCGAAGACGATCGCCGTAATCGGCGGTTGCGCTTGCGGTCCGCCTCCTCCAAAGCGCAGCCGAACCAGGCGCGCGAAAGCGTCCCCAAACGCGGACGCGATCCGTCGAGCACGATCTGCGCTCTTGTCGTCAACTGACACCCGCAGAACGGCGGTCTGAGGATTCGTCGAAACGCTCACCTTCTTGAGAAGTGATGAAGGACTCGTGGTCAGTCCAAGCGTCGAGATCACGTCACGGGCGACTATGTCGCTCGTGAGCAAATCCGCCATCGTCGCCGTGAACGGTTGAATCACGTTACCGTTCTGAGGTTGGAACAGAGTGTTGCCCTGGCCGATGACGATCTTTTCCTGAGCCTCGTACACAGGCTGCTGAAAGTGAGAGACAAGCGCCGCAACTGCGATTGCCGTGCCGACTATTCCCAGGACGATCCAGCGTCGGCGATAGATGACCTCGATGTAGTGGCCCAGCCCGGGACCGGCGCGCTCGGCCTGGGCGTCCATGGAGTCAGTGGTCATGGATGCACAACCGTCTGGGCCAAAGAGTGCCTCGGAAAGTCCAGAGGCGTCGGAAACAGGGCGAAGTCCCTTCTCATGCCGGCTGAAATAGCATAGGGGAGCTGTCCGCGTGCGCCTGGGGATCTATGCGGATCTGCTCTATTGGTCCGACGGTCAGGTGATTTCAACCGACCAGGCATTCGTCGAGTTCTTACTCAACCTGCCGCCACGAGTAACCGAAGTCGTCATCTTCGGGCGCCTGAGCAATGTCCCGCGTCGTGCTCCCCATACGGTGTCACGTCCGTGTGTGCGATTTGTCCCGCTGCCTCACTACCCGAGTGCGCGCGACGTCCGGGGGCTGGCTCGGACCATGCGTCGCTCCTCCCGCATCTTTGCGAGCGAGGCCGACAATCTCGACGCCTTGTGGACATTCGGGCCCCACCCCCTGGCGCTTGCGTTCGCGGCCATCGCCAGGCGGCACGGGAACGCGGTGTTCCTGGGCGTGCGCCAGGACTTCCCGCGCTATATCGCCAGCAGACTGCCTGATAAGCGGTGGCTCGCGGTTCTTCCCGCCGCCTTCGCGCTCGAGCTGACCTTCCGATTGGCAGCGCGTCGCCTTCCCTCGATCGTCGTCGGTGATCACCTTGCGCGGCGCTATCGGGGGGGCCGACCGGTCTTGGCGAGTGTCTTTTCGCTCATCCGCGACGCGCAGATTGTCACCACATCAGCGATCGAGCGAGAGCCGTGGCCGTCTGAGATCCGTGTCCTAAGCGTCGGCCGGCTGGAACCGGAGAAGAATCCATTGCTTCTCGTGCAGGCTCTCGCCAACCTGCGAGAGCGGGATCGCCGCTGGCGCTTGACAATTGCGGGCACCGGTTCACTCGAGTCGCGCATCGCAACTCGTGCGCGCGATCTTGATGTCGATGATGCCCTCGAACTCGTCGGCTACGTGCCAAACGGAAAGGCCCTCTACGACCTTTACCGGACGAGTGATGTGTTCCTGCATACCGCGCTAACAGAAGGCCTCCCGCAGGTCCTGCTCGAAGCGCTAGCCGTCGGGTTGCCTGTCGTCGCAACCGACGTCGGAGGTGTAGGTGCGGCGCTCGGGTACGGAGAGCGTGGACTGCTCGTACCCCCTCGGGACCCGGAAGCTGCCGCCGCCGCTCTCCAACAGCTGGCCCAGAATCCCGAGCTCAGGAGTCGACTCGCCAGGGCGGGCGTCGACTACGTGAGGCGCCACACCCTCGAGGTCGAGCTCGACCGGATCGCTGATTTCATGTACGCCAACATCAATGGGCGATGCACTGAGGGACAACCTCGACAGAGTTGTCCCCCCGGGTCTCGTGCAGAGAGGAACTAGGCCCGGCACCTCCGAGCGTCGGGCGAAGCAAGAGCCCGGAAATCTGCCCACGGTATTCCTCTGAGCGGCGCCGAAGTGATCTCGTGGAGCCCAACCCTCGCCCAGGCGTCGTACCCCCTCGAGATCGGATTCTCCGCGTAGACCGTCAGCGTGCCGCTGCTATCTCGTAAGTACATCCCGTAGACCTGCATCGCGCGCGCGATCGGCTTCTCCCACGCGGGTATCGGCAGGCTCGAGATGGCAACGCTCGGGTCGAGTTGAAACCTCTGGCCCTCGTGCGGCGCGTTTGGATCGTTCGTCGTCGGCGTGTTGTGCGTCGCCGGGCAGATGGCAGCTCCTCGACCAACTCCGGGGATCCCGAAGACGAGCGCGTGATCAATGTGGCCTTGCAGAATCTCCTCCGGCCGAATCAGGCCCCCGAGCAACGGCAGATTCGCAGCGTCGCCCGAGGCAACTCCGTCGGGGATGAAGCCGTCTCCTCGCATCGACTCGGCAGAACCAGCCGAAGCCGACCAGGCAGGCACCGCACGCCACATATCCCACTCGTGCTGCGTCCTCGGCTCATACACGACGAGATGTCCGTCTTCAGACGGGTCGGGTCGGGCCGTCACCGGTATCGGGATCGGCCCGAACGCGTGCAGCGAGCACTTCCACCCCTTCCTCGTACACGGGACGCCGTACCGCGTGTCGCTCGAATGAGCCTCGGCGACAGACACAGCCCACTGGCGAAGCGGAACGTTCGGATTCGCAGCATGGGCGACGAGATACTGGACGAGGGCCGGACTCGAGGGCGAAAGCGTGGGCGAGTCAGGAATCGCGGAATTCCAGAAACTACCCCGTGCAAAGGGCCGAGTGAAGCCGCCCGGCGGAACCTCCTTGGTCGTTGCCGACGTCGAACTGGTACCGATGACAAAGCCCTTGTCGTCTAATGCCTTCACCGTGTACGCATAGCGGGTCTGCGGCCAGAGGAGCGCGTCGGTGAAGGTCGTTCCCCGGGTCGTTCCCACCGCGAGGCGGCCCCGATACACACGATAGGAGGCAGCGGCTGCACTGGACGCCCAGCGCAGACCGATGTGAGCGTTGTCACGGCTGGTTGTACGAAGAGCGAGGCTTCCGCTGTCCGCATGCACGGCCGGAGACCGAGTACCGGACGATTGGAAAACGTAAGCGCCGAGAACGCCTGCCACGAGGACACTAACCACGACTCCTCCGAGGATGTATGTGCGGTACCGGCGAAAGACCCTCCTCGTTGAGAGATCTGCATACCAATTAGGCGAACTCTGCGACATCGCTCTCGGCGCTTATTCGATCGACTGGCGGCGTTGTGTGAGACGGATCTCCACAATACGGGCAAACTCGGCAAACGGCATCTCCGCTCGGGGATCGATGAGCTTCACATCTCGGGCCCCGTGGTACCAAACGCTAGCGGCTCACGCGGCTAGTCCTCGTGCGGCGAGAGCGCGCGGGCACGGAAACGGCTATGTCGCCTGGTTTGTCCACCGGCTCGCGGGCCGATCGCGCGAAGGCCCGGCGCCAAGCGAGGAGACACCGAGGTTCGATCGGTTTGCCGTTCACGTTCGCCGACGCGTATTTTCCTTAGTGGTAGATTGGCGGATCAGGCGGAAGGCGCGCCAGGACCACTCGGATCTCGATGGAGATCGTCCCTTACTCTCGGGCACACCGTGACGCAGTTGAGCGGCTCAATGCAAAGCTCTCATCTGCCGGCAGTGAATGGCAGTTTCCGGAGGTAGAGCGGCCCCTAGACGTGGATGAAGTTCCCGTTTGGTTGGAAAGTTTCGTGGTCGAGGAACGCGGCGACGTTTACGGGGGGTATGTCCTAAAGCACCAAGAATTCCTCATCCAAGGGCGGTCCCTCGAATTGGGCGATCTACAGATCCCTCTCTCGCTTGGAGAGATCGACACCACGAAGGCCCAGGTCTCCGCAGCCCTGATCTTCGACGTACGTCGCCGCGCTCCCTGCGCGTACAGCTTGGGTCTTGGCTCGACTCAAAGCCAGTTTGCAAAACTCCTCACTGCAGCCGGATGGCGGCATCTGGTTGTTCCTTTCTATTTCAACGTAAAGTCAGCCAACCAGTTTGCGCGAAACATCCGCCTCCCGGCTGACAGCCATGCTCTAGAGAAGATTCTCAGAGTGTTGGGACGCGTCCGTCTCGCCGGAGCAGCGCTTCGGCTTCAGCAGGTCTTAGCTCAAAGAGGGCAACCACGCGCAGCGTTGGGCGCGTCAAGCCATGCACGCGAGGTGGCACGTTTCGATGCGCTCGCCGATGAGCTCTTTGCGAAGCATTCCAAAGCGTATGCGCTGGTCGGCGATCGGACCGCACGAGCACTCAACTGCGTGTACCCCCAGAGTGAGGACAAATACATACGTGTCGTGGTTGAAAAGGGCGGTGCTGCGATCGGTTGGGCTTTGCTGTTGGATAAGAAAATGGAGAGTGATAAATACTTCGGCGACATGCGAGTGGGATTGCTAGCCGATTGCTTCGCGGACCCCCAAGACGCAGCCGCGGTTGTGTCCTCAGTGGACAGGTATTTGACCGAACGAGGCGTGGACCTTGCCATCTCGAATCAACTACATCCCGGCTGGTGTCGCGCGCTGGAGTTAGCCGGCTACCAGCGAGGCCCGTCCAACTTCTTCTTCTATTTTTCCGATGATCTTCACCGGCAGCTCACCGCGCTACCAGGTTGGGATCAGGGGATTCACCTAAATCGGGGCGACGGCGAAGGCCCAACACACTTCTAGTTCCGCCTCCGGTGAAAGCGGGCCGATCGGCCTGCTGCTGCAGCCGGTGGAAGCGGCTCTGGCTTCGGCGGGTAAGTTCTAAGATCGAGGACGCCAGGTGTCCGTGAACTAGCCTATGTATCTTCCCCGAGAGCTTGATTACATCAGCTTAATGGGCCTAGGGAGGGAGGGCCCGCACGAAGAGGAACAACAACTCGCACAGCGGGTTGCTGTTCTCGGATTCTGCACAACGCAGTACTACGCGGCCGTCCTCCGAGGATTAGGGAAGGCAGCGGGCTTTCCGCTGGTCACATACGAGCCGGAGTACAACACCGTCCTTCAGACTGTCCTCGACGAGCGCTCCGCCCTCTACTCCTTCAGGCCGGACTTCGTCGTCCTGCTAACGGCGGTGCAAGCTCTGCGCAACGTGCTGCTCTCCACCGACCTTGGAGAGCGCATAGGGCGGGTCGAGCGGGAAATGGAGCAGCTCGTCTCTGTGATACGCCGGCTCAGCCGGATCCCCGACGCGACGGTCGTGGTCAACGAGTTCGTAACACCATATGAGCGTGCGTGGGGAAATTTCACTAGCCGCGTAGAGAGCTCGCTTCAGAACGTTGTTCGACGAGCCAACGAGCGACTACGCGAGGCCGCCGTGGAGATGGAGAACGTCTATACGGTTGACTCTGATCACGTCGCCGCTTGGCTCGGAAAGCGCTCCTGGTTCGACGAGCGGCTCTGGTTCTATAGCAAGAGCTTTTGTCACCC
Organism: Actinomycetota bacterium; assembly: GCA_046730515.1. Taxonomy (GTDB): domain Bacteria; phylum Actinomycetota; class Thermoleophilia; order Gaiellales; family Gaiellaceae; genus 3-1-20CM-4-69-9. The sequence continues at coordinate 7,593 of JBKPJA010000201.1, read as the reverse complement.
CGAGGCCTTGCCACATGTCGCCGGCCAGGCCCTAGACATCTTCAGAGCAGTTCGGGGGATGGGCTTGAAGTGTGTCGCGCTTGACCTCGACAACGTTCTCTGGGGCGGGACGATCGGCGACGATGGGCTCGAGGGCATCCGCCTCGGCGAGTTGGGCGAAGGCGAGGCTTACGTTCAATTCCAGATGTGGCTCAGGGAACTTGCGGCTCGCGGCATCATCCTTGCCGTTTGCAGCAAGAACGACGACGATAAGGCGCGCGAACCGTTTCGACGGCACGCCGATATGGTTCTGACCGAGTCAGACATTGCTTGCTTTATCGCCAACTGGGACAACAAGGCGGACAATATTCGCTCGCTGGCGAGCCGTCTAAACATCGGTCTCGACTCCGTCGTGCTGCTAGATGACTCCCCGTTTGAGCGAAACCTGGTGCGGAACCTTGTTCCTGAGGTATGCGTGCCAGAACTCCCCGGGGACCCCGCCGAGTTCATCCCCTATCTCGAGTCGCTCAACCTGTTCGAGGCGACTCAGTTCAGCGAAGAAGACCGGATGCGCACGCAGTTCTACCGATCAAACGTCCTTCGGGAAGACGAAGAGCTCAAATTCAATACCGTCGATGAATATCTCGCCAGCCTGAACATGGAGGCTACATTCGAAGAATTCGACGAACTTCACCTCCCTAGGATCACACAGCTGGTGCAGCGGACGAATCAGTTCAACCTGACGACGATCCGGCACTCCGCCGGAGAGCTGAGGACGTTCGTCGAAGACCCCGACTACTTCTCGTTCTACATCACCCTCGCAGATCGGTTCGGTGAAAGCGGACTCGTTTCCGTCGTGGTCGCAAGGCGCGACGGTGATTGTCTCGACATCGTGACCTGGCTCATGAGTTGCAGGGTGATCTCACGGCGACTCGAAGAATTCGTGCTCGACCAACTAGTCGAGACCGCTAGGACGGCCGACGCAAGCCATCTTCGAGGCAGATACATCCCCACGAAGAAGAACGGTCTTGTTTCGAGTCACTACGAGAAGCTTGGTTTCCGCCGTGTGGGCGGGGCGCCTCAAGATGGAAGCGTACTCTGGGAGTTGGGCGTCGACGACTACATTCCACGGAATCCGCCAATCGCGAGAAAAGTTGTCCAGCTTGAGTCGTGAGGAAATCCGCGAAAATCTGGCCAGCGTATTTGAGGAAGTCCTCGGTGAGCCAGTTGCGCTACGTGACGACCTGACAGCCGCTGACGTGGATGGATGGGATTCAGTTGTTCACGTCATGCTTATTCTGGCGACTGAGAGAAAGCTGGGGATCCGCTTCGAGAGCGCTGAAATCGCCAGCGCCGGCACTGTCGGAGAATTCATTTCCCTGATCGAATCGAAGCAGCCGGCCTGAAGTAGCGCCAAACCCGCTAGGCGGTCCGGGGTTCAGGGTCCGCCACTTCTCTCGTCAGCTCCTCGGCGGTCAGCACGGACGGGTAGGTGAACGCTTCGTTGCTTATGGCCCACCGCGTGATTGCCGCTGCGACTTGCTCCGAGGGGACAGCGCTGATCTTGCTCATGGGCGTGTTCGTACTGTCCGTCCACATCTTCGGTGCGCGAACCACCAACACCCGAGCGGTCGTGTGACGAGCGCAGTAGATGGCCGCCCCTTCCGAGGCCGCTTTCGCGATCACGTAGTGAGGCCATGCTTGCGCCGGGTCATCCACCACGGACGAGGACATGACGATGAGCCAGCCGTCGGGCGATAACAGCTGCAGACCCTCTGCGAGCGGGTTGAGCATCGCTGCAAGGCTCGTCGTGAGAAACCGAAGCGCTCCCTTAGAGGTCTCTGGATGAAGAGCCGCCTCATACGGGGGCGGAGCTGCACACAGGACGAGTCCGTCTAGTGTGTCTCCTTCGCGGCGAAGAGCCTCGAACGCCTTCTTCGTCTGCTGAGGATCCTCGGCGTCGAATCGAAGCGGGCGGATCCTTTCTGGATCGAAATTTCGACGCAGCCTCTCGATGTGCGTTGCACTCCGCGAAAAACCGGCCCACACGGTCGCCCCTTGGCTCACGAAGGCGCCACATAGGGCAGCGCCTAACCCGCGGCTTGCCCCGACGACGAGAACAGTTTGATCTGAGAGATCACTTGAAGGTCGTAGATAGCGGGCGATCGACGCTCGGTCGGGTGTGGGTACTCGCGGGCGCAAGAATGCCTGCAACGCCATTCGAGCGGAAGCTTCCTTCTGATCCAGCGTTGCGTCGATGTCGATCATGCCAGTGCGATCGTCCACAGAACTGACTGACAGACGGAGGCTGCCTGAGCTCGGCGTAGAGCAGCGAACAATCCGAGCCCCGACAAAGATGGAGTCCCGACCTGGAATCAGCATCCCGACCGTATAGCTTGCAGCCGCAAGCCAGAGCAAGATCGTTTCCGGGACATGTCCCGCGCCGAGGTCCGTTGCCAATGTCGACAGCAAGTCGAGGCGACACGTGTACCGCTCTTGGACCGACAGGCCCCTTTGCTGCGAGAGGTCCTCGAGCGTGCATCGCCGCGGCGACTTGGGATTGGCCGGAGACTCCTCCTGCAGCGCTGTCGTAAGCAGCACATTGTCGTCGCGACTCGCCACGGTAATCGTGACGGCGACGCGTCCACCTCGTCTGACTTCGATTCGCATCTTTTCTCGAGTCGAGTCCGGAACGGAGATGACGTGCTCATCTCCCGGAAAAACCGGTTGTCGAAATTGGACGTCAATCGCCTCAACGTGTCCAAGCCTGTCCGCGTCGGCAACCCCGAGTGCAGCAAGAGTGACCAACGCGCCATGAGAAATGCAACGTCCGTGGGGCGTCTCGCGGGCGAACGATTGGTCGATGTGCAGTGGGTTACGGTCCGCGCTAGCCCTCGCGAATCGATTCACGTCCTCTTGGCTAACGCGCAGGGTCCGGGTCACGGCTTCTGCCGCTCGCCCGTACTCGAGAGTGGAGCCTCCCGAGCCTTCCGTTTCGAGAGCGTGGTCAGCATCCTCGTCCGAATGCGATCGTAGTGATCGCCGCCGATCGCCTTGATTGGCTTGCGAAGAGTCCAGGCTGCATACGCGCAGGCCCATGGTCCGAGGTGGCCTGCCGCCGCCCTCGCCGCGCTCCGAGCTGAGGTGTTTGTGCGGATTGCGAATCGTCCGATGACGAGGCACCCGTGCTCGGGCCGCGCCCTCCGAACAGGTTCAGACGTGAAGAGCGCCGCTATGCCCGCCCTTGTGGCGGCCACCGCGACCTTAGTTGCATAGTGGCCCCCGGGAAGGGAGGCTGTGCGCACGTCCTCGCCGATGAGGTCCGAGAGCCTGCCGACACTCGCAGCCCATTCGTGCCGAAGTTGATTCGGTGTCAATGAGGACATGTTGGTTGGATGCGTTAATGAGTGTGAGCCGATCACATGCCCCATGTCGTGCAGTTCTCGAACGCCGGAACGATCGAGGAAGCCCGGTTTGCCCATGAGACTTACGACGATGAAGAAGTGCCCGCACCATCCGCGCACAACCAGCTCCTCGCCAATCGCGAGTGCACTTGTACCCGCGTCGTCGAAGGTCAACAGCCACGGCACGGCCTGTTTAGCGTCGCTAAGCACATCTTCGATCGAAACGGGCGGCCTGTTCGCAACCTCCGCTATGCAATCGAGATGCGCGACGAACTTCGCCCACGGAAGCTTGTAGCGCCCCGGACCAGGTCCTGAGAAACCGCTTCCATTTGCATCGCCCGTCACGGCGTCGTGGTACATGAGTGCGTGTGTTCTCACGTGGTCCGGAAATCGTTCGACGGTTGGATCTTGCGCACCTCAGCGCTGCAGCCTAACGCGGCATTCCAGTGCCCTAACGTCGAGCCAGGCGCGTCCCAGAAAACTGCGGCAACCCCGGGGACGCAGATGCCTGGGCTCGCGAGCCACCGTACAGTCGACCGCATCAGAACGGCAAACGGCTGTCTGGGAAGCGCGCGCACCGAGCGGAAACTAGGCCGCAGATGGGCTGCTCCCCTAATCCCGCGCCGCAGCGCGCGCGCAACCGGATCCTGACCTCGACAGGCGAGCTTCGTCAATAGGTCCGATGGCCGGTCGAGGGTCATCTGCTTCTTCTTAGGCGTCCTGTCGACCGGCCGGCCTGCGATTGGTCATACTCGGTGCCGTGGTCGAGGACGATTCGTCCATGGCGGAGGAGAGGAAGGAGCATCCGTCCGCTGCCCCGGAAGGGGAACGCGGGTTCGGCAACTTTCGGCACTACGTGCCGCGGGACATGCTAGACGTCTCCTTCCCGGTTTCGGTCCGTGGCTACGACCGCCGAGCCGTCGATGCCTACGTCAAACGCGCCAATCGCGTGATTGCCGAGCTCAAGGTGAGCGCGTCGCCGCCGGCGGCGGTCCGGCACGCACTTGATCAGGCCGGGGAGAAGGTTGACGGGCTGCTGCAGGCGGCGCGAGAGGCAGCGGAGGAGATCACCGCGAGCGCCCGGCAAGACGCCGACGAGAGCACCGCACGCGCGAAGGCCGAGGCCGCGCAGTTGATTGTCAGTACCAGTGCCGAGGCGGACCGAATGAAGGCCGACTCCGACGAGCTCGTCACCCGCAACCGGGCGGAGGCTGACTCGATTCTCGCCGCTGGGAAGGCCGAGGCGGACGAACTGCGCTCAGCGGCGACCGCCGAGGCAAACGACACCCGCGCACGCTCGAGCGCTGAGGCCGAGGAGAATCGCAGGCGGCTACAAGAAGAGCTCGCGGCGCTGCGGGAGCAGGCGGAGACGCGAATGAGCGAAATTCACGCTGACACCGAGGCGGTCTGGAAGCAACGACACCAACTGCTCAACGACATCCGAACGATGGCGGCCGGCCTTCTCGAGTTGGCCGATGCGGCAACCGCCCGTATCGAACCCGCTGAACTCCCCGTGGGTGGGGAAAAGTCGCCGGAGCCCGAGACGGAGGCAGCTGAGCCACCCGCAGTCACCGATTTGTCCGCAGTCCCGCCTGCGCCCACGTCCCAGGAGGATGGCGACGGTCCTTCTCCCCACGAGGACGCGAAGAGGTCGAAGGCGAAACCTGAGTTCTGACACGCGTCGGTGGTGGCTGGTGCTTCACGGCGCATACGCGGATGCCGTGCGGCCGTGCGCGACACGTCTACCGCTTGCGTGAGAGCTTGCCCAACGAGAAGAACCGGCGTTCGGCACGCCCGCCGGCGGGTCGAGCCGACACAACCTCCAAAGGTGCACGGGGCTGCTCGTCCTCGTCATCGTCGTCCCAATCGGTCGACGTCGATCTCGCCCAGCCGTAATAACTGCGCGGCCTGGTGGTTCTCGCAAAGCAGTTCGAGCAGAGAAGCCGCTGCTCATCGAGCCCGGGGGGAGTAACGTCGAACCAGCGCTTTGGCACCGTGCCGCAGTTCCAGCACCGATCTCCGGCCGCCTCAGTCATGTTCCCGTCCAGGTAACCACGCCGACCTGCAGATTGCCAGCACTCGCCTGGTCGACGCGCTTGTCTGCGCGCCACGGAAGCCTCGCCACCCGGTCGGTGGACAAGGAGCGCCAACTCGCATAGATCAGGTTGCACCACCCCGAAGAGAGGCGAACCGTTGGCCCCTCTTCAGGGGGTGCTCAGCGGGGCCCCGTGCCGACGCGGCAGGCGAGCGCCCCGCTGAAACTCGGGTCGCTCGCGGGATCGAGCGACCGGGACGAACTCACTCTCTTTCTCGCGGGTGTCTCAACCGACGACCGCGACGAAGTCCACTCGTAGCAGAGATCCGTTCTTGACCTTCGCGGAGATGACGGCGTTGTTCTTGAGCTGTGCCGTACCGACACTGCTACGCGGAAGTGCACCTGCTGCTCGCCCCTTCCTCGCTCATTTCGGTTCCATCGCGATTGCCGAGCGACTACAGCCGGCTCGCCTATGCTGAAGTCCTTGACGACACAGAGCGACCACGGCAGTCGCAATCCTGCGCCAAGCGCCGGCTTGTGTGCAGTGGGAGAATGCGGCGACGAGAAAGGGTCTGAGGCAACAGGCATACGCCCTTGCTTGTTCTTGCGCGGCGAAAGGAGCGGTGATGACGGAGAAGGACTGGGTCGCCGACGGTTCCGACGCCAAAGACGGCGCGCGCAGGCTTGGGCACGGGTCAGAGCGGTCAAAGGAGGCGGCGCGCCGGCCGCTGGCGGCATTGCTGGCGGAGGCGGGAGTCGCGTCGGAGGCCGAGCTGCGGCTGGCGGTCGCCGAGGGGATGGGAAGTGGCGAGCGCTTGGGGGAGATCGTGCTTCGTCGCGGCTGGATCGACGAGGCCGGTCTGGCGAGCTTGCTGGCTCGCCAATGGGAGCTGACATATCTCGATGAGGAAGCCGCCCTTGCCGACCCGGGGGTGAGCGGCCTGCTTTCGGCTTCTGAGGCGGAACGGCTGGGCGCGTGCGTGATCGGCCGGCTCGGGGAGTCGCTGCGGGTTGCGGTTGCCGAACCGAGCGATGCACGCTTTGCGCGCGTCCAAGCCGCCCTCGGCCGGGAGTGCGAATTTGTCGTCGTCACAAGGAGCGCGCTGGAGCGACTGATCGCGCAAGGTGCGACCGCTGAAGCGGAAGCGCAAGCGCGGGCGGCTACGACCTCGGTGCAAGCCGCCGAGGACGCGGAGGCCGATCGCCTGTGGGACGAGCTCGACGCGGCAGCGAGGCGTTTGACGCAATGGGCCGAGCGGGTTAGACGTGTCGTCGAGCTGCGCCGGCAGAGCGAGCGCGAGCTCGAACGGTCTCACGCGCGGATCAGTGCGCTGGAAGATGAACTTGCCAACGAGCGAGCGGCCGTGGCTCGGCTCGAGGACGAGCTCGCGCACCAGAATGAGCGTGTCAACGCGGCGAAGGCGAAGTTGGCCGACGCCACACGCGCACTGGCAGCGGAGTAACGACGACACGAGCATGCCGAGGCACAAAGGCCAGGTCGAGTCGGGTCGCGCCGAGCAGCATCGACTGCGGCTGCGAACTCCCCGAAGTCGGCTGCTCGCGCTGCAAACACGGCTCGACGAGACGGTCGCGGAGCTGAAGGACCACGAGCAGGCGATCGCCGGACTCGAGGAGTGGGTGGCCAGATACCGCGCCGGCCGGGACGAACTCGAGCACCGTCTGGCCACGCTCGAAGCCAAGTACGAGACGGTGCTCGACGAGTTGCGGACGAATCGTCAGCGCCACCAAGAACAGCTGAGCCGACTCAAGCACAGCGTCGAGGCACACAGAAAGGCCGCAAACGAGCTCGATCAGATCCTCGACGCAGACGACCTCTGAACGCTTGGCGGAGCTTTTTGGCCCCTCAGAGGCGAAGGGAGGCAAGCCGACGCCAAAACGCACGTCTGGCCGTACCACCCCCGGCGACTAATGCCGTGGCGAGGCGTTCTTAACGCGAGCGCTTAGTGTCAGCCAGACTCTCCGCTTTGCCACCGCCGTTGAGGCAAGCGTAGAGCGCGGTTCCGTTGGCGGTGGGTGATTCGTCAACCGTCTGCTGGGCCGACGCCTGCCTCCCGTCGAGCGTGACCACTAGGGGCACAACAGGATCTTCGAAGGCCTTGACATCTAGTGTTCTTCCTTCGTGCTTCAGCTACCGCGTAGTGCTCGCCCCGAGCT
>JBKPJA010000200.1:0-11207 GCA_046730515.1 Actinomycetota bacterium | reverse complement strand
CACCGCGGACACCAGCGGGCCTGACGTCGTCAGCGGCGTCTTGGACGCCGTCCGTGTTCGAAGCACTGTCTACTGCCGCTCGGACATGCATGCGCCTTGGGGCTTCGGCGTGAAGGCGCACGGAAATCCGAGCTTCCACGTCGTCACACGCGGCGAATGTTGGCTGGCGATCGACGGAGAGGACGAGCCGTTCAGGCTGACCGCGGGCGATCTCGTTCTGCTTCCTCACGGCCCACTCCACTGGATGCGCGACGAGCCGAGCTCGCCGACGCTCTGGCTCGACGAGATCCTCTCCGGCACGCCGCCGGACGGACACGGGCGGTTACAACACGGCGGCGACGGCGCGACGACCGAGCTCGTCTGCGGCGGCTTCGTTCTCGAAGGCGGCACGAGAAATCCAATCCTCGCCGCGCTCCCGACCGTCATTCGAGTCGCCAGGAACGAAAGCGGGCCGGCTCCCTGGGTCACCGCGACGCTCGAGCTCGTATCGACCCTGACGCAGTCGAACGGGCCCGGGGCGGAGGCCGTGCTGGCTCGGGTTGCGGACACGATGCTCACTCAGGTGCTGCGCCTCGAGCTTGCATCCGAGCGGATAGACGCTCTCCGCGACCCGCAGATCGCAACGGCAATTCATTTGATCCACGCCAATCCAGCGAAGGAATGGACGGTGGGGCGGCTTGCTCAGGAGGTCGCGTACTCCCGCTCGGCCTTTGCCTCTCGTTTTCGCGACCTGGTCGGCGATTCGCCCATGGGCTACGTCACTCGAACCCGGCTTGCCATCGGCGCGACGCTGCTTCAGCGCACGAACGTGTCGGTGCGAGAGGTCGCAGGGCGAACCGGGTACTCGAGCGAGGCTTCGTTCAGCCGCGCGTTCAAGCGTGCATTCGGAGTCTCGCCCGGCGCCTACCGCGCGGGGTCCTCCAGGTAACGCTGCAACGCGTCGGCCGTGTCGCGGAGATTCTTGCGGCCGACGAGGCCGATCATCGGCGTGAACACCTTGAAGGCGCCCTTGGGAACCATCTCGAGCTCGTGATCGATGCGAGTGCGTGAGCCTTCGCTCGTGAAGCGGAAGCGATGACCTCCTTCGAGCACCCTGATCTGAGGGACCAGGCGCACGTGTCGATTGCGTTCAAACTCCCGCAACTCCTGAATGGTCTTGCCAAAGCCTTTGATCTCAAGCTCGAATCGAGCTCCTTCGCCAACTTCACCGGGGCTCAGCTTGCGTGCGCTCCGGATTGTCGGGTTCCACTTCGGAAATTGCGCCACATCGACAACGACGGCAAACACCTCTTCGACGGGCCGCGCGATCGTCTGGCTTCGCGTGAACACGGCCATGAACGCACTCAGTGCTGCTCGAACATCGGTGCGAACGGCCTCGCGTCAAAGAAGACGCGAATCGTCGCGATCTTGCCACCTTTGACGGTTGCCCATTCGGCGATGTTCGAGGTTCCCGCCGGCGTATTCGTGTGCAGATCGTAGATCGTGACGACGTCATTTCCTTCGGAGAGAATCTTCTTGACGTCGGTGCCCGTGACGATCTGAGCGAGCCTGGCGACCGAGTGCATGTAGTCGTCCGCAGTGTGAAACTCTTCAAAAGGCCCCTTGAAGTGCAGATCGTCGGCGAGTAGCGATCGGGCGGTCGCGACGTCGCCGCTTCCGAACGCGCGTTGGTACTGCTCGACGACCTCGGCTGCATTGGCCACGGTTTCTCCTCTCGTTGTGTTGCAACGAAAGGATGGATTCGCGCTGAAGTCCTCCACAATGACCGCCGCGCTCGGGTTCTTGTCCGATCGTCCGGCCTTTAGAGCTCCATGAGCATCGGCGTGAGCTTCGCCGCCAATGCCGCGTCCGCTAGCTCGAGCTCGTCGACGAACGCTTCGTTGACCTCGACGAGCGCACGGTGCAACTCGGCGTCGTCCAGCGAACGGACGAGTGTGTCTCGAAGTGGATCGGTCACCTGCGGGGGCAGGAGATCGGCGCCCCGTGCGTATCGCGTCGGGTAGCCCAGCCGCAAACACGCGAGTGCCAAGACGTTGTCGCGGACGCTGTCGATGCACCACAAGGCCTGCCACGGCTTCTTGCGATCGAGGCACGCGCGCGCGTGACGCGCCAACACCCATGCCCAGCCCACGAGCTCGTCCGATGACGGCCGCGGCGTGGGCCTCTCGACCGTCTCGCCGAACACGGTCCGCCACTTCGGGCCGCGCGGGCCCCAGTCCGCGGACGGCGTGAACGAAATGTCGACCTGGAGCCAGTCGGGGAGCAAGTAAACGCGGTAGATGGTCGAGCCCGACGGCAGGTCCCAGTGGTGAATCGCGGCGAATTCGCGGTACAGGAGGTCCGTCCAGCGCTCGAGCGCTGGGTCGAGCTCGCTCCGGACCGCAAAGGAGAGGTCGATGTCCGACCACTCGTCGCCGCCGTCAACGGCGTAGGAGCCCGTGATCGCGGCCCCGACGACGTCAGCATCTTCCTCAGCGAGGGCGAGCAGTCGCGCCCGCACGCGCTCCCGTTCCTCAGTCGTGAACATACTCGTCGTGTCGCCGCACCCACGATTGCGTGTTGGGTCCGTGCTCATCGCGGCCCTTCGGCACGAGGTCGAGATAGTTGTAGGCCGTGTTGAGGAGGTCGATCCCGCGAGCGTACGCGGAATACGTGTGGAAGACGTTGCCCTCCGCGTCCTTGAAGAACACGCTCATGCCTTCGCGGTCCTCGTTGTGCGGGGTCAGTGAGCCGTAGTTGTACGCCCCTTCCTGCTCCTGATCGTCAGGCGTGAACGAGACGTCGAAGTCGTAGTTGAAGCTCGTCTCGTGGGAGGAGTACCAGTCGAAGCCCCACCCCATCCGCTCCTTGTAGGCGGCGAGCTTCTCGTAGGGCGCGCGGGAGATCGCAACCATCGTCACGTCCCGCGCCTTCAGGTGCACCACGTTGGGATCGAAGTTGTCGGCCCAGAAGGAGCACGACTTGCACCCCTGCTCGTCGTCGGGGCCGAACATGAAGTGGTAGACGACGAGTTGGCTGCGTCCGTCGAACAGCTCGGCCAGGGTGCGCTGCCCCTCGCCTCCTTCGAACACATACTCCTTCTCGACCCGCTCCCACGGCAGCTCGAGGCGCTGACGGGTCAGCTCGTCGCGCTGCCGCGTGAACTCCTTCTCGTTGGCGAGCAGCTCCTTCCGCCTGGCGAGCCACTCCTCATGCGTGACGACCGAATTCACTCTTTCCTCCTTCTGTTAGTTGACACTTACGTAAGGATTTGCTTACACTACACGATCATGGAGGCCGCGCTCAAAGCCATTGCCGCTCAGCGGCGACGGCAAATCCTTTCGCTCGTCCGCGACGGCGAGCTCACCGCCGGCGAGATCGCATCCCACTTCGACGTGACGCGGCCGGCGATCTCCCAGCACCTGAACGTCCTGAAGGAGGCGGGGCTCGTGAACGAGCGACGGAACGGCACGAGACGCCTATACCGAGCCCGACCGGAAGGGCTCGCGGAGCTCAAGGACTTCCTCGAAGGCTTCTGGGACGTCCGGCTCCAAGCACTCAAACGCGAAGCGGAAAAGGAGGAGAGGAAAAAGCATGGACGCCACAACTGAAGCCACCATCGTCGAGCGGACGCTCTCGATCGCAGCATCGCCGGAGACGGTCTGGGACTACTTCATCGACCCGGTGAAGGCCGGCCGCTGGATGGGGACCAACTTCGACTTCGATCCTCGTCCGGGCGGCCTCTATCGCTGCGAGGTTCTGCCCACACACATCGCGCGCGGCGAGTTCGTCGAGCTCGATCCCCCGCGCCGGCTCGTCTTCACGTGGGGCTGGGAGCAGAGCGGCGACGGCCCGATCACCGTTCCCCCCGGCTCGTCGACGATCGTGATCGAGCTGACACCGGAAGGAGACGGCACGATCCTGCGCTTCGTGCATGCCGACCTGCCGACAGCCGAATCCGTGCAGTCGCACGGACATGGATGGGATCACTACCTGTCTCGGCTCGAGATCGCAGCGGCCGGCGGCGATCCCGGCAAGGACCCCTGGCTCGAAGGAGAGATGTCGTAGGCGCGCCGCTACGATCGCGGCATGTGCCGAAACATCCACACGCTCTTCAACTTCGAGCCTCCCGCAACGGAGGAGGAAGTCCGTGGCGCTGCGCTGCAGTACGTCCGCAAGATCAGCGGCTTCACGAAGCCGTCCCACGCGAACGAGGAGGCATTCGCTCGCGCGGTGGACGAGGTAACGGCTGCATCGCAGCGCCTGCTGGACGCGCTCGTGACCTCCGCGCCGCCGAAGGATCGCGAGGTCGAGGCCGAGCGGCGCCGAGCACGCGGGGCGCAGCGCTTCGCAGCGGTCTAGTGCCCCGTCCGGCAATACACGTCGGCTTCTGGGCCCGCGATCACGCGGCGCGAGAGTCCACCCTCGCCCTTAGGGCAAGGCAGTCCAGCCTTACTGCGGGCGAGTGCGGCCTCTCCCTTGGTGCTCGCGGCCCAGAAGCTCGACAGCATTACCGAACGGGGCACTGCCGAGTCGCGAAAGGGTCGCCGAGTCCGCGCGATCCTTCGCGGCATCGGCCGGGTCCTCGCGCGGCCGCGACTTCCCGCGTCTGAGCAGGTCGAGCTCGATCAGCGACGCTCGCACCCCTTCCAGCTCTCCGACGGCGTGTCCCAACGCGTCGTCCGACCAGCGGACCGGCCCGCTTCGAAGTGGTACAGAGACGCGGCCGCCGTCGTCGCGGACGAGAAACGTCAGCTCGAGTCGCACGCCGCCGCGCTCGTAGCCCGTGCCGCCGTCCTCGTCCTCCTCGGGTGCGTGTCTCCATCCGTCCGCCACGAGCAGCCGGGCAATGCGTTCGAAGTCCCGCAGCCAGACGGCGATGTCGACATCCGCGTGCTCGCGCGTCATTCGGCCCGCGTAGAAGTCGACCGCCCAGCCCCCGAACAGCCAGTAGTCGATGCGTTCAGCGGTCAACGCCTCGTGGACGCTGCGAAGCGCATTCAGCTGACTGTTAATCGGCGATCTCGAAGCTGAGATGCGTCGCGGCCGGCGAGTCGATCACCCGCGTCCGCTTCAACTCAATGGGCGGAAGACCCTCGAACAACCGGACGCCGTCGCCGAGGAGGAGCGGCGCAATGTGGATCTGCAGCTCGTCGACCAACCCGGCCTCGAGAAACTGCTGAATCGCATTCGCGCCGCCCGCGATCGAAACGTCCTTGTCGCCCGCAGCCGCTCGCGCCTGCTCGAGCGCTGCACGGAAACCGTCCGTCACGAAGGTGAACGTCGTTCCACCCTCCATCACAGCCGTTTCCCGCGGATGGTTGGTGAGGACGAAAACCGGGACGCGGAACGGGGGATTGTCCCCCCACCAACCGTTTGCATTCGGATCGGTCTCCCACGGCCCGCTGCCGCCACTGAACATCCGTCTCCCCATCACGCCGGCACCGGTTCGTTCCCATGACTCTTCGAGGAGCGCGGAATCGGCGGATTCCTCGCCGCCGGGTTCTCCATGCCGTTCGCGAAACGCGGCCAGGCCGTAGAGCCATTCGTGCAGCTTCTCGCCGCCGCGCCCGAGTGGTTCCTCGAGCGTCTGGTTCGGGCCGGCGACGTAACCGTCCAGCGACGTCGTGACCTCGACGAAGACCTTGCCCATCATTCACCTTCGACGAGCGCGGGACCTCCGATGTGCTCCTCACCGCCGTGTGCCGGAATCGGCGACTTGATGCGGAGGAGCGTTGCTCCCAGCACCGCCGCGGCGACCGCGAACAACGCGCCGACTATGAATGCGAGGTGGTAGCCGCCGGTCAATGCGGCCGCCTGGCTCTGGCCTTGGGCGACGAGTGTCTTCGTCCGTGACGCCGCGATGCTCGCGAGGATCGCCAGCCCGAGTGCGCCGCCCATCATGAAAGCCGTGTTGACGAGCCCCGACGCGAGTCCCGCCTCCTCGGGCGCAACGTCGCCCATCGCCGCGAGGAGGACGGGATTGAACGCCATTCCGGCGCCGATCCCGAGCAGGATCATGCTCGGCAAGACGTCCATGACGAAGCTTCCGCCAACCGGTGCGCGCACGAAGAGCGCAAGCCCCGCGGCGGCGAACAATAGCCCGGTCGACAGCGGCAGCTTGATCCCGAACCGCATCACGAGCTTCGCGGAGAGGCTGATCGAGAACGCGCCCATGATCAGGTTCGCGGGCAGGAAGGCAAGGCCGACCTGCAGCGGGCTGTAGCCGAGCACGAGCTGCAGGTAGAGCGCCGAGAGGAAGAACCACGCGAACATTGCCGCGGCCCACAACACGCTGATCGAATCCGCGACCGCGACGTTGCGCAGCCGGAAGAGCCGCAGCGGCATGAGTGGCGAGGGAACTCGAGCTTCGATTGCGAGGAACACCGCGAGCAATACGGCCGCCGCTCCCAGCAGGCCTAGCGTCTGCGCGGACGTCCAACCAGCCTGGTTGCCGTTCACGATCGCGTAGACAGCGAGGATGAGCGACGAGGTTACGGTCACCGCGCCTGCGACGTCGAGCCGCCCCTGCTGTCCGGGCATGCGCGCCGCGGGCAGCAGCCGCAGGCTGAGGAAGACGACGAGAATTCCGATCGGGAAGTTGACGAGGAAGATCCAGTGCCAGTTCAGGAGGTCCGTGAGGATCCCCCCGAGCAGCACGCCGATGCTGCCGCCGCCCGAGGCGACGAAGCCGAAGACGCCCATCGCCTTCGCGCGCTCACCGGGCTCGGTGAACAGCATCACCATCAGCGAGAGCGAGACCGCCGAGGCGATCGCGCCGCCGACTCCCTGAACGGCGCGCGCGCCGATCAGCAATCCCTGCGTCGTCGAGAGCCCGCAGACAAGCGAGGCGAGCGTGAAGATCGTGATGCCGATGAGGAAGAGCTTTCGGTGCCCGTAGAGATCTCCGAGGCGTCCTCCGAGAAGGAGACACCCGCCGTACGTCAGCAGGTAGGCGTTGACGACCCACGCAAGCGAGGTCTGCGAGAAGCCGAGGCTGTGCTTGATCGACGGCAGCGCGACGTTCACGATCGTCGCGTCGAGCACGATCATCAGCGTCGCCAGGCAGAGAACGTAGAGCGCCAGCCAGCGCGTGCGATTATCGAGTGTCATGTGCGTTACGACGGTCCAACGCGGCTGAAGTCATCGGTCTTTCAGTACGACGGACGGCAAGTGGTTCGAGGGACGTCTCCGGCAAAGGAGAAGGCCCGCATGAACGGGCCTTCTCCAATCACTGTAGCTGCGATCGAGGCTGCTAGTACCCGCCGCCTCTGCCTGAGCCGCCTCCGCCTGTGTAGACGACGATCAGGACGATCGCGACGGCGATTGCTGCAACGATCACAAAGCCCATGAGCCAGCGGCTGCGGCCCCAGGCCCTGAATCCAGTTCTTCGGGGTTCCTCGTGGTAGGTGGTCACAAAACCACTCCTTCCGGTTTTGCCCCTTTCAAGAGCTATTCCACAAAGGACCGCCGGGAAACGTCGGACCCGCGCGGCCTCAGGTGCGCGTCCAGGTGACGCGGACGCGGCCCCGGCCCCTGCGCTCCGGTCGCTCGATCAACCGATCGGCGATCCAGTTCACGGCCCAGATGACGACGACGGCGCCCACGTACGTCCAGAAGCCGTGGATGGAGAAGTTCGGGGCGATCCACGCCGCCAGCGCGAGCATCGCGACGTTGATCAGGAAGTAGGAGATGCCGAGAGTGACGATGATCAGCGGCAGCGTCAGGATCGCGAGGAGCGGCTTGAGGATGGCATTTGCGACCCCGAGCACGGCGGAACCGATCAGGTATGCAGCCCAGCCGTGGATGTGGATCCCGCTGAAGAGCGCCTGCGCAACCCACAACGCACCGGCGTTGACCGCCCAGGCGACGACGAGCCGTGACCACTGCATGGCCGTAGGCTACTCAGCAGTGCCGATGCTCAGCAAGCTGGCCTTCGCAGTCGCGTTCCTCACGCTGATCTCGAGCTCGGCAGCGCTGGGTCAGTTCAAGCCGAAGGGTTTCGTCGCGCACGTAACGAATCCGTGGTTCCCCCTGAAGCCCGGCACGACGTATATCTATCGCGGTGTCAAGGACGGCAAGCAGACGCGCGACGTCGTCGCGGTTACGAATCGAACGAGGACGATCTTCGGTATACGCACGATTGAGGTGCACGACAGGTTGTACGAGGCCGGCCACCTCGAAGAGCGCACGAGCGATTGGTACGCACAGGACAGGGCGGGCAACGTCTGGTACTTCGGCGAGGCGACGGCCGAGCTCGACAAGAACGGTCACGTCACCAGTCGCGAGGGCTCGTGGCTCGCCGGCGTGAACGGAGCGCTGCCCGGGATCTACATCCCTGGGCATCTTCGGGTTGGGGAATCCGCGCGGCAGGAGTACTACAAGGGACACGCCGAGGATCACTTCCAGGTTCTGCAGCTCACGGCCTTCGTCAGCGTTCCGTACGTGACATCGCACAAGGCGCTGCTCACGAAGGAGTGGACGCCGCTCGAGCCGGGCGTCCTCGACCACAAGTACTACGTGCGCGGGCTCGGGAACGTGAAGGAGATCTCCGTCAAAGGGCCGCTCGAGCGGAATGCTCTCGTAGCCGTGCGACGCTAGGAGCGGTGGACTCCCATCACGATCGAGCCGGCGTAGCCGGTGCCCCGCTTGCGCACCGTGAGGACTGATTTGCTTCCGCCGTTGCGATAGATCGAGTCGGTCGCGTTGCGGGTAGAGCGGTTCTGGCGTCGGCTGTAAGGCGACTTGCGGTAGACGCGATCGGTCAGCGAGTCGTGGAAGAACAACTGGCCCGTGTGCACCACGTTGCCGGCGATGTGCACCTTCACGTGGATGTGCACGGTGCGCCCGGCGTACCAGCCGGGGTAGACCGTCTGGAACACGGCGACGCCGTGCGCGTTCGTTCTCTGGATTCCGCGCATGAACGTCTGGCCCACCGTGTTCTCGACAGACTCGCCCGAGTACACACCGAGCGCGTCTGCGTGCCAGACGTCCACGGCGGCGCCCTTGATCGGACGACAGGTGGAAGCGTCCACAACCTCGAGTTGGAGCTGCAACGGAGTCCCGGGGCGGCCTTCCGTGATGTTGCGGCGCACCTGCTCGTTCGGAACGTAGTACGGACCCTCCGTCAGCTCGGGCGCGAGCACGCAGGTCACGGCGCCGATCGCGACGCCGGATGGCCCTGCGCCCTCCGACGTCGCGACCTTCCAGATGCCTGAGCCGGCGACTACGGCGAGGAACCCGCCGAATCGAGCGAGCGAACTGCGCCGTGTGAGGGTCGGCTCAGGCATGCGCCGACGCTAGCTTTGGATTCTGAGAAACGAGTGAGAAAGAGCGCAGCCGCTCCCAACAGAGGACGACCAGGCCGCCTTCGACGAAGAGCGACGCGATTGCCAGGGGCTCGCTCCAGTTGCCGATGTCGTCCGCGCCCTGCGGGAGACCGACCGTGCGCGAGACGAGGTACGCAAACGCGGCGCCACCGGCGAGCAGCGCTACGGCCGACCACGCACGCGGGTCGCTGGTACGGATCAATGCGGCGGCCGTGAAGACAGAGCCGGAGATCAGGGCGACATACAGCCAGCCCTTGTAGGGCGCGTCCGCGAAGGTTCCCGGTGCGTCGAGGAGGTGGATCAGCGCCATCCCCGCGAGACCGACGACGGCGATTGCACGCGCGATGCCGTCACGAACGACGTCGCGGACCGAGTCGAGATCGTTGCTCATGCAGTTGCTCCTTTCGTTGCGGTTTCCCGCAGTGAAGAGGCACTGCCTAAGAGCGGTGTGTGGTGGAGCTAAGAGTCTCGGAAGAGCTGCTCAGCAGGTGGTGACCGCGTCGAGGTCGTCGTACCAGCGGCCTGCGATCTTCACGAACAGATCGTTGTGCGTGACGATCGGCTTCAGCGGCGGCGCGATCGTCGTGTAGCTCAAATACGCACGCGAGCCGACGATCCTCGTCGAGATCATCCTGATCGAAGCGCTCTTGATGTGATCGCGAACGTAGACGTTGCGAGAGACGAACGTGCCGTAGTCGCAGGTCTTCCGGAAGCGAGGGCTCATCAGCGCGTAGTACGGCTTCCAGTTGCGCGCATTGAGGTAGGTCGCCTCCTCTTTCAAGGTCGCGACCGGAGTGGTTCCGCCCGACGACGAAGCGGCGCCTGCGACGGCCGCGCCGGCGGCGGCGGAGACGAGCAGCACGAGGACGAGAGAACGCTTCACGCGGGACGCAATCGGCCTCCTGCGGCGAAGGCTTGATTCCCGCCCCTCTAACGAGGTATGCGGCAGGAAAGCCCGGCGTCCTGAGCACGCGCTCGTCCGCCATGATCGTCAGCGCCTCGTAGCCGCGCAGGCGCGCCGTCCAGTGCGCGGCCCGTTCTCCGCCCATTGCGAACGCTGCGGTCGCATAGGCGTCGCGGTTCCGAGCTCCGGACCGACGACGGTGACCGAGAGGATGCCGCCGGGCGCACGGCCGCTGTGCGGATCGACGATGTGCTCTCCGCGCTCGTAGGCGCCGGAGGTCGCGATCGCGAGCTCGTTCGCCTCGACGACCGCGGCGATCTTGTCCCGCTGTAGCGGATGTTGGATTCCCACCCGCCAGGCGAGCTCGGGCACCGCACGACCGCTGAGGGAAAGGTCACCGCCGGCATTGACCGCGAAGTTGTGAATGCCCGCGGCGTGGAGGATGTCGGCGGCATGGTCGATCGACCAGCCTTTGACATAACCTGAGGGGTCGAGCCCGGTCGGCGACGCCGCGCGGATGTCGAAATATCCGCGCGTCTGCTCGCGAAGCTCCTCGCACCGTTCGAGCACCCAGCGCACTGCGGGCCCGACATCATCGAGCCCGAGCTCGCCGCGATTCAATCGGCTCAGCTCGCTGTCGTCGGAGTAAGTGCTGAAGGTCGCGTCTACCCAACGCAACCAGGCGAACATCCGCTCCAGTGCCTCGGGGTCGACGTCGTCGTCGCGGACGTCGACGACGATCGGGATGCCCATCGCCTGCTCGACGCGGCGAACACCGGGACGTACGTCGGCGGCGGCGGTTACCACTTCTTCTTCGCAAGGATCGCGGCCTGAAGCGACCGCGCGAACGCTTCGCTCGTGTACGTCGCGCCCGAGACCAGGTCGATCTTCGCGCTCTGCGCGTGCAGCGCCTCCTGCACGAGGAGCGGGATCGCGTTCTCGCTGATGAACGCCGACCGGTCGGTGTCGTTCGGATAGAGCGGAACGCTGATCGA
>JBKPJA010000199.1:0-11097 GCA_046730515.1 Actinomycetota bacterium | reverse complement strand
CGTTGACCACCTCTCTCACGCAGAGGTAGTCAGGCGCGGCCAGTACCGAGCGCCTCGGTGTCGGTGAGAATGCGAGCGTGCGCGTTTCGGCGAAGGCTGATTACGCGTTGCGGGCGGTGATCGAGCTCGCAGCCGCTGCCGATCGGCCAGTGAAGGGCGAGCGGGTCGCGCAGGCGCAGGAGATCCCGCTCAAGTTCCTGGAGAACATCCTCGGCGATCTTCGCCACGCGGGGATCGTCCGCTCGCAGCGCGGTGTCGAGGGCGGCTATTGGCTCGCCCGTCCTCCCGAAGAGATCTCTGTCGCCGATGTGGTGCGCGCTGTGGAGGGCCCGATCGCGAACGTGCGTGGCATTGGCCCCGAGTCGGTGGAATACGTCGGTTCCGCGGCGCCATTGCGGGAGGTGTGGATCGCGCTGCGCGCGAATCTCCGCGCCGTGCTCGAGCACGTGAGCATCGCCGACGTGGCCCGGGACGAGCTACCCGGGCAGATCGCCGAGCTCGCACGCGATCCCGACGCCTGGCAGCCGCACTAGCGCGAGAAGACCATCTGTCGTATCGGGCGCACGTAGACGATCTGCCCGTGCTGAAGCTCTAGTGTTTCGATCTGCTCGCGTGTCAGTTGGGCGGCGAGCTGCTCGCCGTCGTCGCGGACAAGCTCGACGCGCACCTCGAAGCCGAGGTGGACGAGCCGTTCGATCATCGCCTCTTGTGCCGTCCCGTTCGGCTCGAGCAGGATCTCGACGTCGTGCGGGCGGATGAACGCGTCGCCGACGCGGTTCACCGGACCGACAAACGACATCACGAACTCGTTCGCGGGCTTGTCGTAGAGGTCGCGCGGCGATGCGATCTGCTCGATGCGGCCGGCATTCATGACGACGACGCGGTCGGCGACGTCCATCGCCTCTTCCTGATCGTGGGTGACGATCACTGTCGTCGTGCGCGTTTCGTCGTGCAGCCGCCGCAGCCACGTGCGCAGCTCCTTGCGCACTCGTGCGTCGAGCGCGCCGAACGGCTCGTCGAGCAGAAGCACCTTCGGATCGACAGCGAGCGCGCGCGCAAGTCCCATGCGCTGGCGCTGCCCGCCGGAGAGCTGTGCCGGATAGCGCTTTGCGAGTCCCTTTAGCTGCACGAGCTCGAGCAGCTCGTCGACGCGTTTCGCGATCTCGCCGCGCGGACGCCGGCGGATCTTGAGGCCGAAGGCGACGTTCTCGCGGACGGTCATATGCTTGAAGGCGGCGTAGTGCTGGAACACGAAGCCGACACCACGGCGCTGCGGAGGACGAGAGGTGACGTCTTCACTGTCGAGCCAGACCTCGCCGACGTCGGGTCGCTCGAGGCCGGCGACGACGCGCAGCAACGTCGACTTGCCGCTGCCGCTCGGCCCGAGGAGAGCGGTCAACGAGCCAGTGGGAACCTCGACGGAAACGTCGTCAAGCGCAGTGAAACCGCCAAACGTCTTCGTGATGCCGCGCGCCTCGATCACCGCGCCTCCTCCTTCGGCCGCAGACGAGTCATCGCGAGCAACGTCGCAATCGCAAGCATCGCGAGCAGGACCGACACGGCGTATGCACCGGCGGCGTCGAAATCCTGATAGCGATCCTGAACGAGCAGCGTCAGCGTCTCGGTCCGGCCGACGAGATGGCCCGAGACGACGCTGACTGCGCCGAACTCACCGAGCGAACGCGCCGTCGTCAACACGACCCCGTAGGCGACGGCCCAGCGGATCGCAGGCCAGGTCACGCGCCAGAACGCCTGCAGTGCCGAGGCGCCAAGCGTCGCGGCCGCTTGTTCCTGTTCTGTTCCGATCTCGCGCAGGACAGGCACGACCTCGCGCACGACAAACGGCAGCGAGACGAACACCGTCGCCAGCACCATTCCGGGCAGCGCAAAAAGAACGTTGTGGCCGCCGAGCCAGCCTCCGCGGCCGTACAAGATCAGCAGCGAGAGCCCGACGACCACTGGTGAAAGCGCAAGCGGAAGGTCGACCACCGCATTCATGACTCCCGCCCCCGGAGGTCGGTAACGGACGATGACCAGCGCTGCAAGCACGCCGAACCCCGTGTTCAAGGGCACCGCGATCGCCGTGATTAACAGCGTGAGCTTCAGCGCATGGACGGCATCAGGGGAGGTGATCGCGTGCCAGGCCGGCCAGAAACCGTGCTCGAACGCGCGGTAGAAGACGAGCCCGACAGGGGCAGCTAGCAGAGCGGCGATATATCCGAGCGACGCAAACCGCAGGACGTACTTCATCGGTCGTACCTCGTGGTGTAACGGCGGAGCCCACCGATGCCAAGGAGAACGGTGAACGAGATGCCGAGCAGGACAAGCGACACGGCCGCCGCGCCCGACGGATCGCCGCTTTCGATGCGCCCGAAGATGTAGACGGACGCGACCTCCGTCTTCAACGGCAGGTTGCCGGAGATCAGGACGACGGAGCCGAACTCACCGACCGCGCGCGCAAACGCAAGTGCAACACCGGAGAGAATCGCGGGCAGAACATTCGGAAGCACGATTCGGCGAAAGGTCGTCAACGGCCCGGCGCCGAGCGACGCGGCCGCATCCTCCATCTCCTCGTCGAGCTCGAGCAGAACCGGCTGCACAGTGCGGACAACGAACGGCAGCGTGACGAAGAGCAGTGCGAGCACGAGCGACCAGCGTGTGAACGCCGCATGCACGCCGACCGGAGACCGCGGCCCGTAGAGCGCGAGTAGCGTGACCCCGGCGACTATCGTCGGCAACGCGAACGGCAGGTCGATCACGGAGTTGACGAGTCCCTGTCCGTAGAAACGATCGCGCGTAAGCGTCCAGGCAACCGCAGTGCCGGCGACGCCCTGCACGACCGCGACGACGGCCGACAGAAAGAGCGTCAACTTCAGCGCCGCGACGGCCTCCGGATTCGTCGCGGCGCTCCACCCGTGCGCACGGACTGCCAGCGCCGCCAGCGGGATGAGGACGACGACGCTCAGATAGGCGGTCGTCAGCCCGAGCGCGACACCGGGCGCGACGGCGAGACGCCGTCCCGGAAGCGGGATCGCCCTAGCCGCCAAGCCCCTGCTCGATCTTCGCCATCACACCGGTGTGCGGATCGAAGAACTTCTTCTGATCGAGCTTCCAGCCCCCGACGTACTTGATCGTGAACACCTGCTTCGGCTGCGTGAAGTGGAACGCGCGCGCGACCGACTGCAATACCGGCCGATAACCGGTCTGCGCGAACAACGTTTGCGCCCGCGGCGTGTAGAGGAACGTCACGAACGCCTTGGCCTGTGCCGCGTGCTTCGTCGTCATCGTCACGGCGATCGGGTTCTCGATCAAGATCGTCGCCTTCGGCGCAACGTAGTTGACGTTCTGGCCCTTCTGGTTCGCGAGGATCGCTTCGTTCTCGTACGAAAGCAGGACGTCCCCCTTTCCGGCGAGGAACGTCTGCAGCGCTTCGCGTGCGCTTGACGGTTGTGCGACCACGTTTCTCCGGTAGAGCGTCGTCAGGTACGCGATCGCCTGCTTCGGCGTCTTGCCTGCCCGCAGCGCGCCGCCGTACGCGGCCATCGTGTTCCAACGCGCGCCGCCCGACGTGAACGGATTCGGCGTCACCACCTGCACGCCCGGCTTGACCAGATCGGCCCACGTCCGGATGTGCTTCGGGTTGCCGCCGCGCACCACGAAAACGACGATCGAGCGCGTCACGATCCCATGCCAGCGGTTCTTGTCCCAGCTCGCGCTGACGAGGTGCGCCCGTACGAGCGCGTCCACGTCCGGCGCCAGCGACAAGTTGACGACGTCCGCCGGCAGTCCCGCCACGACCGCCCGTTCCTGGTCGCCCGACGCACCGTACGACTGCGTGAACTCGACCCCGGCACCGGCCCCGGTCTTCTGGAAGGCCGGAATCAGCTTCGCGTAAGCGTCCTTTGGCGTCGAGTACGCGACGAGCGCGAGCGTGACGCTCCTCGTCGCGCCCACCGCCAACGCCGGTAAGGCCAGCGCCAAAGCCAAAGCAAGGCTTATCCTTCGCATGTGCTCTCCTAATTTGTCCACTTGATCGGTGGACTTTAAGGAGAAGCCACAGCGCCGTCAAATCCGAACATCACACGCGGGCCACCCGCAACGCCCGCAGCCGTCTGCTCCCGACGGCCGCCCTTGCCCTCGACGCGCTTTCGACCTCGATGAGATAGGCAGCGCTCGGTTCGTCTGCTTCAGCTGCGCGACTCGCTGCCTGGCCCATAGATCGCCAGCGGGCCTGCATCGGCACAAGTTCATGGCGGTGATCACTCGCCGTCCGCCTGCTGGGGCTACAAAGCGAAAGCTCGATCACCACCTCTGAAACAGGGAAGGGGTGAAGGGTTCCAAAATGTCGGTTCATGCTGCGGCGCGGTGGTATTCATGGATCAGTCCGCCGAGTCGGTCGCGGCGCTTGATCTCTCTGTGGGTCGCTGGCGGGTCCGCGTTTGTCGGGTCGGGTGTGAGCAGCGCGAGTCCGCGGTGTGGGCGCTCGCGGTTGTAATGGACGGTGTAGATGCGGAGCACTGTTTCGAGGTGGCGGCGGCCGAAGATCAGCAGCCAGTCGAGACATTCGGCGCGGATGGTGCGAACGAAGCGCTCGGCGTAGGCGTTTGCCTGCGGGGCGCGAATCGGCGTGTGGATGACATTGATCCCTTCGCTGCGGAAGACCTCGTCGAATGCGCCGCTGAACTTGCTGTCGCGGTCGTGGATTAGGAAAGCACCCTTTCGAACACGCCGGTGAAGCTGAGGTTGCGCGCTTGCTGGGTGACCCAGGCGCCGCTCGGGTTGGTGGTGCAGCCCGCCAGGTGGGCGCGGCGGCTCTCGAGTTCGATGAAGAAGAGCACGTAGAAGCGGCGGAGCGAGATCGTCTCGACCGTGAAGAAATCGCAGGCGAGCATTGCGGCTGCTTGCTAGCGTAGGAACTGCCGCCAGCTCGGCCCCGAGCGCCTCGGCGCGGGCCCAAGACGGTTGGCAAGCAGGATGCGCCTGATCGTGCTCGGTGAGACACGCAGGCCGAGCTTGAGCAGTTCGCCGGCAATCCGCGGGTAGCCCCGGCCCGGGTTCTCCCGCGCGAAGCGCACGACAAGCTGGCGGATGTGATCATCGACGGGCGGACGCCCGCGGCTTCGGCGCGGTTGGGTCCACTTGTGGCGCACGAGCTCTCGGTGCCAGCGCAGGATCGTTTGCGGCGTCACGATCAAGCCGCGTCGGCGAGCCCGCGGCAGGACTCGCGTCAACGCGGCAAAGAAAGCGCGATCGGAGGGGCGTAGCGAAGGACGCGCCTGTTGCCGTCCGAGCACTACGAGCTGATGTCGCAAGACGAGCAACTCGATGTCTTTAGCGAACTCGCTGCTCCGACCGCTGACCAGCAGCCGCAGCACAGCCGAAAAGGCGAGATAGGCGAACGAAAGGAGCATGTACCGATGCTTCCATCGCCCGATCCAGAACGCGGCAAGAAACAAGAAGGTCGCTCCTCGACGGTCAACTACTGAGTTGCGAAGCCCGCCGCGATCTGGTACTCGCGCGCGCGCGGGAACCCATTAGGGGCAGCGCAACCCTGTTAAGAGCAGCGCAACCTAAACCCGCCGAACCGCGACGCGGCCCGTCGAACCGGCATTTTTGAAACCCCTCACGCTAAGGTAAGGCACGCGAAGGAGAGGAGCATTCGAGCGATCCTCCCGAAACAGGCTGAGGGCTGTACGCCTTGCGCGCTTTCGCGGTTTCTGGTACTTGCGCGCGCGCGTGAACCCCCTGAGCTGATCTCAGCTGACCTGAGCTGATCGGATCTGCCTGAGCTGAGCCAAGTTGACACGAGCTGACCTAGATCCGTCGCCCCAGCGGCGTCGGGACGCGCATAGAGATCGGGAAACCAACGCGGCGGGGCTTCCCCGAGCCGACTAGATCCCTGCGCTCCAGCTCCGCCGCAACTTCTAACGCGACCACGCACGCAAGCGGCGGGCCGGAATCACACCCCGCGAGGACGGGAGCAACTCCGTTAGTGCGAGGGAACGCATCGGAGAGAGGGCACCCCCCAAGACGCGCCCCCGGCCGCAGGACCCGCCAAGTACAAGGTGCCATCACAACGCTCCAACCTCAAGCCCGTTAAAAACAGCCGGGACGAAGGGCCCGGACAAACCAAATCGGAGGGCGGCATACACCGCCAGGTCACTCCGCCCCATCCCCGCTGATGAGGGAAGGAGCCGCCCTCCGCAAAAACACTTCTCACCGCAGGCGAGTAGGTCAAACCTGGAGCGCTCACAGTCGTATTTGAAGCTTCCGACCGCGCGAACGTTGCCGCTTGCCTGCGTGGGGAGCCCGGTCCCCGCACGCCGTTCGCGCCCGTGGGCACCTAAGGCCGCAACGCAAGCGCGCGACCGAAAGTGCGTCTACTTAGCAGAGGCGGGCTGCTCGCTTCGGGCCCACCGCGGGAGAGGGTGGTCGGCCCGCCTCGGTTCAACCGACGTTGCAGTAAGGGGCTTCCCGCGCGCAGGGTCGTCCTCTCGGGGTGGATGGACAAGGCGGAGCGCGGGAAGCCTTCCGCACCCGTTCACGAAACGGAAACGTGGGTGTCACGAAGTCAAGCGGTTTTGGCTCCAACCAGGCGTGTCGTTTGTGCTGTAGGTGCGCCTAAATCGTGTGGTGGTGTAGTCCCAGTGTGGTCTCAGAGGTTAAGCGGCGAACTCGCGGCTTCCTTCAGCTCGTCGAGATTGTCCTCAAGCGGGCTCCTCTGCTTCTCCATCGCCGCGAGTGTGTCGAATAGTTCTTCGCGCTGAGCTTCGGTAGTTATCTCGACTTCCGTGATTGCCGAGGACGGATTCTCGGCGACAAGTTCTGCTGCTGCCGCTGCGCGATGGATTTTCTTGCGCACTTCCTCAAACGCAAGGCTGGTCTGAACCGAGAAGTCGCGGACGAGCCGAGCCGCTTGCGGTGTCACGGTGACACGCCGGCTTCCTAGAACGAATGTCATGTCATTCAACTTGCGCCTCCGCGTAGCAGGCTAAGTGGACAAACAAAGGTTAGAGAGAGCCCTCCGCGCTCCGGTGCTGGCCTTGCTGTGCGCCTGGGGCAGGGAGGCTCTGAACCACGACACAGGAAGGGCCACCCATGACCAGGGCGCGCTGGACAAGGAGCCGAGCGATCTGTTCGCCGATGCCTTTGCCTTGTAGTTCGCGCTTGACGCGCGCCGCTTAACGTCGGCCGTGGTCGAGGTCACTCGGCGCAGTGCCCCATCGCGACAACCTTCTCGGCGAGGAGTGCGACGACGAAGTCGCCACCAGCATTGAGGTAGCTGCGCTCGATCTCGTCTAAGTCGGCGTCCCATGGCCGGGCCCCACGTCCGTAGCCCTCAAACAGCCCCGCTGGCTCGAATGGCTAGCGCTCGTGCCACGCGGATGCTATCGATAACCGCTTCTTGCGTGCCTACGGGCAGCGTCGCCATGAGCCGATCAACGTCTCCAGGCATCCGCGCGGGGGAGCACGCGCGTTCGCGTAGCTGGCCGAGACCCAGGTGCCGGCGCCTACGCCCGTTCGAGCGGACGGAGTAGAACGGCCTCAACGGCTCCAGAGGGGTACAGCGGGGCCGCTGGCTCGGCTTTCCGTGCGGGTGCTGCACCCCGGGCAGCCGACACTTCTACGTCAGCCGACAGAGCCTTCCATCTGGATCTGGATCAGACGGTTCATCTCGACCGCGTACTCGAGCGGAAGCTCCTTGACGATCGGTTCGATGAAGCCGGCGACGATCATCGCCGACGCTTCGGACTGGGACAATCCGCGTGACATGAGGTAGAAGAGCTGTTCGTCTCCGATCTTCGAGACGGTCGCTTCGTGGCCGATGTCGACCTCGTTCTCGTCGATCTCGATGTACGGGTAGGTGTCGGAGCGCGAGGTCTCGTCGAGGATCAGCGCGTCGCAGACGACCTTCGACCTAGCGTTGGTGGCGCCCTTCGCGACCTGGAGCAGCCCGCGGTAGCCGGCGCGGCCGCCGTCCTTGGAGATTGACTTCGAGGTGATCAGCGAGGTTGTGTTCGGCGCGACGTGGACGACCTTGCCGCCTGCATCCTGGTGCTGGTTCTTGCCGGCGAAGGCGATCGAGAGCACCTCGCCGTGGGCGTGCTCGCCCATCAGCCAGATCGCGGGGTACTTCATCGTCAGCTTCGAGCCAAGGTTGCCGTCGACCCACTCCATCGTCGCACCCTCATAGGCGACGGCCCGCTTGGTGACGAGGTTGTAGACGTTGTTCGACCAGTTCTGGATCGTCGTGTAGCGGCAGCGGCCGCCCTTCTTGACGACGATCTCGACGACGGCGGAATGCAGCGAGTCGCTCGAGTAGATCGGCGCCGTGCAGCCCTCGACGTAGTGCACGTACGCGTCTTCGTCGACGATGATCATCGTGCGCTCGAACTGGCCCATGTTCTCCGCGTTGATCCGAAAATAGGCCTGCAGCGGCAGCTCGATACGGACGCCGGGCGGCACGTAGATGAAAGAGCCGCCCGACCAGACAGCCGTGTTCAGGGCGGCGAACTTGTTGTCGTTCGAAGGGATGATCGTTCCGAAGTACTGCTTGACGATCTCCTCGTGCTCGCGCAGGCCCGAGTCCATGTCGAGGAAGAGCACGCCTTGGTCGATCAACTGCTGTTGCAGCTTGTGATAGACGACCTCGGATTCGTACTGGGCGCCGACGCCGCCGAGGTACTTCTTCTCCGCCTCTGGGATGCCGAGCTTGTCCCAGGTGTCCTTGATGTCGGCAGGCAGGTCCTCCCACGACTCGGCCTGCGTCTCGGTCGGCTTGATGTAGTAGTAAATGCTCTCGAAGTCGATGCCGGAAAGGTCTCCTCCCCACGTAGGCAGCGGCCGGGCGAAGAAGTAGTCCAACGCGCGATGCCGCACCTTTCGCATCCACGCTGGCTCGTTCTTGTGCTCCGCGATCGCCTCGACGACCTCGTGCGAAACGCCGCGTCCCGACTTGAAGAAGTAGTCGCCGGCCTCATCCGGATTCGAGAAGCCGTACTTGACCGCGTAGTCGGCGCCGATCCCCTCGACGATCTCGGTCTCTGTCTGTGCGACCACAAGCACCACATCCCTTTCGACGCCAAGCCTGATCGGACTCGCGCAGCGGAGCTTCCGAACCGTGAAACAAACGGTCGTTCCGTGCCGAGAGAAGAGAGCCCTGCGTGGCGAACTCTGTTTGCCTTAGTCCCTCATCTCGCGCGCGTTAGGTGGCGCGTCGATGCCGTTGGGCCTCGGCCGGCGTCCTGGCACGCAGGGCCAGTGCAACCATCCTACTCCCCACACGACGATCCTGCGAAGTCATCTCGATCTGCGCCACGATCAGCCGTTGCGGTGACCAGATCGTCGGGCTTGGAGAAGGTCGGCATCGGCGCGAGCGACCCACTCTTGAAGACCGTCGGCGGGCTCAACGACGAGTTGGCTGCGAGCCGACCGAGCTCACGGACCGCCTCTATGCCCTAGGCACGACTCCGATCAGCTGGCGTCGGCCAGGTCGTCCACGGCCCGTGTTTCCGCTGCGCGGCGAACTGAGAAGATGACGCAATGAACGAGAGGTTCGCCGAGCGAATCCGCGAGGCGCAGGAGACGATCGAGGTGCTGCGCAAGGTTCACCCCGCAAACCACCCCGACGTAACGCAAATCGCTGAGTTCTTCGAGCTGCACGCGGCCCATGAGCGCAAGCACGGACGCACCGAGAACGCGGAGCGCGCAGCGCAGCGAGCCGCCCGCCTGCGCGAGGGGTGTTGACCCCTTTCAGGCGAGGACGCGCGGCTCCGCAGCGAGGCTGAGAAGGCAGGAGGCGGCCAGCTTGGCCGCCTCCGGTGCGTTTCAGCGGCTGTGCGCTCTACGCTTTCGTCGCCTTGCCCTCGATCGCGGGCTTGCCGTTGCCGATTTGGATTCGGCGCGGTTTCTCGACCTCGGCCTTCTTAGCGTGGACTTCGAGCACGCCGTTGTTGTAGCGAGCCGAGATCTGATCCTCGGACACGCCCTGCGGCAGCCCGATCGTCCGCGAGAAGCTGCCGTACCGGCGCTCGAACCGGTACAGCCGGTCGGCCGAGACTTCCTGTGAGCGCTCACGCTCAGCGGTGACCGTCAGCACAGCGTTGTCGACCTCGATCGACACCGTTTCCTTCGGGATGCCGGGCAGATCGAAGGCGTAGACGATCTCGTCCTCGGTCTCCCAGACATCCATCGCCGGAGCCCACACGGCCGGTGTCGTATTGCCGTACCCCGCACCGAACAGATTCAAGAAGCGGCCCATCTCACCTTGTAGCGCAGTCGCCTCACGATAGGGATCGAAGCGAACCAGAGTTGTCATGTTGTGCTCCTTTGAGAACCAAGCATTACCCTGGAAGCGATTGCCTCCAACGGTTGTCTCAGCCATTGGCTGAGATGCGATTCATCGAGGAAGAAGAAGCTGGCGGCTCGACAGCCACATCTGGGCAGTCAGCGCGACTTAATCGGTGTCTCAAATGTGGATTTTATCACAAGTTTGCCTTTGCACGCAGAACCGATGACGCCCGGCGAGATGCGCCTCCAGCATCCCTAATTCGATACAGAATCCGTCACGAGCCCACTCGCCGCCGTTAGCGGCGCGGTCGACACCATTCGCTTCCTGATCCGCGATCGCGACAGCAAGTTCACGCGCGACTTCGACACGTCTTCCGAAGCGAAACGATCGTTCGCTGACGCTGACTGGTCCCCCTCCGTCCCGAACCGTCAAACGCCCGTCCATTTGCCGCCAGAAATCTGACGGCATCGCCCGCTCCATCAGACCACCGTCGGCACCGCGTCACTTTGGGCTTCTCGATCTTCTGCGGCCAGCGCACAAGCCCTCGCAGCCTTCCCCGAAAGATTGACCCGTCGTCCTTCCTCGCGTACCCCGACGCTGATCAACCGGGGGCGCCGATCTCGGCTGGCAGGAGGTGGCATGCTGCACGTGGTTGCTGGAAGGAAGCGCATGAGGCAGGCCCCAACGCTCCTCCCGCCGCATATCCAGCCGGAGCGGGATCCGCTGGCGACGATCGCTGTCTCGGCTGCACCGGTCGTGCTCGAGGGCCGTTATCGGCTGCTGATGCGAGCGCTCTGGGAGCTTCG
>JBKPJA010000198.1:0-6337 GCA_046730515.1 Actinomycetota bacterium | reverse complement strand
CGCTTGCGCGCGCCGCTGCTCGTTCTCGTCGTCGTGCCGTTCTGGACGAGCTATCTGCTGCGCGTGTACTCGTGGCTGACGATCCTCGGCGAGAAGGGCGTCCTGAACCGCTTTCTCCTCTGGACCGGGATCACGCACCATCCACTCGGCGTCTTCCTCTACGACCGTCCGGCCGTGGTGCTCGTGCTCGTCTACCTGTACTTCCCCTTCGCCGCGTTGACGCTCTACTCGTCGATCGAGCGCTTCGACTGGGATCAGCTGCGCGCAGCGATGGATCTCGGCGCGACGCCCCTCGGGGCGATCCGGCGCATCCTCGTACCGCAGATCCGGCCGGGGATCGTTACAGCGGTGATCTTCGTCTTCATCCCGATCATCGGTGAGTACCTGACACCCCAGATCGTCGGCGGTACGGGCGGCGTAATGATCGGGAACCTCGTCGTCAACTTCTTCCAGGCGGCGGAGTACACGCGCGGTGCCGCCGTGTCGCTCCTGATCGCCGCATTCGTCTTGTTGCTCCTGATCGTCTTTCGTCGTTCACTCTCGGCGCCCGAGGCCTATGGCGGCTGACGTGGAAGTCATCTCGCGTCGAGCCCGGGTCGCGCGCTGGGGACTCGGCCTGTACGGCCTCGCGATCTACATCTTCCTGTTTGGGCCGATCGCGCTGCTCGTCCTCTTCAGCTTCAACGCGAACCGCTACGGGACATTTCCGATCACCGGTTGGACCCTGAAGTGGTACCGCTCGGCGATCTCGAACTACCAGATCCACGACGCGCTGCGCACGACGCTCGAGGTTGCGCTCGAGGTGACCGCGGTCAGCGTCGTCGTCGGCACTGCCGCCGCGTTCCCGCTCGTGCGCTCGCGGCTGAGGTTCCGCGACACGATTCGCGTCGGTTTCATCCTCCCGATCATGATTCCCGGCCTGCTGATCGGCGTCAGCCTGCTGGTGCTCTTCACCGGGCCGCTGCACATGCAGCTGTCGCCGCAGACCGTGGTGATCGGACAGAGCGTCTATACGACGCCGTTCGTGATCCTGCTCGTCGCCGCGCGCCTGCAGGGATTCGATCGCTCGCTCGAGCGCGCGGCCGCAGATCTCGGCGCAAACGCGTTCCAGCGCTTGCGGCGCGTCGTGTTTCCGCTGATCCTGCCCGCGATCGTCGCCGGTGCCCTGCTCGCGTTCACCCTGTCGCTCGACGAGTTCATCATCACGTACTTCCTGATCGGAACGCAGATCACGCTTCCGATCTACATCTACACACAGATCAGGTTCGGAATCACGCCCGAGGTGAACGCGCTCGCGTCGATGCTGCTCGCCGCTTCCCTGCTGGTGCTCGCGCTCGCATTCGCACTGCCGCAGACGATGCGGGCGTCCCGCCGCGCCGTTCGCTTCGGACTGGCCCGCCGAGCCGCTGCGAAGGCGGCGATGTGAACGGCCTCCGGCTCGCCACCGCGCCGGTGTCGTGGGGCATCTGGGAGCAGACGATCGACCGTCCCGATCTCGTGCCGCCGCGTCCGCTGCTCGAAACCGTGACGGCGATGGGCTACCGCGCGCTCGAGACGGGACCGCCGGGGTACTTCGCGGACAACGGGACCGCAGCGGCGGAGCTCGCCACCGCATTCGACGTCGAGCTCGTGGCGACGTTCTTGCCGCTGAGGCTGGACGACGAAGATGCGTTCCGCGAGGACCTGGCCGAGCTCGAGCGAACGACCGACGTGCTCGCCGCAACCGGGGGCGGGATCGTCCTGCTCGCGGACGCCGAACGGCCGGAGCGCACGATGATCGCCAATCGTCGCAACGGATGGTCGTCCGGGCAGTTCGACGATGCGGCCGAGCGGCTCGAACGCGCGGCCGAGCTGTGCCACGAGCGCGGCCTGCGCGCGGCTCTTCACCCGCACGCCGCCTCGTATGTCGAGACACCGAGCGAGACCGATGCGATCCTCGAGCGCACGACCCGTATCGGCCTCTGCATCGACACCGGCCACACGGTGGTCGGCGGCGGAGATCCCGTCGAGCAGGTGAGACGCCACGGCGACCGGCTCGTCCACCTGCACCTGAAGGACGTTGACGCCGACGTGCTCGCGCGCCTGCGCCGCGGCGAGGTCGACATGGACGAAGCCTGGACGGAGGGAATCTTCTGCCCCTTCGGCGAAGGCGTCGTTCCGCTGCGCGAGTTCCTCACGGAGCCTGCGGTGCGAGGCCTCGACGGTTACGCCGTCCTCGAGCAGGATCGCATGGCCGTCCGCGTCGACGATCTTCCTGCGGTGCGAGAGGTCGAGGAACGGAACCTCCAATACGTGAGGGGCTCGCTGTCGTGATCGAGGCGGCGGTATTCGGCCGCGTCGGGGTCGATCTGTATCCGAATCAGCTCCGCACGCCGTTGCGCGAGGTGCGCACGTACACGCGATTCGTCGGCGGCTTCGCCGGCAACGTCTGCACGGGTCTCGCGCGGCTCGGCGTGCGCACGGCGATCGTGTCGCGCGTCGGCGACGAGGGTCACGGCGAGTTCGTGCGCGACTTCCTCGCGGGAGAGGGAGTCAACGTACGCTTCCTGCGTGTCGACCCGGATTGGCTGACGCCGCCGACGTTCTGCGAGATCTGGCCTCCCGACGACTTCCCGATCCTGTTCTACCGCCGTCCCACGGCGCCCGACTGGCAGCTGTCCCCGGACGACTTCGACAAGGAAGAGGTCGCGACCGCCGCCGTCTTGTTCGTCACCGGCACCGGACTTGCGCAGTCGCCGAGCCGTGACACGTCGCTCGATGTCTTGCGCGCGCACCGAGGCACATCGGTGTTCGACCTCGACTGGCGCCCCAGCCTGTGGGAGGACCCCGGCGAGTATCGGGCGCTCGCACGCGATGCCGCCGCCACGGCGGACGTGGTCGTCGGCAACGAGGACGAGATCGCCGCGGCCGGCGGGCTCGACGCAGTTCTCGAGTCCGGCGCGCCGGCCGTGATCGTCAAGCGCGGCGGCGAAGGCGCGACGCTGTTCGAGAACGGCGAACGGACGAACGTCGCCGGTGTGCCCGTGGAGGTGGTGAACGGCCTCGGCGCCGGCGACGCTTTCGCCGCCGGGCTCGGGTACGCGATCGTCCGTGGGCTCGGTCTCGCGGAAGGCGTGCGCCTCGGCAACGCCGCCGGTGCGATCGTCGCGACGCAGGTCGCCTGCTCGGAGGCGATGCCGCGACTCGACGAGCTCATGGGCGCTCTCGTGTGAGCGAGTACCTGCTCAGGGCGGGAGAGTGGGAGCGCGTGTCACCCGACTCGGCAGGCTGGCGCTACCTCTTGTTCGAAGTGCGGAACGGTTCTTTCACGCGTAGCGCCGACGACGCGGAGGTCGTGTTGGTGCCGCTCGGCGGAACGTGTCGTGTCGAAGTCGACGGCGACGCGTGGGAGCTCGGCGGAAGGGACAACGTGTTCGCGGGGATGCCGTGGGCGCTCTACCTTCCTCGCGACTCGGCGTTCCGGGTGCAGACGGACGGAGAGGTTGCTGTCTGCGCCGCGCGCTGCGAGACGCGGCGAGAACCGACCCTGATCACACCCGACGACGTGGAGATCGAGGTGCGCGGCGCGGGCAACGCGACGCGGCAGATCAACCACATCGTCAAGCCCGAGTTCCCCGCGGAGCGAATCCTCGTCGTCGAGGTCTTCACCCCTGCGGGGAACTGGTCGAGCTATCCGCCGCACAAGCACGACGAAGACAAGCCGCCGGGCGAAGTCGTGCTCGAGGAGACGTACTACTACCGCACGCGGCATCCGGCAGCCTTCGCCGTGCAGCGCCTGTACAGCCCGAGCCACAGCGTCGACGTGACCGCGACGGTTCGCGACAGTGACCTCATGCTCGTCCCGTTCGGCTATCACACGACCTGCGCCGCGCACGGCTACGACCTCTACTACCTCAATGCGCTTGCCGGCGACCGGCGCTCGATGGCCGCGTCCGACGACCCCGAGCTCGAGTGGATTCGCGGGACGTGGGACGAGATGGAGAAGGATCCGCGCGTCCCGCTCGTTACGTAGCCGCGAGGAACATGTTCGTCAGCAGTTCCATGTCGATCCGTGCCTGCTCCGGGGGCGTGCGCGACTCGGCACCGCCGACAACACAATCGTGAAAGCCGACGAGCTCCTGCACGAACGACTCACGATGTGATTCGTACGTCTGTACGACGCGGTCGAGACCGTCCGCCTCGCTCCGCTCGTAACGCGTCGGCGACTGCCTCAGCCACGGCGAGGGGAAGGTCAGCTGCCGCAACGAGTTGCCGAAGTAGAACGCGACCCGCTCCTGGTACTCACGGATGCCGAGGAGCTGGATCCAGGCGCTGTCCCAGCGCGCGCCGTTCGCGAGCCCCACGGAGCCCGTGATCACGCGGCCCTCGTTCCACCAGGCGGCGTCGACGACGCGGCCCGGCACCGGCTCCCCGAGCCGCTCGAACAGCCCGTGCACGACGTTGACGTCGTGCACCATGCTCCCCAGGTACGCGTCCGAGAACGCGAAGATCGCTTCGGGCGTCGCCGTCCCGACGGCCGCCTCGACCTGCTCCGCTTCGACGGTGCGGGTTGCTTCGATCACCTCGCGCGGGACGTCCGTCCCCTTGACGATGTCGCCCTCCGCGAAGAACGGCACCCACTCCGGGTCGTGGCACATGACACGGACGTAACGGATCTCTGCTGCGGAGTCCGGCAGCTCCGAAAGCATCCGCTCCCACGCCGGATCGAACCGCTTCATATAGCCGACCTGAACGACCTTGCCGGCGCGGTCGCGCGCCGCGACGATCCGGTCGGCATCGGCCAGTGTGATGCAGAGTGGCTTCTCGACGAACACGTGGAGGCCCGAGTCGAGCGCGTCGAGCGTGATCTGCACGTGTGTCGCCGCCGGTGCCGAGACGACGACGGCGTCGAGCCCCCCGGCATCCAGCAGGCGGCGGTGATCGTCGAAGACCCTCCCGACGGAATACCGCGCCGCCATCGCCTCGCACACCGTCACGCTCGGATCGGCGAGAGCGGCGATCTCGAAGCGGTCCGAAAGCTGGAGGAGGTTCGGCAGGTGCTCCGCTTGCGCGACCATCCCGCAGCCGACGATGCCGACGCGGACACGATCAGCTCCCATCATGCGCCGACTCTACGCACCCGCGCGGCTCGGTTCCACATGGTAGACGGCGCGTCCGCATGATGGTAAGTTCGCTCGCCGGGGGGCAGTGTGGTCCGCCCTTGCTGGTGGGGCGAGAGAGGAGGAGGCAGATGAACGAGTTCGATCGCCCTCTGACCCGCGAACGGCTGTTGCGTCGAGGCGCCGCCGGGGCGCTCGGCCTAACCGCTGCGGGCCGGTTCGCGCAGCAGGCGATGGCCATCGAGCTGGGTGGAGTGACCCTCAACTGGCTCACGTGGTCCGATCACTACTTCTCGAACCAGTTGCAGCAGGTGAAGGCAAAGACTCAGATCGGCGGTCGCGTGCAGCTGATCAGCGACGACGCCGATGCGTACATCAAGGTCAAGCGCGGCGGGGCTCAGTGGGACATCTCGTCCGAGGACGCCCTCTGGGTGCCGAAGTTCTACAAGGAAGGGTTGATCGAGCCGTTCGACATCAAGTCGTTCCCGGTGTCGAAGCAGCTCTATTCGGTTGCGCTGCACATCCCGTTCTGGAAGGCGGGGTCGAACCAGATGGGTTATCCGTTCGGTTGGTCGAGCCTGCCGATCTACTACAACCCGAAGCACGTGAAGACGAAGCCCACGTCGTATCACGCGCTGCTCGACAAGAAGTACAAGAAGAAGATCGTGCTCGAGAACCAGCCGACAGACCTCATGGCTCTGGGCGGGCAGGCGACGGGCGCGAAGAAGCCGTACAACATGACGAACGCGGAGATCTCCCGGGCGAAGCAGTATCTGAAGGCGTTGAAGCCGAACGTCCTCAAGCTCGTCTCGCAGAACACCGAGGTGATCCGCGCACTCACCGACGAGTCGGCCTGGCTCACGGTGGAGAACATCGGCACCGACGCACGCGTCGCCGATGCGAAAGGCCCAAAGATCAAGCTCGCGACCCCCAAGGAAGGTCTACGCGGCTGGATGGACGCGGAGATGATGCTCAAGGGCTCGAAGCACCAGGACAAGTTCGAGACCTTCATCAACAACATGGAACAGGCTCCGTGGATCGCGAAGAACTTCCTCGCGAACGGACGGCCGCTGTTCAACGAGAAGGCGTACAAGATCCTCGTCAACACCGGCCACAAGGAGCGCGCCGACGCGTTCTTCTACAACAAGCCTGAGACCCCGCTGTCGATGGTCCTGAAAGGGCCGTCAGGCAACGAGCAGGCCTACATCGACGCCTTCAACGAGGTGTTCGGCTCGTAG
>JBKPJA010000197.1:0-5188 GCA_046730515.1 Actinomycetota bacterium | reverse complement strand
GTGGGTCCGTAACCTGCGCGCGTCACGCGAAGGAACGCTCCTGCTCGGTCGACGGCGCGAGCGCTTCATCGGATCAGAGATCGCGGACGAAGACAAGGAGCCGATTCTTCGCGCATACCTTCGCCGCTGGAAATGGGAGGTTGGCCAGTTCTTCGGCGGTGTCGACGCGGATTCGACGGCTGACGAGCTCCGCCGCATCGCTCCAGATCATCCAATCTTCCGCATCGAGACTCCGACCGCTCGGTAGGGTCGCGCCGTGGCCTCCGCACCGATCATCTTGGTTCCCGGATTCTGGCTCGGTGCTTGGGCCTGGGACGACGTCGTCCCCGTGCTCCGCGCCGACGGCCACGACGTCACGGCGCTCACGCTGCCCGGGCTCGATTCCGTTGACGCCGATCGCTCAGCGATCACGCTGTCCGACCACGTCGACGCGATCTGCGACGCCGTAAAGGCCGCGGGGAATCGTGTGGCGCTCGCAGTGCACAGCGGTGCAGGCTTCTCCGGGTACGCCGCGAGCGACCATGTTCCCGAGCAGATCGCCGCGATGGTCTACGTCGACACGGGACCGGGGAAGGGTGCCGGCGACGCCGACTTCGCGGATGTCGAGCTGCCTATGCCTTCGCGGGAAAAGCTCGCAGCCGAGGAGAACCTCGACGGCCTCAGCGACGAGCAGCTCGAGACGTTCCGGCGGCGCGCGGTGCCCGAGCCGGGCGGCGTGCTCCGCGAAGCGCACGTGTTCACGGACGACCGCCGCCTCGATATCCCGAGCACGGTCATCTGCACAGGGTTCACGTCCGAGCAGTACAAGGAGGCGGCGGAGAAGGGTTACGCGTTCCTCGCCGGCCTCGCAGAGCTGCGCAACGTCACGTACGTCGACCTGCCCACGAGCCACTGGCCCATGTGGTCGCGGCCGCACGAGTTGGCCGGCGTGATCGGCTACGTCGCTCGGAATCCTTAAAAAAGGGTCAGACCCCGCTGGGGTCTGACCCCGTTCTCGTTTTTAGTAGGGCGGTGGTCCGGCCGGAGGGCCGTCATCCACGTACGTGCGCCGGCGCGACCAGTAGCCGGGGCCTGCCCACGACTGCCAGAACAGCAGCGAGAGCAGGATGCCCACCGCTCCGACGGCGATGAGGATCCAGCCGACGGTGTGCAGGTTCACAGCACCGTTCGTCGTGGCGTGCACGGCGAAGGCGAGGATCGCGCCGACGGCGATCAGGAAGATTCCGACTCCAATTCCCAAAACAACCTCCTTTCGGGGGTCGCTCCCTGATTCCCGATCGCCGCCCGACGGAAACTCCCCCGCAAAGCCGCTGCTTCCAGTAGATTCGCGGCCAGCGTGCGTCGCGGCTCGATCGTCCAGCTATGCCTCTTCGCGGTCGTCGCCGGAGCTCTCGGCGTCCTGGTGGCGGTTCTGCCGAATTGGCTCCCCGAGTCCGCCTCGCGCGAGGCCGGACGGATCCACTTCGTCTTCTGGTTCGTCACCGGGATCTGCCTCTTCATCTTCTCGATCGTCGCGGCCGTGCTCGGCTACGCGATCTGGAAGTTCCGCCGACCGCCGGACGACGACTCGGACGGGCCGCCGATTCACGGGCACACGGGGCTCGAGATCACGTGGACGGCGATCCCGTTCCTGCTCGTCACGGCGATCACGATCGTCAGCGCAATCGTGCTGGCGAAGGACGACGCTGCCGGCGCGAATCCGCTCCACGTTGACGTCGTCGCGCAGCAGTTCAAGTGGTCGTTCTACTACCCGGAGTACAAGAACAAGGAATCGGACGTCCTAATGCTCCCGGTGAATCGCTCCGTCGTCCTGCGCATGACGTCGAAGGACGTCATCCACTCGTTCTGGGTGCCTGAGTTTTCGCAGAAGCAGGACCTCGTTCCCGGCATCCACCCGACGCTGCACATCACACCGGACCGGATCGGCACCTACCCTGTCGTCTGCACCGAGCTGTGCGGCCTGGGCCATGCGCTGATGCGCGCGCAGACCAGGGTCGTGCCCGATTCGCAATTCGACCAGTGGGCGAGCAAGCAATGACGACGACGGTCGCCGAGCCGCACGAAGTCCACGTCGCGCAGGGCCCGCCTCCGCCGCCCGGCGGCTGGCGACGGCTCCTACACCCGGGCTTCCTTCGCGCCGCGTGGATGGCGCCGCTGTTTTTCGGGATCGGCTGCGGGATCGTCGTCCTCTGCCGCTGGTGGGGCGGCTGGCACCCGATCTGGTTCGGCTCGATCATCGTGCTCGTCGGTGCGCTGATCGCGTTGCCGATCGGATTCCTCGCGGGCATCGGCGCGTTCGACTACTGGGCGCGCTACGCGATCGGCGCGCCGACGGTGCCCGAGGACCACTCAGGCCACGGCGCGTACTCGTGGAAGGACTACTTCCGCGTGAACACCGATCACAAGGTGATCGGGATCCAGTACCTGACGACGACGATCTTCTTCTTCCTCGCCGGCGGATTGCTCGCGCTGATGGTGCGCGCCGAGCTCGCCAAGCCCGGGATGCAGTTCTTCGACAACCAGACCTACAACGGGCTCTTCAGCGTCCACGCGTCGCTGATGATCTTCCTCTTCGTGATCCCTGCATTCGCCGGGATCGCGAACTTCGTCGTGCCGCTGATGCTCGGCGCGCCCGACATGGCGTTCCCACGCCTGAACGCACTCTCCTACTGGCTGCTGCCGATCGCCGGGATCATGATGCTCTGCTCGTTCATCGTCCCCGGCGGTGCGTTCGCGGCCGGCTGGACCGGCTACGCGCCACTCTCGGTGCATCAGCCGCTCGGGACGATCTTCTTCAACATGGGCGTCCAGTGGGCCGGTGCGTCGTCGATCATGACCGCGCTCAACTTCCTGGTCACGATCATCACCATGCGTGCCCCCGGGATGACGTTCTGGCGCATGCCGCTGCTCGTCTGGGCGAACTTCACGACGTCGCTGCTCGTCGTGATCGCCACGCCGTTCATCGCCGGCTCGCAGTTCTTCGTCATGTTCGACCGCGTGATGCACACAAGCTTCTTCGAGACCGCGGGCGGTGGCTATCCGCTCGGCTACCAGCACATCTTCTGGTTCTATTCGCACCCGGCCGTCTACATCATGATGCTGCCCGGCTTCGGGATCGCCTCGGAGGTGATCTCCGTGATGGCGCGCAAGCCGATCTTCGGCTACCGCCTGATGGCACTGAGCCTGCTCGCGATCCTCGTCCTCGGCTTCAGCGTCTGGGCGCACCACATGTTCGTCTCCGGAATGGCGCCGTGGCTGCGCGTGCCGATGATGATCACGACGCTTCTGATCGCCGTCCCGACGGGGATCAAGGTCTTCTCCTGGTTAGCCACGGTCTGGGAGGGGAAGATCAACTTCTCGACGCCGATGCTCTGGGCGCTCGGGTTCGTCTCGATGTTCGTTATCGGCGGCCTTTCGGGGATCTACCTCGGCGCCGTGCCGATCGACATCCACGTCAGCGACACGTACTTCGTTGTGGCCCACATCCACTACGTGCTCTTCGGCGGCTCGCTGTTCACGATCTTCGCCGGGATCTACTACTGGTTCCCGAAGATGACCGGCCGCATGTACGACGAGCGGCTCGGGAAGCTCCACTTCTGGCTGACCTTTATCGGCTTCAACGCGACGTTCTTCCCGATGCACCTGATCGGCGTGCAGGGAATGCCGCGCCGCGTCTCCGACTACGACCCGGTCTTCAAGGACTGGAACCTGTTCATCTCGGTCGCGTCGTTCGCACTTGGCGCTTCGACGATCGTCTTCCTCTACAACATGGTCAAGAGTTGGCGCTTCGGCGCCGTCGCGGAATCGAACCCCTGGCGTTCGCTGACGCTCGAGTGGCAGGTGTCATCGCCGCCGCCGGTGTTCAACTTCGACGAGGTCCCGCAGGTGATCGGCAACCCGTATGAGTACGGCACGCCGGGCGCACGGCACGCGGTGCTCGGCGGCGTACGTGAGCCCGCGGGCACACCGGTGAGGGCCGAGTGATGCACGTGCTCGTCGTCGCCAACGAGACGGTTACCGGCCGCGGGCTGATCGACGCGATCGAGCGCAGGCGGTCGGAGCACGACGATCTCCAGGTGACGGTTGTGGCGCCCGTCAACCAGCCGGAGCGCGGCTACGTCGTGTACGTGGACACGCGCCGCGCCTCAGCGGGTCGGCGGCTGGAGAAGACGCTCGGGCTGTTGCACGGCGAGGAGATCGCGGCCCACGGCCTTGTCGTCGAGACCGATCCCGTGACGGCGGTGCGCGACGCACTCGCACAGCTCGAGCCGCCGGTGGACGAGATCCTCATCGCCACCCATCCGCAACAGAAGTCCGGCTGGCTGCGGCGCAACGTCGTCGACAAGATCCGCAGCGCCGCGGGCGACGTCCCCGTCGAGCACGTGGTCGTCGACGTCCGCACCGAGGGCGAGGGTGAGGCGAACGTCCTCGTGATCGCCAACGAGACCGTGTTGGGAGAAACCCTGTTGCAGAGGATTCGCGAACGCGCCGGCGAGAGCCGGGCCAGCTTCCTGATCGTCTCTCCGCAGAGCGATCCGACCGAGGCCTCCCACCCGGACGCCGAACGTCGCCTCAAGCGCGCTCTCGCCGAGCTGCGCGGAACAGGGATCGACGCGCACGGCCAGGTCGCGCACCCCGATCCGTTCACCGCGGCGATGGAAGCCATGCGCGAAGAGCGCGTCGACGAGATCATCGTGTCGACGTTCGGCCCCGAGCGCTCGGGCTGGCTGCGGCGCGACCTCATCGAGCGGCTGCGCGCCGAGGCGAAGGTTCCAGTGGAGCACGTCGTCTTCGAGCGTGAGACGGTGCCGTCCTGATGGCCGTGCACTCCGAAGCAGTCGCGCACCACGGCCCACCGCCCGCGCATCACAGCTCGCGGGTCGATGCGCGCGTGCTCGGAATGTTCCTCTTCATCGCCTCCGAGATCATGCTCTTCGGGTCGTT
The DNA here is from genome assembly GCA_046730515.1 of Actinomycetota bacterium. Lineage (GTDB taxonomy): Bacteria > Actinomycetota > Thermoleophilia > Gaiellales > Gaiellaceae > 3-1-20CM-4-69-9. Next base: position 244 of record JBKPJA010000197.1, on the reverse strand, counting down.
CTTCACTGCGTACTTCTTCGTGCGCGTCGTGAACAAGACGCCGTGGCCGACACCTCCGTTCCACCTGCCGGTGTTCGTCGCCGGCATCAACACGACGATCCTTGTGACTTCCAGCTTCACCATCCACTGGGCCCTGCAGTCGGTCAAGCGCGGCAACCGGGCCGGCCTGCAGGCGGGATTGCTGCTGACGTTCCTGATGGGACTGACCTTCCTCTTGACGCAGGCGATCGAGTATTCGCGCGTC
>JBKPJA010000196.1:0-4449 GCA_046730515.1 Actinomycetota bacterium | reverse complement strand
TGCGCCGGGTGGGCTGCGGCCTGCATCGAAGCGAGCCCGGGGTTCGCGATCGGCGTCGGCGGCAGCCCGAGACGGTTGCGGGTGTTGTACGGCGACGAGCTGTTCAACTCGGACTCGGTGATCGACTGCGTCGGCGGGATGTCGAGCCCGTAGCGGAGCGTCGCGTCGATGCCGAGCGGCATCCGTTTGTGCAGGCGGTTGTAGATCACCGCGGCGACGAGCGGCCGCTCGTCGGGTGAGAGCGTCTCCTTTTCCACCATCGAGGCGATGATCAGCACGTCGTACGGGGTCAGGTTCTTGGAGCTGGCGTAGCTCAGATCCACGCGGAGCCAGTTCTCGCAGAAGGCGTCGAGCTGCTGCTGTACGAGCTGCTGGTTCGTGGTCTGAGCGAAGAAGTCGTAGGTCGCGGGAAAGAGGAATCCCTCGAGACCCTTCGGTTTGCGGCGAAAGCAGGCAGGACCGTCGCTGCGGCGAACTGCGCCGAGGTAGCCGCGCTTCGCGAGTCTCGTCGGCACACCGCGTTCCGCCTGGGCGATCCGCCCGACGGCGGCGGTACGCAGGGCCATCTGCTTCACGGTGAATCCCTCCGGAAAGACGATGCGAAACGGCTTCGGCATCGCGATCACGGTCTGCGTCGTCTTGCCGTTCGTCGTGATCGTCTCCGTCGTGTAGATGAGCGAGCTGTCGCTCGACACGGCGCTGTGTTTCGAGCCGCTCCCGCCGATCGCGCTCACCGCCGCCCACCCGACGCCGCCGAGCGCGAGCACGAGCAGCGCGAGTGCGATTGTCCGCCGGCGCGTGACCTGTCGCTGCGACGGCCGCTGCTGCGGCGGCCGCCCAGGCTTCGGCGGCATCACGCCCGGGCGCCGCTCGACCACGTGAGGTAGCCGGAGAGAAGATGCGCCGCTGCTCGGGCGTCCTCCTCCTCCCGCGACGGCGTCTGCTGAGCGAGGTCGGTCGTGAACCGCTCGTCGAAGGTCACGACCGGAATGTCGAGCTCGGCCGACAAGAGCTCGACGAAGCGCTCCGTCTCGCGGGCCTGCTCTCCGCGTTCCCCCGCGAGCGTGAGTGGCAGACCGACGACGACGGTCTCCGCGCGCTGGTCGGCGACGAGCTTCGCGATCCGTTCAAGGCCGTCCTTGGTCGCCGCGTGCTCGACCACGCCGAGGGGGCGCGCGAGCGTTCCGGTCGGATCGCTGACGGCGACCCCGGTGCGTGCCCGGCCGAAGTCGAGCGCGAGAACCTTCACTTCAAGGAGTCGGCGATCGCTCGTTTCCCCGCCTGCAGCGCGTCACGCAGACCGGCCGGGTTCCTCCCGCCCGCCTCGGCAAGCGTGGGACGGCCGCCGCCTCCTCCCTCGATGTGACGTCCGAGCTCGCGGACGAGCTTCGACGCATCGAGCCCCCGCCCCACGAGCGACTCGTCGAGATTGACCACGAGGTACGCGCGCCCGTCGTCGACCGAGCCGACGATGACTCCCGCTGCCTTCTCCTGTTGACGCACGCGGTCGGAGAAGTCACGCAGCTCGCCGCCCTTGAGCGCCTTGGTCTCGACGAACAGGACGTTCCCCTCGCTGTCGACGATCGTGAAGTCGACCGGCGAAGCCGCACGCGGCTTGCGTGCTTCTTTGCGCGTGCGCTCGAGCTCCGCGCGCAGCTCTTCTGCCTCGCGGAACCCGCCGTGGAGATACGCGTAGGCCTCGCCGGAGGTGAGTGCCTCGATCCGGCGCGAACCCGCGCCGACCGAACCCTCGGAAAGGATGACGAACGGGCCGATCTCAGCAGTCGAGCGCACGTGGGTGCCGCCGCAGAGCTCACGCGAGTAGCCGGGGATCTCGACCACGCGGACCTCCTCGCCGTACTTTTCGCCGAACAGCATCATCGCGCCGAGCTTGCGCGCTTCCTCGATCGGCGTAATGAACGCGTGCACCGGCAGGTTCTCGAAGATCTTCTCGTTGACGTGCCGCTCGATCTCCTCGCGCTCCTCGGTCGTCAGCGCGGCGCCGTGCGTGAAGTCGAAGCGCAGCTTGTCGGGCCGCACCGCCGAGCCCGCCTGGCGAACGTGATTCCCGAGCACGTCCCGCAGCGCCTTGTGCAGGAGATGCGTCGCGGTGTGGTTCGCCATCGTCGGGAAGCGCACGGACCACGGCACGACCGCTCGCACCCGATCGCCTTCGCCGAATCCGCTGCCATCGAAGACGAGCACCTGGTCGTCACCCTCGAGCCTGATCGCCTCGCGCAATCTCGCCTGCTCGCCGGTCTCCTCATTGACGATGTACCCGGTGTCGGAGACCTGGCCGCCTCCAGCGGGATAGAACGGCGACTCGTAGAGCTTCGCCTGGAAGAGGTCGTCCTCCAGCTGCACGAGCGACGCGATCGCAGTCAGCACGTCGGTCTTCTCGTAGCCGACGAACTCCGTCTTCACGTCGGCGGACACCTGAACGTCGACGTCCTGCGTGGCGGCGCGAGAACGTTCGCGTTGTTCTTGCATCAGCCGCGTGAATTCCTCGTCGTCGACGCTGAGGCCGCGCTCGCGGGCGAGCTCCTGCGTCAGCTCCAGTGGAAAGCCGTACGTGTCGTGCAGGCGGAAGGCGTCCTCGCCCGAGATGTCCCCTCCCGTGGCGGCGACCTCCTCGAACAGCCGGATGCCGCGCGCGAGTGTCTGCCCGAAGCGCTCCTCCTCCGCCGAGAGGATCCGGTGTATGTCCGTCCGATGCTGCTCGAGCTCCGGATAGCCCTCGGCCATCTGCTCGATGACGACGTCGGAAAGACGCGCGAGGTACGGTGGCTCGAGGCCGATGCGCTGCGCTTGCTGCACGGCGCGGCGGATGATTCTGCGCATGACGTAGCCGCGGCCCTCGTTCGACGGAGTCACGCCGTCTGCGGCGAGGAATGTCATTCCGCGCCCGTGGTCGGCGATGATGCGATGCGCCTTCGTCGCTTCGGGCGAATCGCCGTATGCGACACCGCTCTCGTCGGCGATCCAGCGCATGATTGCCTGGTAGATGTCGGTCTCGTAGACCGTCATGACGTTCTGCAGGACTGCGGCGGTGCGCTCGACGCCCATCCCCGTGTCGACGTTCTGCTTCGGAAGCGGAGTCAGCTTGCCGTCCGCGTGCAGCTCGAACTCCATGAAGACGAGGTTCCAGAACTCGAGGAAGCGCTCGCAGCGCGTGCAGCTTGGCTTGCAGTCCGGCTCGCCGCAGCTTTGCTCGACGCCGCGGTCGTAGTACATCTCCGTGTCGGGGCCGCATGGGCCTGGGCCTCCCACCGACCAGAAGTTCTCGGATCTCGGCAGCAAGACGAGCCGCTCGGCCGGCTGGCCGATCTCCTCCCACTTCCGAAGCGCGACCTCGTCCTCGCCGAGCCCGAGCTCGGCATCTCCGGCGAAGACGCTCACCCAGACCTTCTCCGGGTCGAGCTTCATGTGCTCGAACATGAACTCCCACGCGAGGTCGATCGCGCCTTCCTTGAAGTACTGGCCGAACGAGAAGTTGCCGAGCATCTCGAAGAACGTGAGGTGGTAGCCGTCGATACCGACTTCGTCGATGTCAGGCGTGCGGAAGCTCTTCTGAACGGTCGTCAGCAGGGGCGCGGGCGGCTGCTCGCGGCCGAGGAAGTACGGCATCAGCGGCTGCATCCCGGCCGTGGTCAGCAGCGTCGAGCGGTCGTCTGCACGCGGAATCAGCGAGGCGGAGGACCTGAACTTGTGGCCCTTCGACTCGAAGAAAGCGCGGAAACCCGCGCGGAGCTCCGCGGATGTCTGCATCTTGGGATTGTACGAGCGGGCTCCGGTCGGTCTCCTGTGGAGCGATCGTCACACTTCCGCGACAGACGACAGGTCCCGCCCGGCCAACCCCAAGGGTCAGACCCTTGCCGAAGACCTACTTGCCGAAGACCTCCGCCGTGCCCGGCGGAGCCGAAATCAGCCGCGCGCCGCCTTCTTCGTCTGGACCTCGTCCTGCTCGTCCACGATTTCCGCACGGATCTTCTCCAGCGAACGCCGGATGAGCCGCGACACGTGCATCTGCGAGATCCCGACCTGTTGCGCGATCTGCGACTGGGTCAATCCCTTGAAGAACCGCAGATGCAAGATTCGCCGCTCGCGATCGTCCAGAACGCGGAACCCGGGCGCCAGCACCGCGCGGTCCTCTGACACCTCGTACGCGTGCTCCTCGGTCCCAATCGACTCGAGCGGATCAAGCTCCTCGCCGTCTTCTTGCGAGCCGCCGGTCGAGAGCGAGAGCGACGAGTACGCGCGGCCGGACTCGAGCGCCTCTAGGACTTCCTCTTCCTCCGTGCCCGCGGCCTTCGCAAGCTCGGAGATCGTCGGTGAGCGTCCGAACTGAACCGTGAGCTGCTCGATTAACCGCGACAGCTGGACGTTCAGCTCCTGCAGGCCGCGGGGCACGCGCACCGACCAGCCCTTGTCACGGAAGTGGCGCTTGAT
>JBKPJA010000195.1:0-2296 GCA_046730515.1 Actinomycetota bacterium | reverse complement strand
GCAAGCGGGGTCCGAGCGCTCACGATCTCCCCGGGACTGTCACCAGCCCCCTGTTCTTCGCGAGCCGCCCGGGCCCCGAAAACACATCGACGGGCGGGCCGAAGCGCTTGAGACCCGCATGCCCGACCTCGAACGTTGCGGGCCGTCTGCCGGCCGGAATAGGCGCTCTCTGCGCGACACCGATCAAGCGCTTACCGGCCGGTGAAGCTCCTCCCGTGCCCGTCTCGGCCGCCAAACTGGGGGAAGCCGTGCAGCTCAGATTTCCCTGCAAAAGTGACGGAACCAGATTTACGCACCCTACGCCGTCGCGAGGTTCTCTTGGCCGATGCTTGGCATTATCCTCTTGGGTACGTAAATCCGTCCGTCATGCTGCTCGGGTGTATTAGTGGATCAGTCCGCTTGAAGCGCAAGGCCCTCGGTCGGCTCGTCTAGACCTGTAAGAGATAGCTGCACTTCACGCCTGTAAGCGACTGGGACAACGGCGAGCGTCTTTTCACGCGTCGCTTGCCTGTCATATCGCGCGTGAAGCCGAACGTCGAGCGCCGGACCCAGGCCCACGTTGGCGAGTTCGATCGTGAGGACGCGGGCCCTCCGCCCGACTGCCGGATCGAGCGGCGCATCCTCTACGCCGATTGTCGTTGCAACGATCACGGGGCGATCACGAGCACGCTGTTCCTCAATCGCCACGCCTACTTCCTCACGGGTCGTCCTGGCAAGCCACGCCGTATAGCTGGCGAGCATCACGGCTCCAAGCGCAGTTCCGACTTCCGCCCATAGCCGCCAGTCGAAGACTTGATGGCGAGAGGCACCAACAAACCCAACAATCACACTGAAGGCCAACACAACACTGCCGATTCAGAGCTGGGACAAGCCAGTCAAGTGCGCGAACGGAACCGGTCGTCTTTGATTCCCTCTGGCCCACGAGAGGTCAGGAGTCGAACTCGCGCGACGCGTAGCGGGGGCAGTACGCGACAAGCTCCGGCTCGTCGTCTTCATCGGGTATGTCCGCGCGGTAAATGCGCCAGCCGTCGGCGTCGTCGTCGGCTACCGCGTCGCACTCGGCGCATCGCAACACGGTGTCAGGTTGCGGTGCGCCTATTCGTCGGGGCCTTGGCCCGGGATGACGGAGCGGTCCGAATCCTGCTCGCCGCTGTCGCGCTTCTCCTCGTCCTTCCCTAGTGCTTCACGGCGAAACTCGGCGGCCTCCTGGTCTGGATCGGGAAACTGCCGCCGCTTAGGCGCAGGCTCCTTTTGGCGAAGGCGGTAGAGGATGCCACGCGGCCACTTCACTTAACGAAAGTCTAGAGCCCGGAACTACTCCGCCGGGGCTTTACCGCTGGTTTCGTCGTCGAGAGGCAGTCTCAATTCCTCAGGCATCGCAATGGCGTTCCAGTGCAATCGTCATGTCCGTTCGATGCTCACGAGCCATGGCACAGGTATCGACATCTCTTCACCACCGCTGAAGAGCGCATCACGCCGGTCTGACTCTGCGCGTAGATGAGCCAAAACGCGGGGCACGGAGGTGAGCCTGTACGCGCAAACGGAGGCGCAGTACGCTTTCAGCACGAAACGCTTGCGCACCCTCCTCGAACGCTTGCCCGGTGGGCACCGACCGCCGACGGGCCCGTTGACCACTGCGGAAAAGACCGAGGCCGAAGAGTTGCGGCAAGAGACGCTGGTGAAGGAAAACCAGCGGATTGAACGCGGGCAAGAAGAGCGGCGGGGTTAAGGTTCCACCGTACGAATGACCCTGCCGTCGCGGTCGACGATCACGCGGCGCGGCGGGTCGGGCTCGTCTAGGTACTGTCGCGCGACTTCTCTCAGGCGCGAGGTTGGAACGCCGCGGCCACCGGCAGCGACTTCGACGGACAGGTGACGCTCCTCCGCGGTCTCGGCGTGCTCGAGCGTGAACGACTGACCGCCCTCAACGTCGGCGCTGGCTTCGCCGGGGCCCTCAAAGCCACGCTCGTGGACGATACGCCAGACCGCCACGCGCCGGATGCTATACCCCGCTCGTTCGGCTCCCGGCGGTGCGCCGCAGGTGCGCGGTCGACTGCGGCTCCGCGGAGGTGTCGGCCATCGCCGTGGCCACAGCCACCCTCATCGCCTTCGGCGTGGCCGCCGTGGCCGTGGCCGCCGCGCATCAGGAAGATCATCACCAGCGGACAGGCAAGGACGAGCGAACAAGAGCAACTCTCACGTCACGCTCCTGAGCGGTGACCTGCGACTGGGGCTCTGTGTGCCGAAGCTCCCTCGTCTCGCACGCTGACGGCCTTCAGGGCTTCGGCCGGGAGTA
>JBKPJA010000194.1:0-4775 GCA_046730515.1 Actinomycetota bacterium | reverse complement strand
ACGATCGCGCGCTGATACTCGCGCGCCACCTTGATCGCCGAGATTAAGAACAGCACGAGCAGCGCGAGCAAGATCGCGATGATGATCAGGGCCGCAGTCAAGTCGAGTCCTTGCGGAGGGCGGCAAGCGTCTGACCCAGGACGCCGGTTACGCGTTCGGTGGCGGGGCGTTCGTGCATTAGTGAGCGGGAATCGAGAGCGGTGAGCGCGGGAGCGCGCACCGAGAGATGCTGAGCCGGCTCGGCGGCGACCGCGAACACTTCTTGCGCCGGAGGACGCCGGATGCACGAGGTCATGGTGCTCATCTGGGAGAGCTCGGCGCCACTCCGGCGGACCGGTACGTCTCGTACGCCTTGAGTGCCACGAGGTCGTGGCGGCGCCGCCCGGGGAAGTAGCGGCTTGAGAACGTGTGCCACTCGAGCCCTTCGGGGACGTCTTGCTCGTCGGTCATTGCGTAACGTACTCCCTTCGTTTTCCCAGTTTTGGATTGACCGGCGATCGTTCGCGGAGGCGCGGATGACATGGCATAGGCGCGCCCTGTTGGTTGTTAGGCGCAGGTCGAAGTGCCCGTTTCTGCGTGACGATTCGATCATCGTTGCGGCGAGGTTCTGCCCGCGTCACCGGAGGGCGGCCGAACGTGCGGGAGGTGCGCGTTCACAGCGGTCGGGTCGTAGTGGCGTGCGACGCCGCAGACGGGGCAGCGTTTGAGATGCGCACGGTTGAGCTGGTAAGGGCCGAGCGGCTTTCGGCCGTTGCAGTGCCAGGCACCGGGCTCTTTCATGCCGACCGGATTCTCGTCGTCGCGAGCAGAAGGCCGGTCCGCCAGACCACCGCGACAAGCAGGACTGCTGCGCCGGAGAGGACGCCGAGAATGCCGACAGCGACGGCGGCCGCGAGCGCTTGCGAGGTGCCGATGCCCGTTGCAATCAGTGCCGCGGCCCCGGCGCCGACCTGGGTGGCTGCGCCGGCGGGACCGATCGGTAACGCCGCTGCAGCCGCGCCGGCACACAGAAAGAGCAGCGCAAGCGGAAACGAGAAGCCGATGCCGAGCCCGCCAAGGAGCAGGAAGAAGGCGACCGCGCGAACGAGCCAGCAGGCCGAGACGAGCGCCCACGCCTGCGAGGCCAACCGACGCGAGGTGGTGCGCGGGTTCAACCAGCGGCCAAGTCGGAAGCGGAGGAAGCGCTTCGTCGCCGCGAGCCGCGGCAGCGCGAGAATCAGTGCGGCGGCCACGACACCGGCGGCGGCGACGACCGCGAGCCCAGCCCGCGCGCCTGAACCAACTCCCGGAAGCACAGCGCCCGTCAGCGCGAGTGGCGCCAGCGCAACGCTGTCGATCAAACCGAGCATCACCAGCGAGAGGCAGAGCGCACGCACGCCGGCCGGACAACCCGGATAGCGGCGCACGACCGCAACGCGCATCGCGTCGTCGAAGCGGCCGGGAAGGACAACCCCGATCAGAGCCGCGCCGCCGTTGCCGGCCGCCAAGGCCAGTGGGGCCGGCCGTTCGCAAGGCGCAAACAGGCGGCCCCACCCGTACGCCTTCAGTCCTTGGGCGATCAGCAGAAGCACTCCTGCCGCCACCAGCAGACCCGGCCGTCCGTGCGACAGCGGCCAGGACATCGCCGCGAAGTGGCGCGTGACGAGCAACACGACCGCGAGCCCGAACGCGCCCGACCCGATTCCGAGCGCCCAGCGGCTTCTCCGCGAATGACCGATGCGGAGCAGCGCCTCGATCAACAGCCGGTATCTGCTTTCGAGACGATCCAAGTGGCCGTTGGCGACGCAGGACGGAGCACTGGCATCAGAACCAGCCGCTCCGCTCGAACAAGCCCAGCAGGATCGCGAGCGCGACGAGCTCGCTGCCGACCCGACACCCACGAACGCTTGCGAGTGTCCGATCCGCGCGCTGAGCCAACCGAAGTGCTGGCCGAACCCAGTCAACTAGCTCAGCGGCAAAAAACATCATGGCGATCACCGCCAGCTGCTTCATCACCCCATTGAGGCGGCTCGACACGGTCGACAGGGAGACATCCATCGCGCTAATCAGCAGATCGCGGTAGCTGTCGATCAGGTCGCTGATCCGGATCAGATGGTCGTAGATTTCGCCGAAGTAGTGCCCGTCCCGCTCCGCCAGCGGCACGCCACTGGCCACAGTTCATACAGATCGTGGTCCCAGCCGCCGCCTCGATGGCCGGCCACCGAATAGAGAGAATGCTCCCCGGCCCGTCACTTGCGTAGGGGACGTGCTCCGCCTCTCGCGCGCAGCCCGAGCAATAACGGTAGAGGCGACGCTTGTGTCGATCGATCGGCGCCACTCGCGCACGTCCGGGCCGCATGACCGGCGGCTCGAATGGGTTCGCGGCAGCAGACATCGCCCGCGGCCCGTCGAGCGGCACCATGAACAAGCCAGGATGCTCGGACACATCAACCACTCTTCCGCCTGTCAGGCGGCAAAACACTCACCGCTCGGCCCGCGCTCGACCTGGCAGCGATCGCGGCCAGCAGGCGTCGGGTTCCTGCCTCTTCAAGCTCGAGCTCCGCTGCGGCCGAAACATGCTCTGTTGGAACGAGCCTCAGCCGTGCCCGCGCCGTCCGCCATTCACGTCCCTGCCTGTACGCCGCATATGCGGACCGCGCTTCCGAGTCGTGCCGCCGCCGCTCGCGAAAGGAGCGGTTCGAGAAGCCATTCCAGTCAAGTGCTTCTGCTGCCTCCGCGGCGCGATGAAGCGGAGCTGATGCCACTGCATCCGAGCTGTGTTTGCGTGCGGACGGCCAACGCATATCGAACGAGCCATGCTTTCGTGACGCTTCCACCGCTTATCTCACCTCCCGCACGAAAGCGGGAGGACGCGGGAGCGCCACCGGGTTCGTTTAGCTAATACTCACACACTAGCAGCCGCATTTTGCGAAGCGAGTCGCAATGCGAACGCGGCGGTGATCCGCGGCGGAACGAGATCGCGGCTATGGTGGGTGAGCGCGTAGACCTAGCGCGGAAGCCGCTGAGGCTCCGAGGTTTCCTCTTCGACTTGCGAAACCTGGCCTAAGTGCAGCAGGGGAGCTCGGCTTGGGTTCTCCAACCCTGAAGCATGAGTGTGAGGAGCAGCAGATGTATGCCACCCATAGGCGCTACGAGGGCATCGATCAGAGTCGGATCGAGGAGCTGACTCGGAAGGTGAACGAGAGCTTGATCCCGCGGCTGAGCAGGCTGCCGGGCTTCAAGGGCTACTACCTGATGGAAGCCGGCGACGGCGTCGTCCGGTCGACCAGCTTCTTCGACACCTCCAGCCAGGCCGAGGACTCGACCCGTGTCGCGGCCGAGTGGACGCAGGAGGAGAAGATCGAGAAGCTGGTTCCGAATCCGCCGAAGGTCACCGTCAGAAAGGTGATCGCACATGAGACGAAGGCACCGGCACCCGCCCTCGTCTAAGTCGTTTGACTGACCGGAGACAAGCAGAAGGCCTGCGAGAGCGGGCCTTCTCTGCGTCACGGCGCGATCGAAACGCTCAAACTCCCGGCGCATCGCTCAAACTCCCGGCGCATAGCTAAAGAGGGCGCTGGGCGTGGGCGAGCATGTGATCCTCAGCACAAATCTTCGGGTACACTCGGGAAGCGCATAGACCTAGCGCGGAAGCCGTCGAGGCTCCGAAGTTCCTCTCCGACTTACACACAAGGTTTGAGTGCATCGGGTGGACCCAATTTCCGGGTTCGCCGTCGGCAAGTCGAGAGAGGGAGGCAATGACATGTATGCGACCATCCGCCGCTATGAGGGGATCGACCAGGTGCGCTCCGAGGAAGTGACGAGAAAGGTCGGCGACAGTTTGCTGCCGCGGCTGCGGGAGTTGCCGGGCTTTGGCGGCTACTACCTGATCGACGCCGGTGGGGGCGTCCTGACCTCGGTCGGGCTGTTCGAGACTTCGGCGCAGGCGCACGAGTCGACGCGACTAGCTGGACAGTGGGTGCGCGAGCAGAAGCTCGAAGGCGCACTCCCCAACACGCCGAAGATCACAGCCGGCCCGGTGATCGCCTGCGTGTCGAGCAGCGCGCCAGTCACGAACCGGGTTGCCGCGCTCGCGTAAGCCTCGGCGCAACATTCGAGCCAGGAGCGCTTCCCGACCTCTTGATAGCTCCCCACAAAGACCATCGCTCACGAGACCGATCGAAGACCTTAAAGGGAGGCCCTTTCATGAATCTACAGCCGCTTGGTGACCGCTTGATCGTCGAGGTCCTCGATGAGGAAGAGTCGACGGTGAGCGGGATTGTTCTGCCGGACACTGCAAGGGAAAAGCCGCAGCGCGGCCGCGTGTTGGCCGTCGGACCGGGTGCCCGCGACGAGGACGGGAAGTACATCGAGATGGACGTCGCCGAGGGCGACGAGATCGTCTTCTCGAAGTACGGCGGGACCGAGATCAAGCTCGGGACCGACGATGTCCTGATTCTGCGTGAGTCGGACGTGCTTGCCAAGGTCGTAAACACGGGTGGCAAGCGCAAACGCAAGCTCGCCGGTGCCACCGCTTAGCTCGTATCAATCAGGAGGAAAGTCATGGCTCACAAGGAGCTGAAGTTCAATGAGGATGCGCGTCGCGCGCTCGAGCGGGGCGTGAATATCCTCGCGGACGCGGTCAAGGTCACGCTTGGCCCGAAGGGTCGGTACGTCGTGCTGGACAAGAAGTTCGGCGCGCCGACGATCACGAACGACGGCGTCACGATCGCGCGTGAGATCGAGGTCGAGGACGTCTTCGAGAACCAGGGCGCGCAGCTCGTGCGCGAGGTCGC
>JBKPJA010000193.1:0-9428 GCA_046730515.1 Actinomycetota bacterium | reverse complement strand
TCGGCGACGACGTCGTATCGCTTGCGGTTCCGGCCACCGGTGGCACTCCGTTCCGCGGTTATCTCCTCCGGTGGCACGCGAGCGAGCTCGCCGCCGGGAGGCTCGACCGAGCCGAGTGGTGGCAGGCCGCCACGGCTGGGTGCGGGCGTCCACCGGCAGCCCCGCGCCGACCGCGGTGATCGCGGACGCCGGCCCCGAATGCTCGCTCACGTTCGACCGCCGGCTGAACCGCTGGATCCTCGTCTACAGCGAGGGCTTCGGCGCGACGGCGATCGTCGTCGCCTTCGCGCCCAGGATCGAAGGCCCGTGGTCGAAGCCGCGGACGGTCTTCCGTCCACCCGAATCGAACTGCCGCACGCAAACGTCTATGCGGCGAAGGGACATCACGAGCTCCAAGGTGCCGATCTCGCCGTCACCTACGCGACCTACCCGTACCCGCGTTTCGTGCGACTGACCTTCATTCAGCGTTAGCGCGTCACCGCTGGCACGCGGGGCACCAGTAGGCCATGCGCGCGCCATCCCCTTGCGGCCATGAGCAGACTGTCGTGCCGCAGCGGGGACACGGACGGCCGGCCCGCCGATAGATGCGACTTCGTCCCCGTTCGCCTTCGAGTCGGCCCTTCATCTTCGCGTGCGCAGCTTCGAGGACACCGCGGAGGTCGTCGTCCGTCGTGTCCGCGAGTTTGCGCCAGGGCGACACTTCTCCGGCGAACAGCGCTTCCGCCTTCCACATGTTCCCGATCCCTGCGACGAGGCGTTGATCGAGCAGCGCGTCGCCGACCTCACGCGATTGCTCCACGGTGCGGAGCCGCGCGAGCATCCCGTCGAAGTCGGGAGGCTCCGCGAGGATGTCCGGCCCCAACCGCCGCGTCGCGCCACGCTCGAGCTCGAGCACCGAGCCGCCCGACATCACAGCCACGTGCTCGTCACCGCGCAACACGAGCCACGGAGTCCCGAACACGTCTCCGTCACGCGGGATCACCCGCCAACGTCCCTTCATACGCAGGTGACTGCGCAGCACAATGCCCCCTTCGAAGCGCAGAAAGAGGTTCTTCCCGACCGCCTCCACCGACTCGAGCCGGCGTCCGTCGAGCACCGGCGCGAGCTGCTTCACCGCCGCACGGGGATGCGGCGTCTCGACCTGGAGCTCCTGGCCGACGAGCACCTGCAGTCGCCGTGCGGCGCGATGGATCGCGTCTCCTTCTGGCACTGATGACTGACGCTAGCGCCGGGAGGCCGCAAGAGCGAGCCCGCCCACACCGGCTGCCGCGAGCGCGCCGAGCGGCACAGCGCGCGCGACACGCAGGCGGGCATCCGGTTGCGGTCTCGGCGTTGCCCTGCGCTCGGGATGCGGGCCCGGCGGCCCGCTCGCGCCGTAATCACGCGCGAGCTGAATCACCTGGGCGATGTGCAGCGCTCGACGCTCGGTCGCCTGCTCGATCTGCGATCGACAGGAGAAACCTGCGGTAACGATCAGCGTGTCCGCGCTCGCGTCGCGCACCTTTGGGAGCAACACGCGCTCGCCGCATGCCATCGACACGTCGTAGTGGTCGTGCTCGTAACCCCACGCGCCGGCCATCCCGCAGCAGCCGCTCTCCGGCACATCCACCTCGACGCCCATCAACTCGAGTAGCTTCTTGTCGGCATCGATCCCGCCGGTCGCGTGCTGGTGACAGTGCTCGTGCAGAATCGCGCGGCGCTCGAGCGGCGGCGGTGAATAGCCCTCCTTCTGCAGGAACTCGGCGAGGTGGAACGTCTGCCGCGCTAGGCGCCGCGCATCCTCGTCGAGCGGACGAATCTTCTTCAACTCGTCCTTGAACACCGCGACGCAGCTCGGCTCGGCACCGACGACTGGAGTCCCTGCCCGGATCTCGTCCCGCACCGCGTCGAGCACCCGGTCGATGTACCGCTGCGCCAGGTCGAGCATCCCGTAGTCGTAGAGCGGACGCCCGCAGCAGAGATGGCCGTCCGGGATGACGACGTTGAAGCCCGCGTCCTCGAGCGCTTCCACGGCCGCTACGCCGACGTCCGTGTGGAAGTGATTTGTGAACGTGTCGGCCCACAGGATCACGCGGCGCCCTGCCGGGTTGTGCGTCCCGCGCCGCCGGTACCAATCGCGCAAGGTCAGCGGCGCGAACGGCGGCAGGTGGCGGTCGGGATGCGCGCCGGCGGCGAGCTTCATCGCCGACGCGAACGGCTCGCGCTGCGTCAGCAAGTTCGCAGCGCCCGGGAGCTTCGACGCGAAGCGCGCGACCTGGTCGATCAGCCCGAAGGCGTATGCGTGGCGCGGCCGCAACCTCCCCGCGTAGTGATGCGAGAGAAACTCCGACTTCAGCGTCGGCATGTCGACGTGGACGGGGCAGTCTTCCGTGCAGCCTTTGCACGACAGGCAGAGATCGAGTGCTTCCAGCACCTCGTCGGAGCGCCAGAGCTCGAGGTCCTCCCCGTTTAGCATCTCCCACAGGATCCGCGCCCGGCCGCGCGTCGTGTGCTTCTCCTCGCGCGTGACCAAGTAGCTCGGACACATGACGCCGCCCTTTGTCCGCCGGCACTTGCCGATGCCGACGCAGCGCAGCGCCGCGTGCTCGAAGCTGCCGCGGTCATCCGGATACGCGAAGTGCGTCTTCAGCTTCGGCGGGGCGTACTCGGGACCAAGGCGGAGGTTGTCGGTGATCCCGTATGCGTCGACGATCTTGCCCGGGTTCATCTTCCACTCCGGATCCCAGATCGACTTGAACTCGCGGAAGGCGTCGATCAGCTCCGGCCCGAACATCTTCGGCAGGAGTTCCGCCCGCGACTCGCCGTCGCCGTGCTCGCCCGAGAACGAGCCGCCGAGCTCGAGCACGAGGTCGGACGCCTCGTCGAGGAACGAGCGGAACGCGCGGATGCCCGGAACGCTGCGGAGGTCGAAGTTCCAGCGCGCGTGCACGCAGCCCTGCCCGTAGTGGCCGTAGAGCGCGCTGTCGTAGCCGTACTTGTCGGCGACCTTGCGCAGCCGCCGCAGGTACTCGCCGAGCCGCTCCGGCGGCACCGCCGAGTCCTCCCAACCCTCGTACGTGTCGGGTTTGCCGGGAATGAACGCGGTTGCGCCGAGACCGGCCTCGCGCACGTTCCAGACGTGCTGCTCTTCCTCCGGATCGTCGAACAGCTTGACGCCCTCCGGTGGACTCGGGCCCTTTCTCAACGCGACGACGAGATCGTGCGCCTTTGCGTCCGCCTCCTCCTTGGTCTCGCCGCCGAACTCGACGACGAGCCAGCCCTGTCCTTGGGGCATCAGGTCGATGTCCTCGGGATGCATGCCGATCGTCTTCATGTCCTCGATCAGGACGTGGTCGACACCTTCGAGACCGGTCGGCTTGTGCTCCATCACGTCCATCACGTGGTCGGCGGCCTCGAACTCGTCCTCCCAGCCGAGCACGAGCAGCGACTTGTGCTTCGGCGCGTCGAGCAGATGCACGGTCGCCTCGAGGATCGTCGCGCACGTGCCTTCCGTCCCGGTCAGCGCAGCCGCGACGTCGAAGCCGTTCTCTGGGAGAAGGTCGTCGAGGTTGTAACCGGAGACGCGCCGCGGAATGTCGGGATAGCGCTCGCGCACCAGTTGGCCGTACCGCTCGGCGAGGTCCTGCAGACGGCGGTCGATCTCGTCGTCGCCGGATGTTCCCTTTCCGATCCGCAGACGGCGACCGTCATAGAGCAGCACGTCGAGCTCGCGCACGTTGTGCGACATGCGCGGGCCGGGCCCGTAGAACTGCGCCATCACGGAGCGCACCCCACAGGAGTTGTTGCCGATCATCCCGCCGAACGTGCAGTGGTCGTGCGTCGAGGGGTCCGGGCCGAACGTGAGCTCGTAGTCGCGCTGCGCGGGCTCGCGCAGGTGGTCGAGGATCAGACCCGGCTGGACGCGCGCGAGCTTGCGTTGCGCGTCGATCTCGACGATCCGGTTCAGGTACTTCGAGAAGTCGAGCACGACCGCGACGTTGCAGCACTGGCCGGCGAGACTCGTGCCGCCGCCGCGCGGGAGGAGCGGCGCGCCGTGCTCGCGGCAGACGCGCACCGCCTCGACGACATCGTCGACCGAGCGGGGGATGACGACGCCGATCGGCAGCTGCCGGTAGTTCGAGCCCCCGGTGGAGTAGATCGCGCGGTCGCCGTCGGTGAAACGCACCTCCGCCTCGGTCGAACGACGCAGCTCGTGCTCGAGCGAACCCACGTCGACCGTGACCGAGCCCACAGGCGGCGTCGCAGCGCGCGGATCCGGCTTTGCGGGAACGTCAAGCAGGCCGTGTCCGTGCGCGCTTCGTTTCACTTCCTGAGCTCCAAGCCGTGTCCTGGACGCGATCGGTCCGGACGAAGCGCTCCGTCCTCCGGCTCGAGCACGCCCTCGAAGAGCATCCGCTCAACACGCACGTGGTCGTGGAAGTACTCGATGTGCCGGAAGCGCGGGATCGCGCAGCAGACGTGTGCGCTCGCCTGCGGCGCACAGTGCGCGGAGACGTCGACGCCGAAGTGGTCGGCGAGCTGCGCAGCGTGGAGAAAGCCGGTGTAGCCGCCGCAGCGCGTGACGTCGACCTGTAGGCAGTCCACTGCTTCGGCATCGAGCAGGTTGCGGAAGTCGGAGGGAACGAACCCGTACTCACCCGCAGCGATGTCGAGCTCCTCGGGAGCACGCTGGCGCACGAGCGCGAGCCCCTCGAGGTCGGCGGATGACACCGGCTCCTCGAACCACGTGACTCCCCACTCGGGTGCGTAGCGTTCTGCCCAGGTGAGCGCGTCCTCGTGGTCGAATGCGCCGTTCGCGTCGACGTACAGTTCGGTGTCGTCGCCGATCGCCGCGCGCGCGACCTCGAGCCGCTGCGGATCGTCCTCCGGCTTGCGGCCGACCTTCATCTTGACCCGTGGGATGCCCTCCTCGACCCAGCCGGCGAGTTGCCCGCGCAGGCGGTCGAGCGAGTACGAGGTGAAGCCGCCGCTCCCGTAGACGGCAGCCTCGTCACGGCGGGCGTCGAACAATTCGGCGAGCGCGAGGCCGAGTAGCCGCGCCTTCAGATCCCACAGCGCGATGTCGATCGCAGAGAGGGCCATGAAGCCGATCCCCGGCCGGCCGATGTTGCGGAGTTGCGCGCCAAGCTCTTCCCACAACACGGGGATGTCGTCGAGGTCGCGGCCGCGGACGAGCGGCGCCAGCTTGTCCTCGATCAGTCGTGCAGCGGCGTCGTGCGTATACGTGTAGCCGAGCCCCACCTCGCCGCCGGCATGTGCCCGCACGACGATGATCGTCGTCGAGTCCCACTCGAGCGTCCCGTCGGACTCGGGCTCGTCGGTGGGAATCGTGTGTGCCGCGACGTCAAGACGCTCGACGGCGGTGCCGACTGCCGTTGTCATTACCGCCCCGGCAGGAACTCCAGGATCTTCTCCTTGAAGGACTGCTCGATCACTGCCGTCGCGTCGGGATCGCCCTTGCGCAGCGCCGTGATGAACGCGCGCGCTTCCTTGACCGTGATGTGCGGCGGCAGCGGCGGCACGTTCGGATCGCAGAGCGCGTCGACCACGACAGGTCGGTCGGCGGAGAACGCTTGGTCGTACGCGCCTTCGATCTCGTCCGGCGTCTCGACGCGTACGCCCTTGAGCCCGATCAGCTCCGCGTATTGCGCGAAGTTCACCTCCGGAATGTCCTGCGTCGTCGGATTCCTCGGATCCCCCTGCAGGGCTCGCTGCTCCCACGTCACCTGGTTCAAGTCCTGGTTGTTGAGCACGAGCACGACGAGACGTGGGTCCTCCCACTTGTGGAAGTACTTCTTCGCCGTGATCAGCTCGGCCATCCCGTTCATCTGCATCGCGCCATCGCCGACGAGCGCGACCGCGGGCCGATTCGGGTGACAGAACTTCGCAGCGATCGCATACGGGACGCCGGGTCCCATCGTCGCGAGCGTCCCCGACAACGACGCCATGTGACCGCGGCCGAGCTTGAGGTCACGCGCGAACCAGTTCGCCGCGGAGCCGGAGTCGGCGCTGATGATTGCGTCCGGCGGCAGCACCTTGTTCAGCTCCCAGAACAGCCGCTGCGGATTGATCGGATCCGCATCCTGCAGCGCCCGTTCCTCGAGCAGTCGCCACCACTCCTCGAGCTCGTGTTCGATCTGCTCGCGCCACGAACGATCGTCCTTGCGTTCGAGCAGCTTGGTCAGCTCCTTCAACGTCTCCTTCGCGTCGCCGACGAGCCCGAGCTCCATCGGGTAGCGGATGCTGAGCATCGTCCCGTCGACGTCGATCTGCACGCCGCGCGCCTGTCCCGGCTTCGGCAGCCATTCCGAATACGGGAAGGACGAGCCGACCATCAGCAGCGTGTCGCATTCCTTCATCAGCGTCCACGACGGTTTCGTGCCGAGCAGGCCGATCGCGCCGGTCACGAACGGAAGGTCGTCCGGCACCGCCGCCTTCCCCAGCAGCGCCTTCGCGACGCCCGCGCCGAGTAGCTCCGCCACCTCGATCACCTGGTCGGTCGCGTGCAACGCGCCCTGGCCGACGAGCATCGCGACCTTCTTGCCGTCGTTGAGGATGCGCGCGGCCGCTTCGAGCTGTCCCTGAGGGGGGATCACGCGCGGCGGCGTGTAGCCCGGCCCGGAGTGGACCGAACCGTGCTCGCGCGGCGGCTCTTCCTCTGCCGGCTCCGCGGCGAGGTCGTTCGGGATGATGATGGCCGCGACGTCGCGCCGTGCCAGCGCGATGCGGTGCGCACGGTCGACGAGATGACGGATCTGCGCAGGGTCGGTCGCCATGTGCACGTACTCGTGCGCGACGTCCTTGAACAACGTGACGAGGTCGACCTCCTGCTGGTAGTTGCCGCCGAGCCCCATGCGCGGCTGCTGGCCGACGATCGCGAGCACTGGTTGGTGGTCGAGCTTCGCGTCGTAGAGCCCGTTCAGGAGATGGATCGCGCCTGGGCCCGAGGTCGCAAGACACACGCCGACGTCACCGGTCCACTTCGCGTGCGCGCACGCCATGAACGCGGCCATCTCCTCGTGCCGCGTCTGGACGAACTCGATGTCGTTCTGCCGGTCGAGCGCGCCGATGATCGCGTTGATGCCGTCGCCTGGGTAGCCGTAGATCCGGCGAACGCCGTTCTCCGCGAGCCGTTCGAGCAGGAAGTCGGCAGTCAGCTTCCCCATCGGGGTCCTGCTTACCGCCGACCGCGCGTACGAAACGTGCCCTAGCCACCGAGGGTCTGACCCCCGAGGGTCAGACCCTCTCTACGGCCGCAGAACGGCGCGACGCGGACCCGAGAGGAAGCCGGCTTCGAGCAAGAGCGGCATGATCTCGCTCTCGCCCACGGGTTCGCCGTCGAAGCGCTCGACCGCGAGCCGCTTCGCGCCGCCCCGCTTGACGTGCTCGACAAGTGCCGCAAGCGCATCGCGGAGCCACTCGTCTTTCAGATCGCGCAACGGGACGAGCGAGCGGCCGCCGCGTTCGACGTACAACGCGGCCTCGCCGGCGAGGAGCACCACGTGCGCGCCGGCCACACGTGCCGCGCGTCCACCCGACCGCCTCGGCCACGGCAGTGCTGCGCCGTACGGCTGCGCGGGATCGGCGGCCGCGAGAACCAGCGGTTCGGGCTCGTCGTCTTCGCGCGGCCGCAGCTCGCGCAAGCGCTCGACCGCGCCGGGCAAAGCGAACTGCGCACCGCCGAGGCCTTCGACGAAGTACCCCCGCCGACAAACACCAAGCGTCTCGAGCGCACGCAGCTCGCCGTAGACGGCGCCGTAACCGCCGGCGATTCCCTCCCCGCGCACGCCGTCGCGCGTAACGATTCCTTGTCGTTCGAGCAGGAGTTCCGCGAGTGCCCGGCGATCCACGCGACCGGCGAACAACCTGTCGGTCAACGACCACCGTCCCTGTGTCGCAGTGATCTGCGCCGAACGCTGGCGCGAGAAACGGCGCGGGCGTCCTCGCGGCTGCATCATCGCGTGGTAGCGACGTCCTGCGCGCAGAGGCGTCCACGCATCGTTCGTCACCTCGCCTGCCCAGACCAAATCCCACAGCGCCGGCAACGCTTCCGCGGGCTCGAGCTCCGTTGCCGCGACGAGGTCGAACCAGAACTCCGCGCTGCGGCGGAGCGCTTTGCGAATACGATCGTGCGCCTCGGCTTCGGGCGGGGGTGTCGCTCCACCCGGTCGGCCCAGCGCGGGTGCGTCCTCGCGGAAGAAGATCGCGACCCGGTCGAGCCCGGCGCCGACCCACACGACTTCGCCGGAAGCGCAGAGTTGATCGAGCTGCCCTGCGTTGTAGCCGGGGACACGTCGCGGGAGCACTTCTGACTCCCACAGCGTCACCGGCAACGCGAGACCTTGCAACGGCACGAGCGCCTCGCGCAGGGTCGCGCGCCGGTCGACCCCGTGCCAGTGCGGGAGGAAGCGTCCGAGCGCCGCCTGCTCTGCCGGCTCCACCTCCTTGCGCAGCGCTGCGAGCGAGGCACGCCGCAAGCGTCGCAACACGTCCGGGTCGCACCACTCCCGCTCTGTTCCGCCGGGGCGCAACTCGCCGCGCAGGAGCTTGTCCGCTCGTTCGAGTGCGTGCAACACCGGCGAGACGTCGATGCCGAAGCGCGCATTCGCCTCGGCCGTCGTGAACGGCCCGCGACCGCGCGCGTAGCGGAGGACGAGCTGCTCGAGCGACTCCGGCCCGCCCTCGAGGAACACCTCAGGCAGTCCGCCCGGCGGCATCACACCGAGCGCGTCGCGATACCGGCCGGCGTCCTCCGCCGCGATGAGTCGCTCCTCGCCGGCGAAGCGAACGGTGAGCGCCCGCCGCTCGTCGAGCAGCTGGCCAGCATGCCGCTCGTCGTACTCACCGGCGCGCAGGTCGCCGCGCAAACGCAGCTTGTCGTGCAGCTCGTCGGCGTTGCGCGGATCGCCGCGCAACTGCGACTCGACCTCCTCGAGCGCGCCGGGGTCGATGAGGTCGCGGAGCTCTTCCTGTCCGAGCAGCTCGCGCAGCAGGTCGCGGTCGAGCGACAGCGCCTGAGCACGACGCTCGGCGGGCGGTGTGTCGTCCTCGTACATGTAAGTCGCGATGTAGTCGAAGAGCAGCGATGCGGAGTACGGCGACGCCGACGGCGTCTCCACGTCGACGAGATCGAGCTCGCGTGTGCGCAAGCCGTGCAGCAGCTTCTTCAGCGACGGCAGGTCGAAGACGTCCTGCAGGCATTCGCGGTACGTCTCGAGGATCACCGGGAACGAGCCGTAGCGGCGCGCGACCTGCAGTAGGCCTTGTGCCTTCAACCGCTGCTGCCAGAGGGGCGTGCGCTGGTCGGGCCGGCGACGCGGGATCAACAGCGCGCGTGCGGCGTTCTCCCGGAAGCGTGCGCCGAAGAGCGCGGTCTGTCCGACCTCCTGAACGACGAGCTCCTCGAGCTCGTCAGGCTGGATGAGGAT
>JBKPJA010000192.1:0-5487 GCA_046730515.1 Actinomycetota bacterium | reverse complement strand
GAGAATCTCCACGCCGCGCTCTCGGAACACCTCGTAGGCGTCGCGGAACTCGCATGCCTCCGTCGTGCAGCCCGGGGTGTCGTCCTTGGGATAGAAGTAGAGGACGACCGGACGGCCGCGGAGATCCGCGAGCCGAACCGTCTGGCCGGCGTCGCTTTCGAGCTCGAAATCGGGTGCCGGCTTACCTTCCTCGATCACGTTTGGACCTCCTTATAGGGTCTAACCCGCGATGCTAACGGCGCATCACATCGTCGCGTTTGCAGTGATCGCCGTCTGCTTCGTCTCCGCCGCCGCAGCCCTGCTCGCCTACCGCAGGCGAGGGAGGGCCGGCCAGCTCGTGGCGCAGCTCTTGGCGCTCGCGCAGACGCTTCTCGTCGCCCAGGTGGGGCTGGGCCTCCTGCTGCTCGGCCGGCACCACCATGCGGCCGACCGGCTCCATTACCTCTACGGATCCCTGGCCCTCCTGTCGATCCTCTCTCCGTGGCTGTATGCGCCTTCCGATACCCGGCGGCGGCTCGCGTGGTTCGGCGGCGCTACCCTGCTCGCAGGAGCGCTCGCCGTGCGGGCGTATTTGACCGCCACATGAGACGCCTTTTCCGCGACATGAATCCGACGCTGCGTGGGTTCCTGATCATCGCGTTGATCGCGCTGATCGTGGTCGTCCTCAACCTCTACGGGACGCTCGTCGCGATCGGAATGCTGCTGCGAATCGCGTTCTTCCTCGCGATCGCCTTCTTCATCTACCTCATGTGGCGGGAGCGGCGGGGGGAGATCAGCGACTGGGATCTACGTGAACGCGTCGTGTTCTACGGGAGTGCGCTGCTGATCGTCGCCGATCTCGGCGTTCTCTTCTGGAGCGGCATCTCCGGCTACAACGAGCTCGGCTTCATCGCCGTGCTCGCCCTCGCCGGGTTCGCGATGTTCCGCGTCTGGCGCGATCGGCACACGTACAGCTGATGGATCTCAAACAGATCCTCCGTCCACTCCCGCACCTCGAGCGGCATCCGGCCCAACAGTTGTTGCTGATCGGAGTCGGCGCGGTGCTTGCGCTCGGCGCACTCGTCGGCATCTCGTGGGCGGCGGGGTTCGAGCGCGTGCTCGACGTCGCCAGTCACGTCGACGGGATCTGGCTCCCGATCGCGCTCGGGATGGAGGTCTTCGCATACCTCGGTTACATCGTCGCCTACCGCGAGGTCGCGCGCGTCGAAGACGGGCCGGAGATCGGACTCGCGCGCGCCGGCGCGATCGTGGCCGCGGGCTTTGGCGTCTTCATCATCCGCGGCGGCTTCATCGTCGACCGCCATGCGCTCGAGAGTGCAGGCTTCGATCCGCGTCAGGCGCGCGTGCGCGTGCTCGGCCTCGGTGCGCTCGAGTATGCGGTGCTCGCACCAGCAGCTGCCGTCGCGGCGATGATCCTCGTCGCGCGCGGCACGTCGCATCCGAGCTTCGGCTTCACCTTGCCGTGGGTGATCGCGGTGCCGCTCGGCTTTGCCGCAGCCATCCTTGCGCTCGCCTACCGCGATCGCATGAACGGACAGAGCGGCTGGCGCAACCTCGTCTCGCACGGACTCGAAGGCGTCCAGGTTCTCCGCCGCCTGGCCGAGCAGCCGCGGCAGCACATCGGCGCGTTCCTCGGAACGGCGCTCTACTGGCTCGCGGACATCGCGTGCCTCTGGGCCTGCCTGCGCGCATTCCACTGGACACCCGATCTCGCCGCCCTGTTGATCGGGTATGCGACGGGCTATGCGCTCACGCGACGCACGCTGCCGCTGGGCGGCGCGGGCTCGGTGGAGGCTCTCGTCTCCTTCGCGCTCTTCTGGACCGGGGTTCCGCTCGCGACGGCGGTGCTCGCGGTGTGCGCGTATCGCGTGTTCAACCTGTGGCTGCCGCTCGTGCCGGCCGTCTTCGGCCTAAGGCATCTGCGCCGGCTCGCCGAAGAGGCATCGCTACCGCGTCTCGTTCAGCAGCGGCGCTAGAAGAAGCCGCGCGCCTGGGCGGCGACGTCCTCCGGCATGAGATCGGTTGCGCCCTCCCAGTGCAATCGCTCGAGCCACGTTGCGTCGGAGCGGTAGAACGGCTCGAGGTTCGAACGGCAGATCATCCTGAGGTTCAACGGATAGCCGTCCGTTTCGGGCGGAACGCCGTACAAGGCGAGGTTGAAGCTCTGGAAGCCGAGCTCGCCGTAGAAGTGGAGCATCGCAGCGATTCCACTCGCGAGCTCCTCGACGATGTCGTCGTCGAGCTCTCCGGGGGACGCAACCGCGGGCACGAAGGCGCGCACGTCAGCCGGGCCGATCGGCGCGAAGCTTGCAAGCCACGTCACGTTGCCCGTCGCTGCGATCAACCGTTCGCCGATCCGGCGCTCGTCCTCGAGGTAGCCCTGGAATCGCGACGCCTCGACGTTCGCGAGCAGTCGCTGCATCGTCGTCGGAATCGAGTTGACGCTCCCTTGCAGATGCGGATGGAAGACCGAGCTCCCGGACGGGAGCATGTGGTTTGCGTTGATCGAAACCCAGGACGCGCTCGGATCGTGGTACGTGACGGCACGGGCAAAGTCGATCTGAGCGGTGAGGTTGTCGGTGAGCAGCCGTGCCGACATCTGTTCGAGTGGCAGGAAGTGGAATGCGGGGGAATAGACGGAGACTGAGCTGTACTGCGAGTACGCCAACAGGTTTGGGAACAGCACCGCCTCGCCGACGTGAACCCGACCCGTCGGCAGGACGTCCTCGGGAATCTTCGGCGTCACGGAGTCGATGCGGTCCGGGCAAAACGGACAGGTCGGCCGCGTCTCCTCGGCGAAAGCGGCGAGGTCGAACTCCGCGCGCCGCAGCAGCTCTGCCCCCGGGAGAATGCGTGCGGTGTGACCGGTCAGCGGGTCTTCGCGAATCTCGAAGCGCAGCTCGACCGGCTCGAAGCCGCGATCGGGCGCGCGAATGGTCGCGGTCAGCTCGTCCCGGCGAAAGGCGCTCACTTCCCTTCGGGCGCGCGATACGCGATCACCCGAACCCTTTCGAGCGTCACCATCCCCTCGTCCACCATCTCGTCAAGCGCAGGCAGGAACGCCTCGATCTTTTCGGCCACGTCGACGATCTCGACGACGACCGGCAAGTCCTCGCTCAGGCGGAGGATCCGGGTCGTGTGCAGCCGCGAGTGCGCTCCGAATCCCTCGAGCCCGCGGATCACCGTCGCGCCAGCGAGTCCCGCCTCACGTGCCCGGTGGACGATCGCCTCGTAGAGCGGCCGCCCTCCCCAGTGATCGGACTCGCCGATGAAGATGCGAAGCAGCTGACCTTCGGACTGGCTCTTCATCAGACGACCCGGCCGAGCACGACGCCAACGTACAGCGCGAGCAGCCCCGCGGCGAGGCTGCCTGCAGCATTCGCGAACGCAATGCCATAGGCGCCGTCCTCCAGCAGCCTGTACGTCTCGAGCGAGAACGTCGAGAACGTCGTATAAGCGCCGAGGAATCCGATCGTGAGGCCCGAGCGCAGCCACGGATCGACGCGATATCGCTCGGTCAACAGCGTGAACGCGAGTCCGAGCAGGAGCGAGCCGGAGACGTTGACCACGAACGTTCCCCACGGGAAGGCGCCCGGAGCCCTGCGCGCGATCAGGCCGTCGAGGCCGTAGCGCGAAAGCGCACCGAGTGCACCTGCGAGTCCGATTGCGAGCGGAAGCGGCATGGCTGATGGGAGTCGGTAGGAGCCATCAGCCGGATCCGGCAGTCGAGGGCGAGCTCCATCGCCCGTGCGCGGGGAGTGTAACCGAGCCTACGCCTCGACCCGCGACGATGCGCCGTCCAGGGCGTCGAGCGCCCCGCGGATGTCGATATGCTGGCCGACGAAGATCGGCGTGTCGCGTTCCGTGTAGCGCGACGCCTCGGTCTCGCGCAGCGTCAGCATCAGGTGCATGAAGTCCGCGGGCTCGTCGCACTCGAACGCGGTCATGAACTCCTGGTCATCGATGCCGAACGAGTACGTGGTGTGGTTGTGGATCGTCGCGAACTCGGCGCCGATGCGCATGTGCTCGTCCATCGCGTGCTGACGCTCGCCGTGCGGGAGCGAGTACCACGGCCTCACCTTCACGAAGGGATAGACGACGAGGTAAGGCGATCCCTTCGGGACGACCTTCCGGGGACGGCGCGCCTTCGTGTACTGCGACTCTTTGGTCGTGGCGAGATAGGAGTACGGTGTCTCGAGCCAGCCCGCGAGCGGGGTCGCGTTGAGCGCGGTGGCGAGCTCGCCGAGGTCTTCGTAGCGTGAGGTGATCTTCCAGAGGAAGAAGTCGCCGTCGGCACGGACGCCCGTAACCGTGTAGGCGCGCAACGTCTCCATCCGCGCAGTCCAGTCCTCCACGACCTCGGTGAACGCATCCTTCCCGGCCGCGCGCTCCTCGACCGGAAGCCGACGCCACGCGGGAGCGACGCGGTAGAAGGTGTACGCGACGTACTGGCCGCTCATGCCTTAGATGCTAGCGCCGTGACTAAAAGGTGCCGACGAGCCGCCAGGCAGCGGTCGGGTCGAACCGGCGGGGATGCTTCCGCTTACCGTTGGCCTTCCCTTTCGTCGTGTCCTGTGGGATCGGCGCGTTGCCGAGATCGCGCCACGCGTTGTCGGCCGCCTCCGCGGTGCAGTCGACTCCGCCTGAGCGGATGTGGTCGATAGTTTGCAGGACGGCCGCGCGCGAAGGCTTGGGCGTGTCGTCCGGGTAGTAGACGCCGGATTGCCAGCGGTTCAGGTTCGTTTCGTCCGTGACGTGGAAGAGGAACATCGCCATCACGTTCGGCTGGCAGGCCGTTATCGTCAGCGCCTGGTCGTAGTACTGGCCTTGAGTGTCCAGCGGTACGGGCTTGGTCGTCTTCGGCTCGGCTCCGTGGTACAGCGACGATTTCGCCGCCGGGATCGACGACTCGATTCCGTATTCGTCGTAGACGATCGGGAGCGACGACCCCGGCTGGGCAGTGCCATCGAAGGCGTCAGCCAGCAGACCGATGAGCGTGTCGTAATCGGCAATGCCGAGCGAGGTCGAGTTCGGATGTCTCTCGGTCGGAGGCACGGACGAATTCTCGCCGTACGGATGGAAGGCGAAGCCGTCCATGATCGGCTTCGTCCGCCCGCTCGCGCGATACGCAGCGCCGAGGTCGGTGATGAACGCCGTCGGAGAGTGAGTCTGCCGCAGATTCGTCGGATCGTCGCTGCCGTGGGGTGAGACGGAGCCGCCGATGACGAACTCGTCCCTGTTGACCTTCTTGACCGCGTCGTAGCTCTGTGCGAGCAGCGACTCGTACGCCGACGCCGCTGCATCGCTTCCGTCCGGCTTGAACTGGGGCAGCCAGTAGCGGTTGATGTTCGGCTCGTTGCCGATGATGAGGTAGGGAATCGCGGGCACGCGGCGCGTAAGGTCGGCGGCGAACGACGCGAACTGGCGGCGCGCGAGCGCCGTCAACGGCGTCGTGCGGCTGCCGTAGGGCATCACCGTCGCCCAGAT
>JBKPJA010000191.1:0-11634 GCA_046730515.1 Actinomycetota bacterium | reverse complement strand
GACTTCGTCCTGCCGGAGGACGTCGAGCACTTGTTCGTTCCCGTGCTGCTGCACAGGATCAACTTCCGGCCGAGCTTTCTCGCCCAGGCGCGCCGCGTCGGCTGGGACCAGGCGGTCGACGAGTTCAAGGCTCGTTGTCTCGCGACGGCGCCGCGTCCGGAACCGGACGAGGCGCGCTCGTTCGCGCCCAACTAACCCGCCGTGGCCCAAACGGACTCGGTCTTCACGCTGGTGCCGCGCCGCCGGCTGATCGGTCTCTCCTTCGGCGCGATGCAGAGCGGCCGCCGCGGCCGCGGCTCCGACATCCTCGGCTCGCGCCAGTACTTTCCCGGCGACGACGTCCGTGCGATCGACTGGGCGTCCTCGGCCCGCTGGGCGACCGCGCGCTCGACCGACGAGTTCATCGTCCGCGAGCACTACGCGGACGAAGCGCCTCGCGTGATCGTCGCCTGCGACTACCGGCCGGGGATGTCGTTGTACCCGCCGCCGTTCCCGTGGTTGCCGAAGCCGAAGGCGATGCGTGTCGCGGCCGAGCTGATCGTCGACAGCACGCTTGCGGTGCGCGGCTTCCTCGGCTACCTCGACCTCGCGGAGGAGGAGCCGCTCTGGCGTCCGCCGCGAACGCAGCGCGCGCTGCCGGAGCTCGCGGCCGAGCGGCCGTTCACCGCGCCGTCCGACTTCTTGCGCACGACCCTCGAACAGCTCACGGCGCACCGGCGTGCCGTGCCCGCCGGGAGCTTCGTCTTCCTGCTCTCCGATTTCCTCGACGGCATTTCGGACGAGCTGTGGATCGAAACGCTCGACCACAAGTGGGACATCGTTCCGGTCGTGATTCAAGATCCCGTTTGGGAGCAAAGCTTTCCGGACGTCGCCGGGGTTGTGATCCCGCTCGCGGATCCCCGGAGCGGCAGGCTGCGCTACGTTCGTCTGTCGGCTGCGGAGGTCTCCGAGCGCCGCGACGCACACGAGCGACGCTTCGCCGGTCTCGTCGCGCGGTTGCGTGAGCTCGAGCTCGAGCCCGTGCTCGTCACCTCGGACCAGCCGCTCGAGATCCTCTACTCGTTCCTCGACTGGGCCGACTGGCGGCTCGCCGCCCGGCGACGATCATGGTGAGGCGGCACAGGCGCACTCTGGCCGCCGCGGCGGTTGCGCTCGTCGTCGCGGGCGCGGTCGTTGCCGTCGTCGTGCTCACGACCCCTCCGGGCGCACCGACGCCGCCGCTGCCTCAAAGCGGAGTCCTCGTTCGCTCAACGGTCAATCCGCCGAGCGCCTTCTTCGGCGACACGGTCACCGCACGCGTGGAGGTGCTCTTCGATCCACGGCGCGTGCAAACGCCGACGCTGTCGGTGATGCGACGCTTCTCGTCGTATCAGGTACACGGCCGTCCAACGGTCGAGCGCAAGCGGGTCGGCCGCGCAGAGTCTGTGACGTACGCTCTACGGCTCGTTTGCCTCGACGCGTCGTGCCTGCCCGGCGATCCGACGAAGAATCCGCACCAGAGCTTCGCGCTGCCGTCGGTCCGCGTGAACTTCGTTCGGACGGGCGGCGGCAACGCGTCGGCCGCAGTGCCGCTACCGCTCATCGACGTAGGCTCACGCGTGACGCCGGAGGAAGGCTCGACGCTGATGGATCCGCCGCATCCGCCCCTCGCGGCGAGCCTGCGGCCGTTGCCTGTGCACTACTCGATCTCGCCAACGCTGCTCGTGGCGCTGCTTCTTGCTGGATCCGTCGTGTCCTTCGCGATCTGCGGCGTCCTGCTCTGGCGTTTTGCGCCACGTTGGCGCCGCCGCCGGCGGCCGCTGACTCCGCTCGAGCGCGCGGTCGCACTCGTCGAAGCCTCGCTTGCTCGAGGCGTCGTCCCCGACCAGCGTAAGGCGCTCGAACTGCTCGCACAGGAGCTCGGCCGCAGCGGTGAGGATCGCATCGCATTCTCGGCACGCGTGCTCGCCTGGTCGGCGCCGGCGCCGGCGAGTGAAGCGACGACGGAGCTGGCGGGCGAGGTGCGAGGGCTGATCGACGGGAGGAGCAATGGGCGGCGAGCGCTTTAAGCTGCCGCGACGCGGCGCGATCCCGATCGCCGAGTTCGGCGGCTTGCGGACCGCGATCCGGCGGACGACACTGCAGCGCCTCACGCTCGGGATCGCCGCCTTCTGCCTCCTGCTGGGCGCGATGCTCGCTGCGCTGCGTCTTCCGACCCAGGGCCAGGGCATCGTTCATCCGCGCAGCGGAGTGGTCGTGCTCGACGTCTCACGCAGCATCAGCCCGGGCAAGATGCGCGAGATCCGCAGAGTGCTCAAGAGCTTTGCGTCCCCGACGCAACGGCTCGGCCTCGTCTTCTTCGCGGACACCGCGTACGAGCTTTTACCGCCCGGAACGCCGGGAACGGCCGTGCTACCGCTGCTGCGGTTCTTCAAGCTCGTGCCGATCCCGGGCACGGGATACGTTCGTCCAATCGGAAGCCCGTGGGACTACAGCTTCCGCGGCGGCACACAGGTGTCGCAGGGACTGACGGTCGCGCGGCAGATGTTGCTTCGCCAGGGCGTTCGCGGCGAGCCCGTCCTGCTCGTGAGCGACCTCTCCGACTTCCAAGACGACCTTTCGCGGCTCGGCCGCGAGATCGCGGCGCTCAAGCGTGACCACTTCCCGCTGCGGATCATGCAGATCGACGCGACGGCGCCGAACCGTCAGCTCTTCACCCGGCTCGCGGGACGCCGTGCGTTTACTCCGCTGACGTCGGTGACGGGGAGCTCCTCGGGTCCGACGCGAACGACGGCGACGTCGGGGATCGCGGTGGCGCTCATCGTCATCGCAGTCGTCCTGTTGGCGGTGCTCGGCGTGAACGAGTTCTGGTGCGGGCGCCTGCAGGTGCCGGCCGCGAAGCCCGGGAGAACGTCATGAGGCGGTGGATCGGTCTCGGCGTTGCGGCACTCGCGCTCGCCGCCGCGGTCATCCTGCTGCTGCTCGCGCTCGACGTCCGCCGCTGGGAACACCGGATTGCAGCAGACGACGTCGCGGTAACCGTGAATCCTGCGCGACAGGACTTGTGGCGGCCGAGCGAGACGGTCCCGTTCGGAACTGCGCGTCGCATGCTCGGTCTTGACGACGCGCTCGCGTACCGGCAGGCGCTGCAGCTCTTTGCGCTCGGCCAGCCGTGGTACAGCGCGGAGCTCGTGCCCGTTCCGATTCAGCAGTACAGGAAGCTTGCGCAGATCCTGCTTGGCAGGCTTGCGCAGCATGATCCCGATCCCGCCCGAAGATCGCGGGAGCTCAACATGCTCGGTGCGCTGAGCACGGCCACCGTGACGCCGTACGATCCCGCGCATCGGCTCAGCGGCCTCGTCCACGCGGCTACCTCGTACCACGCCGCGGTAATCGCCGACGATGGCTACGACGCGGCGAAGTTCAACCTCGAGGTCACGCTGCGGCTGATCACGCGCATACCGAGTGCGCAGAAGACGCTGTCCGGCCTCGGCGGTTCCGCGACCGGGCGCCTCGGATTCGGGATGGGCTATTGAACAACATCGCGTTCCTCACGCCGCTCGGCGCGCTCGTCGCGTTGGTCGCCGTCCTGCCGTTGCTCGGGTTCGGGGCGTTCGAGAAGCGCGCGGACCGCGTCCGCAGGATCTTGCACCTGCCGGAAGCGAGCGGCCGCTCGCGTTGGGTCGTGCTCGCATCGCTGACGGTCATCGCGGCGGCGCTCGGGATCGCGGCCGCGCAACCCGTGCTGACGAACAACGCGTCGCGGAGCAGTCGGGCCGACGCCGAGGCGTACGTCGCGATCGACATGTCGAAGTCGATGGAGGCGAAGACGAAGGCGGGCCTGTCGCGTTTCGACCGCGCGAAGAAGCTCGCAATCCGCGTACGGACCGCTCTGGCCGACGTTCCGTTCGGCGTCGCCTCGTTTGCGTCGACGACGTTGCCGCACCTCTTCCCGAGCTCCGATGCCTCGGTCTTTGCTGCAACGGTGCGGGACGCGGTCCGCATCGGTTCGCCTCCCGCCGCGAGCGTCTACTACCAGAACCGGCGCACGACCGACCTGATGGCGCTCTCCGTCTTGCCGACCGGATACTTCGACCGCTCGGCGAAGCACCGGCTCGTGATCGTGTTCACCGACGGCGAGACGATCACGTTCTCCCCGCAGGAGCTCGCATTCGCTCTGCACCCGTCCCGGATCCAGGTGATCCTCGTGCGCATCTGGGGTTCGAACGAGCGCATCTACCTTTCGCGCGGCAGGGTCGACCCGGTCTACCGCCCCGATCCGTCCGGAGGACCTGAGCTCGCGCGGCTCGCGACCACGATCGGCGGAGCTGCGTTCTCGGAGCACGACGTGGACGGGATCATCGCCAAGGCGCGGGCCGATCTCGGCTCGGGACCGAAGCACCCGCTCACGTCGCTTCCCCGTCGCACTCCGCTCGCGCCGTGGGCGCTTGCAGTCGCGTTCCTGCCGCTCGGCGTGATCCTGCGGCGGCGGAACTTTTGAACCTGGATCGACGCGCGCTGCAGGCGTGGGCCGTGGCGCTCGGACTGGTGGGCCTCCTTGCCTTGGTCGCAATCGGCGCTCGTGCCGGTCATCCGATCGGCCACGCGCATCTGCACCAGCGAGCTGTTCCGGCGCGTGTCGGGAACGATCTGCTGACGCTAATGTTGATCGTTTGGGGGCTGGCGGTCGTCGTCTTCATTGCCGGCGTGTACGCGATCTCTCGCGAGGAGTGGGATCAGCCGAAGTCCAAGTGGCTGCAGAGCTTCGTCGCCACGATGGTGGTGATCGGGCTCCTCTCCTTCCTGGGCTACGAGATCGTCCACAGACGGGATCTCGGCCGGCGCGGACAGACTGTGACCGGGGCGACCGCGACGGTCGGCACGGCGGGCGGGAAGCTGCCGAAGCTGCCGGCCGCGCAGAAGCCCGCGCGGTTCGACTGGGAGTTCGCCGTCGCGCTCGCCGGCATCGCAGTCCTCGTGGCCGTGTACTTCGCCGTTCGCCGGCGACGCGACGAAGAGCCCCACGACGACGCGGAGCCGCGGCGGGCCGACGAGCTCGAGCAGGTCCTCGCGCGCGTCGTGCGCGAGACGATGGACGATCTGCGCGGCGACGCCGACCCGCGTCGCGCGGTGATCGCGGCGTACGCACGGATGGAAGGGATCCTGCGGCGCCACGGGTACGGGCGGCGGCCCGCGGAGGCGCCGTACGAGTATCTCGAGCGCGTCCTGCTTCAGCTCAACGTTGCACCCGAAGCTGTCCGAGAGCTCACGGATCTGTTCGAGTACGCGAAGTTCAGTCAGCACCGCGTCGGCGGCGAGATGCGCGACCGCGCGCTCGCGGCGTTCGTCTCGATCCGCGACGATCTGAAGGCGGCGGCAGCGTGAGATGGATCCTCCGACGTGCGTTGGTCAGCGCTGCTCTGATCAGCGCCGGCGCGGGGATCGCGTTGCTGTTCACCTCGGGTGTGCGTCGAATGGTTGTCGACATCTATCTGCTCGTGCTGTTGGGGGTGATCATGCTGGCGCTGTTTCGCGTCGCACGGGCGCTGCGCAAGAGCCAGACCGTGTCTGCGTTCGAAGCGGCACTTGTTGCCATGCGAGCGCCTCACCAGGAGGACACGCCGCCGCTCGAGGTCGAGCGGGAGATCGAGCTCTCGCGGATCGAGACCCTGCACTTCCACGTTCGCGTGCGTCCCGTGCTGCGCGAGATCGCAGCCCATCGGCTGCGCACGAAGTACGCGGTCGAGCTCGACCGTGAGCCCGAGCGTGCGCGTGAGCTGCTGCCGAGCGACGTCTGGGAGGTCGTGCGGCCCGAACGGCCGTTTCCGGCCGACCGCCTCGCCGCCGGCCCGACGCTCACGGAGCAGCGTAAGCTCCTCGACGGACTTGAGAGCATCTAAGTGACCGTCGAAGAAGTTGCAGCCCGCTGCGAACGGATCCTCGAAGAGCTGGAGCGCGCCGTCGTCGGCAAGCGCCGCCCGCTCGAGCTCGTCCTGCTCGCATTCCTCGCAGACGGCCACGTCCTGCTCGAGGACTTCCCGGGCCTCGCGAAGACGCTGATCGCGCGATCGTTCGCGCAGGTCTGCGACATGCGCTTCACACGCATCCAGTTCACGCCGGACCTGATGCCGTCGGACGTGACCGGCTCCTCGATCTTCAACCAGCGAAGCGCCGACTTCGAGTTCAGGCCGGGGCCGATCTTCACGAACCTCCTGCTCGGCGACGAGATCAACCGCGCTCCACCGAAGACGCAGGCCGCGCTGCTCGAGGCGATGCAGGAGCGGCAGGTCACGATCGAGGGCGCGACGCGTCCGCTCGAGCCGCCGTTCCTCGTGATCGCGACGCAGAACCCGATCGAGTACGAAGGGACCTATCCGCTGCCGGAGGCGCAGCTCGACCGGTTCCTCGTGCGCGTTTCGGTCGGCTATCCCGAGCGCGAAGACGAGTGGCAGATGCTCGAACGGCGACTCGACCGTGGGGAGGACGAGATCCGGCTGAAGGCGGTCACCGATCGAGGCGGCGTGCTCGAGCTGCAGCAGGCGATCGAGCAAGTGCACGTCTCCGAGTCGATCGGCCACTACGTCGTCGATCTCGTCGCGTCGACGCGCACGACGACCCGAGTCCAGGTCGGCTCGAGCCCGCGCGGGACGCTCGCGGTGATGAAGCTCGCACGCGCGAACGCGGCGCTTCAGGGCCGGGACTTCCTCACGCCGGAGGACGTGAAGGCCGTCGCCGTTCCGGCGCTCGCGCACCGCTTGATGCTGCGACCGGAGCTCTGGGTGCAACGCGTTCGGCCGGAGGACGTCGTCCGCGAGTCCTTGGATACCGTCCCGACGCCCGCCGCGGAGGATCTCGCGGAGCGTGGATGACACGGACGCTTTCGACGAAGCTCGCCGCGTACGCGGGCTTGGCTGCGCTCGGCCTGCTCGCGGCGCTCGCCACGCGCCTGCCTGAGCTCGTCGCGCTCGCCGCGCCCTTTGCCCTCCTGCCCGCCGTTTCGCTGCTCTCGGCTCGTCTCGCACGGGTCGGTGTGGGCGTGCAGCTCGAGCGCGACCGCACGTTGGAAGGCGAGGAGCTGGAGGTCGTCGTCACGCTCGACGCGGCCCGCGGTTCTGGTCGGCTCGAGGTGCTGCTGGAGGTGCCCCGCGGTCTCGGCGTCATCGGCGGCGATCAGCCGCTAGCCTTCCGTCTGGCTGACGGCGAACGGCGCGAAGTGCGTCTCCGTCTCCGCTGCGAGCGTTGGGGCGCCTACGTTCTCGGGCGAGTGTTCCTGCGGGCGCGCGACCCGCTCGGCTTCGCGTCCTGGGAGTGGGTCGCCGACCGGCGCCGGCCGCTCAAGGTCTTTCCGCGCGAGGAGGCCGTCCGGAGTCTCTTGCGGCCCGTCGAGACGCAGGTGTTCAGCGGCAATCACGCAGCACGGCAAAAGGCGGAGGGCATCGAGTTCGCGGATCTCCGCGAGTTCGTCGCCGGGGATCGCGTTCGCCGGATCAACTGGCGCGCGACCGCACGCCGCGGTGAGCTCTGGGTAAACGAGCAACACCCTGAGCGCAACGCGGACGTCGTCGTCTTCCTCGACGCGTTCAGCGAGATGAGCCGCGCGGGACGCAGCACCCTCGACCTCGCGGTGCGCGCTTCCGCGTCGCTTGCGGCGCGCTACCTGCGACAGAAGGACCGCGTCGGCTTCGTCGCGTTCGGGGGCATGTTGAATTGGCTGCTCCCCGGGACCGGCGTGACGCAGTTCTACCGGATCATCGACTCGCTGCTGGACACGCAGATCGTCCTCAACTACGCCTGGAAGAACATCGACATCCTCCCGCTGCGGACGCTGCCGCCGAAGGCCGTCGTGCTGGCGCTCACGCCGTTGCTGGACGATCGCAGCGCGACGGCGTTGCTCGACTTGCGAGGCCGGGGCTTCGATCTCGTGGTCGTGGAGGTGTCACCGGTGCCGTTCCTGCCCGATGCAGATACCGAAGTGGCACGGCTCGCACGGCGACTGTGGAGCCTCCGCCGCGACGCGCTTCGTGGTCGCTTTCAGGAAGTCGGCGTCCCGCTGGCGGTGTGGGACGACGAGCGCGGACTGGCCGAATCATTGGAGGAGGTGACGGCATTCCGGCGTTCGGCGAGAGTCGTCTTCGCCTAGCGGCCGCGGTCACCGCGGCGGCGTTCCTCGGCCTGCTCGTCGCCTATCCCGCGGCGACGACCGGACGACTGGTTTCGCTGGTCGCCGGCCTCGGCGTCGGCGCCTGGGTCTTGCTCGTTGTCGCGCTCGCTGGGCGGTGGCCGAGCTTGATCGGCTGGGCGCTCGCAATCTTCGGCGCCGAGTACGCGGTCTTCCTGATGCTGCGCGGCGGGAGTGTCGACTCGCGTGCACCGTTCGTCGCTGCAGGCTTGGTCCTCGTCGGGGAGCTTTCGTTCGCTGCAGCGGGTCGTTCGAGCGGTCGTGCGGAACGTGCCGTTGTCGTGCGCTCCGCGCTCGCGGTCGCGGGGGCGGCGGCTGGCGCGGCAATCGTCGGCGGAGTCGTGCTCGTCGCGTCGGGAAGCGTGGGCTCGGGGGTCACATTCGAGGCGATCGGCGTCGTCGCGGCGACCGTCGCCGTCGCGGCGGTGCTCCGCATCGCAGCCCGGACGAGGGAGTCGACCTCGAGCTCAGCTTGAGGGTTCGCGCGCCGGCCGGCGCGGTGTTCACTCGTTCGGATGATTCGCGGGCGCCGTTCCTGCAGCCTCGCCGTGGAAACGCCGATGTTTCGACAGCTTGGCTCTGCGGCTATGGCGGCGAACCTCAACACCTGTGGACTCGTGCGGCGCACACCCGTGCTCGTGGCGGCGCTCGCTCTGCTTGCGCTTGCCGCTCCGGGTGGCGCGCTAGCCGGCAACGGCGGCGGAGGCAATGGCGGCGGCTCGACCAACGCGGGCGGGAACAACCCGAACGCGGGCGGCGCCAACGCCGGCGGCAACGGCAATGGCAATGGCAGCGGCGGTGTGAACGCAGGCGGAAACAACCCGAACGCGGGCGGCGCGAACGCGGGCGGGAACGGCAACGGCGGCGGAAACGGAAACGGGAATGCCGACGGAAACGGGCACGGCAACGGACGCTCGACGCCGCCGAGCGGCGGCTCCTCCGGAAGCGGGGGTGGCTTGTCCTCCGGGACTTCGTCGCCTCCAGCCGGCTCGGTCCCCGGCGACTCCGTCCCCGGCGCGAGCTCTTCCCCGGGGGGTTCCTCGTCCAGCGGCCCGCCCTCCGACGGGTCGGCCGTTCCAGGCGGCTCTCCTGCCGGCGACTCATCCGGCGGCGGCTCCCCGGCGAACGGCTCTGGATCGTGGGTCCCCGCGGGCGGGGCGACGTCTTCAGGCGACGCGCCGTCGGGCTCGGGCCCAGCCGATCCGGGCGCGGGAGGACCGACACCAGCGGGCGGCCAGCTCTCGGGTGACGCAACGCCGTCCGCGCCCCCTGCCGATCCGTCAACCGAAGCGTCCCCGCCTGGCTGGGCGAGCAACGTGTCGCCAGTGACGCAATCGTCCAGCGATGCCTCGGCGCCCGTGCACGAATCTCCGCCCGCTCCATCGAACGCGCCTTCCTCACCGCCCGCTCCGCGGAAGCCCGAGGCCGCCCCGATGCCCGCTCCGGCTCCGGTTCCGGCGGTCACGAAAGCTGCCCCGACCGTCGCCGACTACGGCGTCAGGGGCGCAGGCGCCAAGCTCGCGCTTCGTGACGACGGGGTGGTGGGCCGCGGCCCGGCCATACGCGTCGGGGTGACGCACAACGGCTCGTTCGTCTTCCGCGCCGCAGGGAACGTCCGCGTCCAGCGAGTCGGTCTCCTCTATCGCATCGGCGCGTGGTTACGAAGCGACGTACCTGGGATCACGGTCTGTCTTCGCATCCAGGAAGTCTCGCCGCACGATCCGCTGACCTCCGTACGGACGACCGAGACTTGTCTCAGCCCGTCGACGCACTGGCAACACATCCGCATTCTCCGGCGCACGCTCGAACGCGGCGACAAGCTCCTGTTCTCGGTCTACTCATACGGCGCTGCGCTGGGCGACAGCTTCGAGATCGACCGCTTCGTCGTGCTTCGCAAGACCGCGCACGGTTGGAAGCGGATCGACGGCGTCTTCAGCCGGCGTCGCGCGGCGAACTCCGCCTAGTCTTTCTTCTCTTCGTCGGGGTCCCGGCCGGCGGACGTCTTCGCCCGGGACTCGCCGGGATCCGGATTCTCGTGCTCGCCGTCGACGATGTCGTCGCGCTCTTCGAGGTCGTCCTCGTGCAGATGCTCGCTCATGGTGCCGAGGGTTCCCGAGGAAGACGCTCGCTACTCCTCGCCGAGGGCATCCGCCAGCAAACCACACGCGAACGCGCGCCAAGCGAGCTCGGGATCGTGACGAAGCCGCAGCACCCCCGCGTCGGGATCGCTCTGCTCGAGGGCAGCACCAAGCGTACTGCGTCGCTCCGGAGTGTCCAAGTCGGCGGCGAGCTCGAGGACGGCCGCGTCGTCGAGTGCCGGGTCGCGACGGAGGTCGCCGCCGGTGGCGTGGACGAGCAGCGCCCGACGCACGGCCGCATTGCGCTCCTCTTCGTCGATCGGGACGCTGCGTCCGGCGAGGTAGGCCGCGACTACAAGCTCGACGTCAGTCGTCGTTCGGACACTCGCCTTCGCAGCAGCCGAGCTTCAACAGACAGCGTGGACACTGCCACGTCCCGTGACGCCACTCCATGCGCGCGCCGCAGCGCAGGCAGAGCTCGACGACCGTCTGGTTCACCGCGGAAAGACTAGGCGCCGCGGCGGCGGTCTTTGCCGGAGCGGCGATCCTTGCCGGAGCGGCGCTCGCCTCCGGGCGGCGGAGAATTCGACTTGCGGCGATCACTGCCCGAACGGCGGTCCTTGCCAGCGCGGCGGTTTTCGCGCGACATCAGCTCGTGTACTCGTCCGCGACTGCGAGCGCCTCGTCGAGCATCGAGATCCCCTCGTCGAGCTCCTCCCGGGTGATCGTCAGCGGCGGGCAGACCATGATCACGTTCCAGTGCGTCATCAGATAGAGGCCGAGGTCGAGGGCCGCTTTGGACACGCGCGCCATCGGCGCGAACGTCTCGCCGCTCGAGTTGAACGGCACGAACGGCTCCCGCGTGTCGCGACTGCGGACTAGCTCGACCCCCCAGAAGCAGCCGAGCCCGCGCACCTCGCCGATCGACGGATGTTTGTCCTGAAGCGCTTGTAGCTGCTCCGCGAAGACGTCGCCCATCTGCGCCGCGTTCTCGACAATGCCCTCCTCCTTGAACGCCTCGATCGACGCAACCGCGGCCGCACACGCGAGCGGATGTCCCGAATACGTAAGGCCGCCCGCGAAGTATTTGTCGCGCACCCAGTCGGCGAGCGGTTCGCGAATCACCATGGCGCCGAGCGGGACGTAACCCGAGTTGATGCCCTTGGCGAGCGTGATGATGTCCGGCACGACGTCCCAGTTCTCGACCGCGAACCACTTGCCGGTGCGGCCGAAGCCGGCCATCACCTCGTCGGTGATGAGCAGAATCCCGTGCCGGTCGCAGACCTCGCGGATCGCCTGCAGGTAGCCGTCCGGCGGCGGGATGACGCCGTTCGTGCCCGTGACCGTCTCGAGGATGACGGCGGCGACGTTCTGCGGTCCTTCGTATTGAAGGATCTC
>JBKPJA010000190.1:0-32437 GCA_046730515.1 Actinomycetota bacterium | reverse complement strand
GTTCTGCGCCTCCCAGTCAGCGTGACCGAGCACCGGTGGCAGGCGACACGCGGCCAGCTTCGCCCGCACGGGCCGACTGGCGTCTTCTATCCACGCCGGTACCTCTGAAGTTGACTGGCGCTCGGGCAGCGAATCCCAGCGAACCCATTCCGGGTTCGGCAAAGGCGGATCGAGATCGAACGCCGCCAGGCGACGAACGAGATCGGCCAGAAGCACGGCCGACTTCTCCGCTGCCGCAGGCGTGTCCTCGGTCTCGACCTCACCGCCTCCGACCAACCGCTCCGCATGCACCGCGAACCCAGAGCGGAAGATCACGTCCGTCAACGGCATCGGACACGGAAAGCCCTGCTCGGCGAGCAGCCTCTGTCCGCTAACACAATGCCGCGTCCGCCCGGACTCATCGGCGCGCCGCTTGACGACAACCTCTCGCCCATCAGCAAGCCGAACACCAACAACCTCGGACAGATACCCAACGACGAACAAAACCTCCACCGGCCCCGCTCCCAGAAAAGCTCGACACCACCGGTCAACCCAAGACGGAAGGCCCTGCATCACCAGGTCACCCCCCGGAAGCCTACGAACACCCCTTCTGCCGCCACGCACTCGCCTGAGCGAGCGTGCTTACGCCTGATCGGTGACGACGCGCGTCCGTGGGATGGCCGATCCCATGACTGTCCCCAAACACGCCGTACCGACGCAAACGAAAATTAGGTACCTCGCCCGCGACACACAGAATTCGATTCCCACCAAAAACGGAACCGATGCGTGAGTCAGAGCACATGTCGCCGGGAGACTTCGCGAAGAGCTGGACGCACGGCCGTTCAGCGAAACGCGATTTCCTCCCGCCGCCCGCTTCGTGCTGAACGTGCGATTGCATCGCACACTTCGGCCGCGCGATAACCGTCCTCGAAGGTCGCGCCGTAGGGGCGACCTCGCCGTCCTCGGCAATCGCTTGCAAGAAGTGGAGAATCTCGTGCACGAAGGTGTGCTCCCAGCCGATCGTGTGGCCGGGCGGCCACCACCACTTCAGGAACGGATCGGTCGGTTCCGTGACGAGCACCGACTCGAACCCACGCTCGCCCAACCGGAAGACCTTGAGGTCGTTGAATCGCTCGAGCTCGAACGCGATCGATCCCATCGTGCCGTTCAACTCCCACTGGAGAGCGTTCTTGTGACCGAGGGTGACTCGGGTCGCCTCGATCGTGCCGATCGCGCCGCCCTCAAACTCGACCGTCGCGGCGATCGCGTCGTCGACGTCGCGTTCAGGGATGTAGGTCCGAACAAGTCCGGAAACGGTCGCGACCTCACCTACGAGGAAGCGTGCAAGGTCGATCACGTGTGCACCGGTGTCGCCGAGGGTGCCCGATCCCGATTCGCCCGGATGGAATCGCCACGTATCGAGCCTCGGGTCGGCACCCCACTCCTGGAGATAACGCCCCCGGAAATGGATCACCTCGCCGATCTCGCCGGATTCGACGAGTTGACGGGCGAGCCGCACGGCTGGCACGAATCGATAGTTGAATGCGCACATGTGCTTGACGCCGCTGGCGGCGACGCGCTGCCACATCTCGTAACTTTCGTCCGCATTCCGGCCCAGCGGCTTTTCGCAAATGACGTGCTTTCCGACCTCGGCCGCAGCGATGGTCGGCTGCGCGTGCAAGGCGTTCGGTCCGCCGTTGTCGAAGAGCGAGATCTGCTCATCCGCCACGAGGTCGCGCCAGTCCGTCGTCCAGCGCTCGTAGCCGTACCGACGGCCGGCCTCGGCGACTGCCTGCTCGTCGCGGCCGGCGATCATGACGAGACGCGGAACGAGCGGCGGCGGCCAGGTCATGTAGGCGATCTTGTGATACGCGTTGGAGTGCGCCTTTCCCATGAACGCGTAGCCGAGCATCCCCACGCCGATGTCGCGCAGCTCTCCGGGCAGAGCGCTGTTGGAGCTCATCGCCCGGGACGCTGCATGGCGGCGTCGAACGCGATCTCGGAAGGCGCGAAGTCGGTTCGGCGGACGAAGGCGAGTGCCTCGGGTGCACCCCAGTCGCGGTCCATCCCCGAGTCCTCCCACTCGATCGACAGCGGTCCGGCGTAGCCGATTCGGTTCAGGGCTCGGAAGAGGGCCTCGAAATCGACGTCGCCGTGGCCGGGCGAGACGAAGTCCCAGCCGCGTTCTGCCTCGCCGAAGTTGAGGTGGCTAGCGAGGATGCTCTTGCGTCCGTCGAGTGTCTTCCGTGAGTCCTTCACGTGAACGTGGTAGATCCGGTCGGGGAACTGGTCGACGAAAGCGCCCGGGTCGAGGAATTGATGCGCGAAGTGACTTGGGTCGAGGTTGATGCCGAACTCGGGTCGGCGGTCGATCGCGTCGAGAGTCTTGCCGGTGGTGACGAAGTCGTACGCGATCTCGGTTGGATGCACCTCGAGACCGAACCGCACACCCTCGTGGTGAAAGACGTCGAGAATCGGCCCCCAGCGCTCGGCGAAGTCTTGGTAGCCGCGCTCGATCGCATCGAAGTCGTTGGGCGGAAACGAGTACAGCAGGTGCCAGACACTCGAGCCCGTGAAGCCGTTTACCTGCGGGACACCGAGTGCAGCAGCCGCGCGAGCCGTTTCCTTCATCCGTTCAGCTGCACGCACGCGCACCCCCTCGGGCTCGCCGTCGCCCCATACCTGCGGCGGGAGTATCCGCCTGTGACGCTCGTCGATGGGATCGCAGACACACTGGCCGACAAGGTGTGCACCAATGGCGAACACCTGGAGCCCGTTTCGCTCGAGCAGTTTGCGCCGTGAATCTATGTAACTCGGATCGGAGAGCGCTTTGTCGACCTCGAAGTGATCGCCCCAGCAGGCAAGCTCGAGGCCGTTGAAGCCCCAGCCCGCCGCCTTGTCGGCCAGCGCCTCGAGCGGTAGATCGGCCCACTGGCCCGTGAACAATGTGACTGGTCGTCCCATCGGCGCCCCTCTAGGCTGCGGCGAGAACGGGCACTGCAAGACCGGGTGCGCCGAGCTCCGACGTCGACGGCTCGCAGCCGGAACGCGCCAGCAGCTCGAGCCCGAGCCGCGCGCGGCGCACACGCTCGCGCGAGAGCGCAATGGTCGTCTGCTCGAGGTGCGTCCCGGCCGGATAGACATCCGGCGCGTTTCTCAGACCGAACTTCACGTAGACCGGCGACGCGACGCGAATGATCTCCGGAATCTCGTGCAGGCGGACAAATCCACCGACGTTGTCGGGAGCTTCGACGTAGATGTCCAGCGGCAGCTCGACGGCCGCTCGAATGGCCGCTATCTGCGCGAGCGTAAGGTCGGTCGGGAGATTCAACGTCGAGGCGCCGAGATCCGCGAGGACACGCGCAGCCGCGGGGTTCGCGGCCGGCAACATCACGGAGATCTTGGCTTGCATGTCGTCCGGCAACTCGCCGCTCGCGCGCAGTGCGCCGAACACGGACAGGAGCCCGAGATCTGCGATCAGCACACTCCGAATACCGTGCGCCGCGGCTCGTTTCACGTCTTCGATCCCGTGCACGATCTGCTCCTGGCCGTGGGAACTGGCGGCGACGACGCCGCCCGCCGTTGCCCTTGCCATCGCGGACGTGTGCCAGGCGGCGTTCGGACGGGCGAAGAGGCTGATCTCGACACGGCCCTCCGCCCCGGTTCGCGCCATGCGCTCGAGCTCGTCGTCGGTCTGGAGAAAGACACCGCTTCCTTGGGAGACGCGGTGCACGCGCACGTCGAGCCGCTCGGCCTCGTCGAGAACAGCTTCGAGGCAGTTGGGCCCTTCGACGCTCGGGATCTCGACGCGGTACTGTGCACCGTCAGGGAATCGCTGCTGCGACTCGGGAAGCGCATGCAAGTCGCCGGGAGGAAGACCGAGCGCCACGAGTAACGCGCGCGTGTCGCGCATATGCAGCCGAGTCTACTGCCGGAAGAAACGCCGGACCGGCTGCTGCGCTTACCCGATCGAGAGGACGAGCTTGCCGAAATGCCGGCCGCTCTGGATTCGATCGTGTGCCGCCCCCATGTCCGCAAGCGGACGGACGCTGTCGATCGCCGGGCTCAAGCGTCCCTCGTCCACCATCCGCAAGAGCGCCGCGAAGTCTTTTCCCGAACCCATCGTGGTGCCGAGGATCGAGAGCCAGTTCAGGTAAACATTGCGGACGTCGAGCTCTGCCGTCGTGCCGCCCGTGCCGCCGAAGACGACAAGTCGCCCGCCCCGGCGTAGACAGCGGAGTGACTCGGCCCATGTCGCGCCCACCGAGTCGAGCACCACGTCGACGCCGCGTCCGCCGGTCAGGCTGCGGACTTCCGCGGGCCAGTCGACGTCGGTGTAAAGAACGCCGGCGTTGGCGCCGATCTCGCGGGCGCGCGCAA
This sequence comes from Actinomycetota bacterium, assembly GCA_046730515.1. Taxonomy (GTDB): domain Bacteria; phylum Actinomycetota; class Thermoleophilia; order Gaiellales; family Gaiellaceae; genus 3-1-20CM-4-69-9. The sequence continues at coordinate 28,078 of JBKPJA010000190.1, read as the reverse complement.
GCTTGTCCTCGTTCGACGACGTGACGAGGACTCGCGCCCCGTGCTGCGCCACCAGCATGACGGCGAATGTGGAAACGCCGCTGCCGGCCCCGAGCACGAGCACAGTCTCATCGCGCCGCAACCGGCCAACCGTGAAGAGAGCGCGGAACGCTGTCAGCGCCGCGAGCGGGAATGCGGCGGCCTCCTGCCAGGAGAAGCGCGCCGGCTTTGGAAAGACATTCTCGCGCGGAACCTTGACGAGCTCGGCGTACGTGCCGTCGTCCGGGCCACCGAGGATGCGCCAAGCCGGACCCGCGGCGTCATCGCGGTCACCCCAGCCGAGCCCCGGATAGATCACGACCTCTTCGCCGGTGTCACGACTAATGCCGGCTCCGTCGGAGCCGGGAACGAGGGGCAAGGGGAAACGATACGCCGGTCCCGGTGGATTGCGAACGAGCAGATCGCGACGATTCACGGCCGCCGCACGCAACTCGACGACGACCTCGTCAGGCCCCGGATGCGGGTCGCTGTAAGACTCGAAGCTGAGCACGCCGCCCTCGCGCAGCACAACTGCCTGCATCACGCGTCACCCAACCGGCTGCCCGATCCGCATCGGGCACACTATGTGTCTTCGGTCAGCGGCTCGACACCGAGGAAGCGTCGCTGCAGGACCGGATCGTTCGCGAGCTGCTCCGCCGTTGTCTCACTCGCGATTCGACCTGCAACCATCACCAGCTGACGCTCCGCGAGCGCGGTAGCAACGCCGAGGTTCTGTTCGATCAGAAGCATTGCCAGTCCTTCCTGCTCGAGGCGGCGAAAGGTCTCGACCAGCTCCTCGATGATCAAAGGCGCAAGCCCCTCGGAGGGTTCGTCCATGATCAGCAACCGCGGATTCGTCAGCAGCGCGCGTCCGATTGCGAGCATCTGCTGCTCGCCCCCGGACAACTGTGCGCCGCCGTGGCGCTTGCGCTCGGCGAGCACTGGAAAAAGTTCATAGACGGATCTCGGCGTCCAGCGCCGGGAGCGATTGCCGTTTCGGGCAGAGACCATCCGAAGGTGCTCTTCGACGGTGAGCGAAGGAAACAGCCGCCGTCCTTGCGGCACGTAGCCGATGCCAAGCTCGGCGATCCGGTACGACGGCTTGCCGAGCAGTTCCTGCTCTTGATAGCGGATGGAACCTTGCGCGCGCGGCGGACGGATACCCATGATCGCATTGCAAAGCGTCGTCTTACCCATGCCGTTACGGCCGATGATCGCGATCGACCCCGCGGTCATCTCGAACGACACATCCTCGAGGACGTGCGCCTGACCATAGAACGCATGAAGCCCTTCAACTTGCAGTAGCGGTGGGCTCATTCCGCCGCGTACCGTCGTCCGAGGTACAGGTCGTGCACGAGCTCGCTGGCGCGGATCTCGGCCGGCGTCCCCTCGACGATCACGCGCCCGTGGTCCATCATCGTCACCCGCTCGGCGACGCGCAGCGCAACATCCATGTCGTGTTCGATCAGCAGCAGCGTGATATCCCGGTCGAGGGCCAGCAGGAGCTCAGTGAGCAGATTGCGCTCCGCTCGCGAGAGGCCGGAGGCAGGCTCGTCGAGCATCAACAACCTCGGCCCCGCCGCGAGCGCCATTGCCAATCCGACCTGGCGGTGTTCCCCGTGCGAGAGTGAGCCGACGCGCACGTCGAGCTTGTGGTCGATCGCCGCACGTCGAGCTGCTTCGCGTGCCCGCTCGCGGATCTCGCGGTCCCTGCGCGGCAGGACTACCGGGCGCAGGTGGCCCCTTCCAACGCCGAGAATGGACAAGTAGACGCTGTCCTCGACTGTCAGGCCGAGGAACATGTGGGCTTGTTGATATGTGCGCGCGAGGCCGCGCTTCGCGCGCAGCCGCGCCGGCATGTTCGTCACGTTCCTGCCGAACAGCTCGACCGTCCCCGAGGAAAGCGGGAAGTCGCCCGAGATGACGTTGAAGAGCGTCGTCTTGCCCGCGCCGTTCGGGCCGAGGATCGCGCGACGCTCGCCGGGCAGGACGTCGAGGTCGACGTCGCGCACAGCGTGAAGACCGCCGAAGCGCCGGCCGACCCCCCGGAGGCGGAGGGTCGGCTCGGCGCTTGCAGCAGGCGAAAGTGCTTCCGCCAAGACCTACTTGATGTATTGCTTGGTGATGACGCCGTTCTTGACGACTCGGACCTTCCCCTCCCAGGGGAACTTGTGTTTCACGCACGGCGGTTGCGTGCGGCCGGGCGGCGGCGACGTGTGCTTGAAGAAGCCGCCGAACGACTGGTCGACAGCCGGTACGTAGCCGACGACCGCTGTCGTCGGCTTGCCGTTCGGTCCTTTGACGATCTGTAGCGGGTACTGATCGGTGATCGCCTGACGGTTCGAGTCGAGCTTGACGATGCCGCTGTTTGAGACCTGGTAGCCCGTCCGGAGCGTCCGCGGCAGGGCCGCTTGTAGCGCCGCTCCGACTGCACCGTGCGACTTCTGCAGGCCGATGACGAGGGCATGCGCGGCGTTGTAGTAGTTGTAGATGAAGCTGTCGCCCGGCGCCGTAGGCCCGAGGGCGGGCGGCGGGAACCACTTGTTGACGCTCGACTCGTACTGCCGCGCCTGCGGCGTCTTCAAACCCGGCGCGTTGCCGAAGCCACCAAAGTACGCACCGACGAGCTTAGGCGCGACGTCGGCGAAGCCGCTCTGGAAGAAGAAGAACAGGTTGCCGACGAACTTCTTCGCACTGACGGGCCCGTAGGCCGCCTCGAAGGCCTTCAGCGACGGCCCCGTCCCCGTGCCGCCGACGACCCAGAAGTAGCCGTCGACCTTGCTCGGTGGCGGTAGCTGCTTGATGTACGGCGCATAGTCGGTCGTGTTGAGCGGCGGGAAGACTCGCTTCACGATCTTCCCACCGATACCGCAGAAGTCGGCGATCAGGCCGGCTCCTGACGTCCAGCCGAAGCTGTAGTCGTCCATGATGATCGCGGCCTTGCGCCAGTGCAGCTTCAGATAGGCGATTTCGCCGCTGCCCGCGTTCCACTGTGCGCCGTCGCCGTGGTAGCGGAAGTCGTTCTTCGGCGCGATCTGCAGCGTCGGGTCTTGCGAGCCGGCGGTGCCGATGATGAAGGTCTTCTTCGGATGCGCCTGGGCGTAGTGCGCGATCGATACAGCCTCGTCCCCGGACAGCGGGCCGATCATGACATCGGCCTTGAGCTGCTCCATCAACCGCTTCGTCTCCGAGATTGCGAGCGGAACGGTGTCGTTTCCGCAACCGAGGCCCACGATCTTCACGGGATGGCCGGCAACCTTGATGCCGGTCATTCCGTCCGACGGCTTCTTGTTATTAACCGGTTTGCCATGCGCATACTGCGCGAACGCCGCCAGAGCTCCTCCGATGTCGAGCTCGTAACCGCCGGCGAAGGCGCCCTTGCAGTCCGTCATGATCGCGACCTTGATCACGGACGGCGCAGCCGCCGAGACGGAACTGGCGACAATCGCCGAAGCCGCGGCGGCGAGGGCCGCAAGCGGAAGCAAGAGCTTCCACGTTTTCAGTCCACTCATACCTCCTCCTCCTGGATCGTTGCGTGCCCGACCGGACAACTCTACGACGTTCGGAGAGCGGTGTGATAGTGACCTCCTTTCCCTCATCCAGGCCCGCTTCCCGCACCTGCCGCCTCCGCAGGCCCGGCGGAACGTGATCGATATCGAGCCAGGCCCCAGAGCCGATCCCACAGCCCCATCAATCCGTCCGGGGAAACAATGACGATGGCGAGGAAGATGAGGCCGATGATCGTGTCGAACTTGCCCCCGACCAAGGGGAGCGAGCTGCGAACGTAGTTCTTGAGGACGATGAACACGAAAGCGCCGATCCAGGCGCCCTCGATGCGCCGGAGACCGCCGATGACGCAGATGATCAGCAGATCGACAGTCGCAGCCAGGCCGACGTTGTCGGGAGCAACCTGCCCGTTCCACCAGGCATAGAGGACGCCGGCCAGCGAAGCGAAGAACGCCGCGAGCGTGAAAGCGAGCGTACGGTGGAGCGCAACGTTGTAACCGAGCGATCCCATGCGAACCGGGTCGTCGCGGACGCCCTGCAACGCGATGCCGAACGGTGTGCGGACGATCTGCCGGATCGCCGCATAGACGAGCAGAGCCACGCCAAGCGCGATGTAGTAGAGCCGGGTCGGCTGTGTAACGGGGCTTCCCACGAGGCTCGGCGTGCGGTCTTGCATCCCCCCGATTCCGGAGAAACCCGATACCTGCGTTACTTGGCCAAAGAAGTAGAACGCAATGACGGCATACGTGAGCGTGAGCATGAGGAAGTAGATCCCCGTGCTGCGGCTTGCGACGGCTCCGAGAATCAATCCGATCAGCGTCGTGAACGCGACCGCAAGCACAACCGAGGTCCAAGGGCTCAATCCGAGGTGGAGGCCCTTGACCTCGCCCGTGGTGACCATGTTGCCAAGTGCAAACGCCGCGATACCGTAGAGCGCCGTCTGCGCGAGCGAGACCATGCCCCCATAGGCGGAGAGGAAAGTGAGGCTGGCGGCTGCGATTCCGAGGAGGAAAGTTTGAGTCAGGATGAAGCTCAGCCAGTAGCCGGTCGAGAACACCGGAAAGAGCGCGACAAACACGAGGACGGCGACACCGAGAGCCACCTCGACCAGCGTCTTTTCCGACCTCGGCCGAAGCCACAGCGCGGACACGTTCATCCGGGCCTCCCGAACAGTCCGCGCGGTCTGAAGGCAAGCACGAGCGCCAGCAGCACGAACGTGAGGACGATCGAGTAGTCCGTGCAGCAGTCACCGTTCGTCGTCGTCAGCACGCCCGTCGGCAGATATGCGGTCGAGAAGTTGAACACGAGGCCGTAGAGGAGCGCTCCGGCGACGGTGCCGAAGATCGATCCCAGGCCGCCGATGATCACGACGATCAATGAGTTGAGCAGCCACTGTCCGTCGGTGTTCGGGTTGACGCCTGCATAGGAGGCGAAGACGGCCCCTCCGAAGGCTGCGAGCGCCGCGCCGACGACGAAGACGATCGCGAACGTCACCTGGATGTTGACGCCGAGCGCCGAGGTCATCTGACGATCGTCGACGCCCGCGCGGATCACCATGCCTGTCCTCGTCTTGTAGACCCAGAACCAGAGCGCGATCCCTACTGCCGCTCCGAGCCCGATCACCGTCAGGTGGGCGACGGAATAGTGAACGCCTGCCACGTGCAGGTTGACCAGTCGGTCGATCGTGCCGGGCCATGACGTGTTGACGGCGCTGCCTTTCTGGTCTGAGCTCTCCAGCGGGAAATGAGCCACGATCTGGTCGGCGGCGATCACCGAGAGGGCGATCGTGATCAGCGCCTGCCGGAGGTCCTGGCCCATGTTCCACCGGAGGAGGACCTGTTGCGTGATGAGGCCGATGAGCGCGATCACCGTCGCGGCGACGATCGCCGGCACGATCCAGTCCCAGGCGTTGATCTGCGAGCTAAAGAGGGTGAGCCCACCGCCGTTCTTCATCCACTGCTGCATTTCGAAGGCGATGTAGCCACCGAGGAGCAGGAAGGAGCCGTGGGCCATGTTCACCACGCGCATGAGTCCGAAGATGAGCGAGAACCCGCTTGCCACGATGAACAGAAGGGCGGCCAGGGTCACGCTGTCCAGGAGGGTGCCGAGGAAGCTGCTCGGGCTGTCGATCGCCGGCCCGAAGTTCGTGTTCGGCGCCCAGAACAGGACCCAGACGACGGCAAAGATCGTCGCTCCGATCGCGACTGCCCGTGGAAAACGGCGCAGGAGCAAGCGCCAGTCGACGTCCGGCCGCTTCACGGGTCGCAAAGCCGCCTGCCTTCACGACCCCGGATTGTCATGGTGTCGGCGACGCTAGCAGGGCGCCGAGGCCCGTTCAACGCACACCGGCCCCAAAGCGGCACGCTCGTGCGAACGGTGTCGCCCCCACCGCGACGCGGCGGAAGCGCGACTAGAGCGCGCGGCCGGTCGCTCCGTGGTACAGCGTCGCGCGAGCAGCATCGCCCGTCTGCGGGATGTCGGTCTCGAGGGGATACAGCTGGGCTGCAAGCGCGGGATCGAGCGTGGAGACGTCCGGCCAGTCGACCTCGACGAGATTCCCGGCAGGATCGCGGATATACATCTGCACCCAGCCCGAAGGGTGTACACGCAATGGACGCTGCCAGGTCTCGTGGTCGAGCAGGCCGCGCTCCTTGGCCGCTTTGTATACCGCCTCGAAGTCGTCGACGTCGAGTCCGAGGTGGTGGTAGGGAGGGCTTTCGGCATCCTCGCGCTGGAAGAGATGCAGCTGCTGGTCGCCGAGCCTCAGCCATCTCACCGGCTGCCGGAATCTCGGCGTCGGCAGGCGCTCCATGCCGAACACTTCCTCGTAGAAGCGCGTCGACTCGTCGAGATCGTTGGCGTGGATGCTTACGTGGTTGAACCGTACGGCGCGCATTCGTCTCTTCGCGACCGTAAACGATCTGCGGCTCAGGAGTGAAGCACGGCGACAGCCTCGACCTCCAGCTTCGCCCCTGGAATGGCGAGCCGGCTGACCTCGACGAGCGTGCTCGCCGGACGCGAGTCGCGAAAGAACTCCTGCCGCACAGGGTTGATCTTCATGCGATCGTCGACTTCGGTGAGGTAGACCGTGACCTTCGCGACGTCTGCGAACGTCGCTCCGGCAGCTGAGAGGATGGCCTGGATGTTGCGGAACACCTGTCGTGCCTGAGCGACAACGTCGTCCCCGCCAACCAGATCTCCCGCTGCGTCGACAGGCACACAGCCGGAAACGAACAGGAGGTCGCCGGCGCGTACTGCGTCTGTGTAGTGACTGATCGGCTCGGGCTGGCCCGCCACTCTGATCTCTTCGCGGATGGTCATCGCGTCGAGGATAATCCGCGCGTGGAGCCGGTGTTCGTTCGCTTCGACGAGATCGCGCGGTTCGACCTCGCGGACGGTGTCAGCGCGCGGCCTCTTTTCGGCGCCAAGGCGATGCTCAACCTGATCGAGTTCGAGCCCGGCGCCGTTGTGCCGCTGCACAGCCATCCCCACGAGCAGCTCGGGATCGTTCTGGCCGGCGTCCAAGTGTTGGTGGTCGACGGCGTCGAGCATCCGTTGAGGCCGATGGAGGGATACGTCCTTCCCGGCGGCGTCGAGCACAGCGCGCATTGCGGACCGGAAGGCGCGACGGTGCTGGATGTCTTCCAGCCTGTGCGCGAGGACTACCGCGAGCGGGCCGCGACGGTTTAGGGCGCGACGGGCACGCGGCCGGCTGAGCCGGCCATGCTCTCTGCAAACGCTTCGTTGACACGCTCGAACGGATAGATCGGACCGACGAGCAAAGCCAGCTCCAAACGACCCGCGCGCACGGGTTCGAGCAGGATCGGCAGCGCGATCAGGGGATCTTTCGATCTGTACATCGTTCTCGCGAGGACCTTCTCGCGCCGGGAGAGCTCCGCTGAGTTGTTCTGGTTGGGGTTGCCTAGGCCTTCACGGTCACGCCGAGCGCCTCGGCGATCTCGGTACACGTCGCGACCTTGGCCACGTTCGTGAGCGCGTAGTTCAGCGCTGCGTGCTGCCATTCGTCGTCGACCGTCGAGGTCCCGTCACTCGCGACCACGATCTCGTAGCCCGCGTCGGCGCCGTGCCGCGCGGTGTGCTCGATCGACATGTTCGTCCAGGCGCCGGTGATCACGAGCGTCTCGACGCCAAGCCCGCGCAGCAACGTGTCGAGGCTGGTGCTATGGAACGCGTTCATCCGCATCTTCTCGACGACGAAGTCGCCCTTTTTCGGTTCTAGCCCATCGGCCGGAGCAGCGCCCCAGCTTCCGCGGACGAGCGCATTGGCCTCCTTGACTCCCTGGAAGAGTGGCGCGTTCAGCTTCAGGCCCGGCGCGCCCTCCTCGACGATGTACCAAACGTGGATGACCGGGATGCCGGCGGAGCGCGCCGCATCGGCGAGCCGCTTCACGTTCTCCACGACGTTCTGACTCGTCGCGTGTGCAGGAGCGCCGGAGTCGGCGAAGGCACCACCTTCGATGATCACGTCGTTCTGAAGGTCCTGGATGATCAGCGCCGCGCGGCTCGGGTCGAGTCGCAGTTCTTCGTTCTCGCTCATGTGCTCCTCCTCAGCTCATGAAAGGCTCACGTCGGCCGGCCACCTTTGTCTGGAAGCGGTAAAGGCCGGTCGAGGCGCAGACGAACATCCAATTCCAGTCCGGGCCGCCCCAGTGGAGGTTGCCGACATTCTCGGGGATTCCGACGACGCCAAGATGCTCACCATCCGAACTGAACGCCCAGACGCCGTCGGGGCCAGTGACCCAGATGTTGCCGCCCTCGTCGCACTTCATGCCGTCGACGAGGTCTCCCTTCTCGAGGGAGCCGGTGCCGATGCTCTCCGCGAACATCCGTCCGTTCGCGATCGAACCGTCGGGTTGGACGTCGAACACTCGGATATGGGCGCGGGGGGTGTCGTTGATGTAAAGCAACGACTCGTCGGGAGAAAAGCAGAGCCCGTTCGGCTGCTCGAAGTCGTCGACGAGGAGTTGCAGATCACCTCCCCCGGGGGGAATCCGGTAGGCGCCTTGAAAGTCGAGGTCCTGCTCGCGCTCGACGCCGAACCCCGGCATGCGCCCGTAGGTGGGATCGCTGAAGTAGACCGAGCCATCTGATTTGACGACGACGTCGTTCGGACTGTTCAGCTCCTTTCCCTCGTAGTGCGACGCGAGCACCTCGCGTCCCGCCCCGGCGCCGTCCGGGTCGATTCGCACCACTGAGCTCGTCGAGTGCTCGCACACGATCAGGCGACCTTGGGCGTCGAGCGTCATCCCGTTGCCCTTGTTGCTCGGTCTCATCACCTCCGTGACGCCGCTCGTCTCGTCCCAGCGACGCCTCACGTCGCCCGGCATGTCGCTGAAAAGGAGGTACCGGCCTTGCGGGTTCCAGATCGGCCCTTCCGTGAAAGTGAAGCCGGTTCCGAGCTGTTCGACTTGGGCGTCCTCGGCGATCAGCTCGGCGAGTTGTGCGGAGTTCGTTCGCACCGCCATGGCGTCCGCCTTTCGTCGCTTCGTAAACCGGGCGAACCTAACAGACGTCGACGGAGTCTGCTCAGGTGCGAAGCGGCTGCGGTTCTTCCGCCTCGACGTGGATGCGGCCTTTGGCTTCCTCCAACGGTCCTCCGGAGCGACCTGCTCTGCGCGCAAGTATCTCGGCGACGATCGAGACCGCCGTCTCGGCCGGCGTCACCGCCCCGATGTCGAGGCCGCACGGACCCGCAATGCGCTGAATCGATCCTTCGTCGACACCTTCCTCGAGCAACCGACCGCGTCGTCGCTCCTGGTTGCGGCGCGAGCCGAGCGCGCCGATGTAGAACGCCTCTGTCGCGAGACTGTGCTTGAGGGCAGGAATGTCGAACTTGTCATCGTGTGTCAGGACGACGACCGCCGTCTGATAGTCCGGCTGTACGTGCTTCACCACATCCTCGGGCCACGCAACGAGCAACTCGTCCGCGCTCGGTATCCGCTCCTTGGTCGCGAATTTTGCACGCGCATCAGCGACGATCGTGCGCCAGCCAATCGACTTGGCCGCGCGGCAGACCACCTCAGCGGTGTCGACGGCTCCGAAGACGAGCAGACGCGGCGGCGGGCCGAACACCTCAGCGAAGACCCTGCGCTCGTCGAGCTCGAGCAGCTGGTTACCGCGGCCGCGCAGCAGCTCCCCGACGAGTGGCGCCAGCTCTTCCGATCCCTCGCCGAACCGTTCGCCGTCTTCGGTCACGAGCAGCTCGGCTCCGAGCGGCTTGCCCTCGACGACGGTGAACATGACCGCGCGTTCCTCGCGCTCGACGACACCGGCCAATCGCTCGACGAGCTCCACCGGCGATTCCTCAACGAAGACGTCGATCTCGCCGCCACACGGCAGACCGACACTGAAGGCAAGGTCGTCGGCGATCCCGTAGGTGAGCAGCTTCGGCACCGCGCCGTCGAGGACCTCGCACGCGTGCGTGTAGACGTCGTTCTCGACGCAACCCCCAGAGACAGAGCCGACCATCTCGCCGTGCTCGGAAACTGCCAGCTTCGCTCCGATCGGACGGGGTGCGGACCGCCTCGTCGCAACGACGGTCGCGAGCGCAAAACGTTCGCCGCGTACGCGCCAGCGCTCGATGTCCCGCAAGATCTCTTTCACGCGCCGTGTCTCCTTTCGATGCCTGCGAGCACTGCCGCCAGGTCTTCGAGGCTCGCCAGATTATGTCCGGCCAGGAATCGGTCGACGTACGGAAGAGCCGCGCGCATCCCGCCCGCCAGCGGCTGGTAGTCCGGATTCCCTTTGAGCGGATTCACCCACACGACCGCGTACGCGGCACGTTGCAGCCGCTGCATCTCGGCTGCCACCAGGTTCGCGTCCTCGCGCTCCCATCCGTCGGACACGATCACCACCACTGCGCCGCGTGCCAGCGCACGCCGGCCCCAGACGTCATTGAACGTGCGCAGCGACGCGCCGATCCGCGTCCCGCTCGCCCAGTCGACCACTCGCCGCGCCGCGGCGGCGAGCGCCTGCTCTGGATCACGGGTTCGGAACTCGTCGGTCAGCCGTGTGAGGCGGGTACCAAATGCGAACACCTCGACTCGCCGGCCGGAGCCCACGACGGCGTGCAGAAACAGAATGAGCGCGCGTGTGTAGGCCTCCATGGAGCCCGAGACGTCACAGAGCACGACGAGCTTCCGCGGAACCTCGATCCGCCGCCGAAACGCGGGCTCGATCGGCTCGCCGCCGCGCGTAAGCGACCGGCGCGCGAGACGGCGAAGATCGAGTCTCGGTCCGCGCGCATGCGGACGGAGCCGGCGGGAGCGACGAAGCGGGCGCGCGGCCGAAATCTGAGCGATCGCCCGCTCGACCTGTGCGAACTCCGGCGGCGTCATCGCCGCGAAGTCCTTCTGCCGGATCACTTCGTGCGCGCTCCATCCCACCTGGCTCCCGTCCCCAGCGCCAGAGTCGTCGACATCCTGACGCGTATCGCGGCGCGCGGTTCGTTGTCGGCGCCGGACCTCTTGCGGCAGAGCAGCACGAACCGGTGGGCGCGACGGTGAACGCAGAAACCAGGCAGCGAACGCCCGATCGAAGCTCTCGAGGTCGTCGACACGAGAGATGAGCGTCGTGCGCAGGGTCCAGTAGACATCGTCGCGCTCCCGGATGTCGATGCGATCGAGGCCGCGAAGGGCATCTGCGATCCGTCCCGGTCCAACCTCGATGCCAGCCTCGCGCAGAATTCGCCCGAAGGTCACAACGTGGCGAACGAAACCGTTCTCAGAGGGCGCCCGCAGTCGCGACAGAGCGCGCCTCCGAGACGAGCGCGAGCAGCGTTTCGTCACGCACTAGGGCAAAGTCCTCGTGGTACTTGAGTACGGAACCGAGCGTCTCCTCCACAGTTCGTGGGTCGAGCTGCTCGCTCCCGAGCGCGGCGAGCGCCTGCGCCCAGTCGATGGTTTCCGCGACCCCTGGCGGCTTCGCGAGGTCGAGCCGCCTGAGACCCTGCACGAATGCTGCCGCCTGCGCCGCCAACCGCACCGGAATCCCGGGCACGCGCACCGAAACGATCTCGATCTCGCGCTCGAGCGAGGGATGGCCGATCCAGTGGAAGAGACAGCGACGCTTGAGCGCATCGTGGAGCTCTCGCGTTCGGTTCGACGTCAGGACGACCGCCGGCCGTCGGCGCGCGGTCACGGTGCCGATCTCGGGAATGGTGATCTGGAAGTCCGACAGGACTTCGAGCAGAAACGCCTCGAACTCGTCGTCGGCGCGGTCAACCTCGTCGATCAGCAAGACCACTCGCTCTGTGCTCTCGATCGCCTCGAGCAGAGGCCGACGGATCAGGAAGTTGGGCCCGAACAGCTCCTGCTCTGACACCGATCCCTCCTGCGCCGCGCGGATATGTAGCAGCTGGCGGGAGTAGTTCCACTCGTAGACCGCGTGCGCAACGTCGAGACCTTCGTAGCACTGGAGGCGAATCAGCCGAGCCGGGATCGCCGCGGCGAGGGACTTCGCGGCCTCCGTCTTGCCTACACCCGCCTCGCCCTCGAGCAGCAGCGGCTTCTGGAGCGTGACAGAGAGATACAGCGCCGTCGACAAACCGCGTTCGGGCAGGTAGTTGACGCCGCGAAGGGCGCCCTCGAGCTCGTCGATCGTCGCGAATGCCATCGGTTCACGATAGCCGCAGCCCGCACCGATTCGAGGCTGACGTTTGCACCGTCCGGTGACAGGGTGAGAGAATCGGTGTCGGGTGTTCGTCCTCGACCAGGAGCCCACGTGACGGCTGTCGGTGCCGGCAAAATCATCATGCCTGGTTCGCGCGAGGAGGCAGTCGCCGTATTCGGAGACGGCGGAGACCTGACTGTGCTGGCCGGCGGCACGATCTTGATGCCGGAGATCACCTACGGCCGACTCAAGCCCAGCCGCACGCTCCTGTTGCAGAACGCGGGTCTCAGCGGTATCCGGCGCCAGGCCTCGACGCTGACGATCGGCGCGATGACGAGGGTCGCGCAGCTCGCTGAGACTCCCGAACCGCTCGCGACCGCCGCGGGCTTCGTCGGCGATCCCGAGATCCGCGCACAGGCGACGATCGGGGGCAACCTGTGCGCACCGCCGGGCGGCGAGCGCCCCCGTGGGGACCTGCAGGCCGCGCTGATCGCGCTCGGCGGCCGCGTGCGCTTCGTAGACGCAAGCGGCGAGCGAGTCGAGCCGGTGGAGGATTTCTTGGCCACGGGGCCCGACGTCCGACTCGTGCTGGAGCTCGAAGTGGACGAACCGCGTTCGGCCGCGCACGCCGCCGTCCGTCGTCCGCACGCGCACGCATACACGATCCTCGCCGTCTGCGCCGCCGAGACGGCCAATGGTGTTCGCGTCGCGCTGACCGGCGCCGGCGCGACGGGTATCCGAGCACACTCGGTCGAGCGCGCACTCGGCGACGGAGCGACCGCGCAGGACGCAGCGCAGAAGGCGCTCGACGACGCCGCGCCGGTCGACGACGCGCTTGCGTCCGCCTGGTATCGGCGACGAATGTTGCCCGTGCTCGTGCAGCGGGCGCTCGACGATCTCCGAAACGGCCGGAAGGGAACGACATGAGACTGACCGTGAACGGCGTGGCGCACGAGCTTCGCAGCCCGCCGCTTGCATCACTCCTTTACGGGCTCCGCGAAGAGCTCGGGATCACGAGTCCGAAGGCGGGTTGCCAGCAGGGTGGCTGCGGAGCGTGCGCGGTGCTCGTCGACGGCGAGCCGAGGCGGTCGTGCCTGCTGCCGCTCGCCGCGCTCGACGGAGCGTCGATCACGACGGTCGAGAGTTTCGGCACGCCCGACAACCTGTCGCCCGTACAGGCGGCGTTCCACGAGCACTACGCCGCGCAATGCGGCTTCTGCACGGCCGGCTTCGTGATCGCAGCGACGGCGCTCGTGGAACGGAAGCCCGGCGCGAGCCGTGACGATGTGATCGAGGCGCTCTCCGGTCACGTGTGCCGCTGCACCGGCTACGTCAAGATCGTCGAGGCCGTCGAGGCTGCCGCCCGCGGGGACGTCCATCCCGAAGATGTCGAAACGAGCTTCGAGCCCGAAGCGGCCGAAGTACTGGTCCCTGGGAGTCCGGGATGAAGGCCGTCGGCGCACGGTTGCCGCGCTACGACGGCGTCGCGCACGTCACCGGACAAACGACGTTCGTCGACGACGTTCGCGTCCGCAACATGCTCTGGACGAAGGCGCTGCGCTCGCCGCACCATCACGCGGCGATCACGCGGCTCGACACGCGCAACGCGGAAGCGATTCCCGGCGTTCACGCGATCGTCACGCACAAGGACGTGCCGAAGAACGTCTACGGGCATCTCGAGGCGCTCGGTATCCCCGCCGACGAGCCGCTGCTGGCCGAGGGCGACGTCCGCTACAAGGGCCAGCCGATCGCCGCGGTCGCGGCAGTCGACGAGGACACGGCGCTCGAGGCGATTGACCGGATCGAGATCGAGTACGAGGAACGTCCTGCCTTCTTCGACATCCGCAAAGCGTTCGATCCGGATTGGCCGACGATGCATCACTGGGGCCCGGTCTATCGCGACTTCGGGCCGTATAACCACCGCCGCGTTCGCAAGGGGAACGTCGACTGGGCCTTCGAGCAGGCAGACGTGACCATCGAAGGCGTCTACCGTCCGCAGGCGATCGAGCACTGCCCCATCGAGCCGCAGACAGCGCTCGTGGTGCCGGAGGCGAGCGGGCGCCTCACGATTTACTCCTGCACGCAGGCGATGTACTTCTCGATGGGCGTCGTCGCGGCGCACCTGCAGTGGCCGCTCAACAAGTTGAAGTTCGTCGGCGGCACGGTCGGCGGTGGATTCGGCGGCAAGGTCGACACCGCCAGCGAGACGATCTCCGCGCTGCTGGCACTCAAGTCCAAGCGGCCGGTGAAGTGGCGTTGGACGCGTGAAGAGGAGTTCCTCGCATCCTCGACGCGTGCGCCGTGGCACATGGAGATCGCGGATGCGGTCACGAATGACGGCTGGATCCTCGGAAGACGAATGCTCACGCTGCACGACTCCGGTGCATACGCACGCTTCTCACCGTACGCGGTGACGAAGCACGCATTCCACCACACCGGCGCCTACACGATCCCGAACGTCCACTTCGACGGCTTCGTCGTCTTCACGAACCGCGTGCCGACAACCGCGATGCGCGGCTTCGGCGTCACCTCGGTCTCGTTTGCTGTCGAGATGCAGATGAACAGGATCGCCGCGGTGCTCCATCTCGATCCGTTCGAGCTGCGACTCAAGAATGCAAATCGCATCGGCGACACGACCGCGAACCGCGTCGTCCTCGAGGACCCTTCGACCGTCCCCGTGGTCTTGGCCGCGGCTGAGCGAGTGGGGCACGACCTGCCAAAGGACTACCGCTCGATGACGAACGAACGACGGTCCGGCGCGCTGTTGCCGGAGCATCTCCTTGCGCAGTTCGGCGGCGCGGAGGGAGGTCGCTAATGGCCAAGCACCAGGGCAGAGGGATCGCGACGATCGAGTACCCGACCGGCATGAACCAGAACGGTGACCCGAGCCAGGCGTGGGTGAAGCTGAAGCCGGACGGCCGCGTCGACGTCTTTTCCGGCACGGTCGACATCGGCCAGGGCTCACGGACCGTGCACACGCAGATCGTCGCCGACACGCTCGGCGTGCCCTTCGACTGGGTGACGAACGACAACACGAACACCGACTCGTCGGCCGTCTGTACCGGGAGCTTCGCATCCCGCGGCACGTTCATCGGCGGGAATGCCGTTCGCTTTGCGGCCGAGAAGGCGCGCGAGCGCATCCTCGAGATCGCTTCACGCGAGCTGGAGATCGACCCCTCCGATCTCGAGATCGTCGACGGTGAGGTGATCGCGAAGGGCGCGGCGGACCGGAAGATCTCGATCCCCGACGTCGCCGCCGCCGCAACGTGGACGTACGGCGAATTGATCACCGGTACCGGCGCCGCGCTCAAGCCGTACGCGACGGTGAACGACGACGACGGCTCCGTTGAGCTCCAGCCGCACTCGGCGATTTCCTACGCGGCGTGCGTCGCGGACGTCGAGGTCGACGACGAGACCGGAGAGGTGAGGGTCGAACGGATGGTGCAGGTCTACGACGTCGGCCGGGCGATCAACCCGATGGCGGTCGAAGGTCAGATCGAAGGGGGCGCGATGATGGGGCTCGGCCTCGGCCTCCTCGAGGAGTCGTACCCGTACTACCCGGCGCCGGACCACCGCGGGCCCGAGTTCGGCGCCTACCTCGCACCGTCGCCGGAGGATCTGCCCGAGCTCGACAACATGATCCTCGAGAATCCGTCTGGCGACGGGCCGTTCGGCGCGAAAGCGATCGGCGAGATGGCGAACAACGCGCAGCCGCCTGCGATCGCGTCCGCCATCTACGACGCGGTCGGCGTGTGGGTCACGCAGTCACCCGCGACGCCGGAGCGCGTGCTGCGAGCTCTCGAAGCAAAGCGAGAACCGCGACGGGAGGGAAAGCGCGTCATCTTCGATGATGAGCTGTCGATTCGGACCGTGAGCTCGACAGGCGGCAAGGGATTCCTCGAAACCGATGCCTGACGCGTCGCCGTTCCGCACTTGGAACGGCGTCGAGCCGTGGCAGTTCGTGGACGGCGTCCGCCTGTACGCGATCGGCGGCGAGCAGGTGCTTCTCTGCCGCGTCACTTACGAGCCCGGCAAGCAGGTTCCGGAGCATTCGCACGAGTTCACCGAGCAGGTGATGGCGATCGTCGCCGGTGAGGTGACCGTGAGGACCGAGGGCGAAGAGCGGAACGTGACCGCCGGGGACGTGGTCGTGATCAACCGCGGCCGTCCTCACAGCTTGTACTCGGCAACCGGCGTGACTTTCTTCGAGGCGCTGGCGCCCGTCCCGCTCGATCACGTGCCCGATCGCGAGCGCGATCTCGTCCTCGGCACGAATGGCGGCAGCGGTCACGTCGAGCGGTAATTCGGATCCACTAGCCGGCAAGGTCGCGCTCGTCACGGGAGCGAGTCGCGGCATCGGTCGTGCGATCGCCGAGCGGCTCGCGGCTCTCGGCGCCGACATCGGGCTCGTCCAGCGTTCCGACGCTGCCGAGACGGCAAAGGAGGTTGAACGCTCCGGACGGCGCGCTTTCGTCTCCCAGGCCGACCTCGGCGATGCGCGCGCCTGCGAGGACGCGGTCGCCGCCGTCGTCGACGCGCTCGGGCGGTTGGACGTCGCGGTCTGCAATGCCGGCGCGATGGTGCGCGCCCCGGCCCTCGAGCTTGCGGTCGACGACTGGCGGCGCGTGCTCGACGTAAATCTCACAGGCGCGTTCGTCGTCTCGCGCGCCGCCGCGCGGCAGTTCGTCGCTCAGGGTGGCGACGGCCGCATCGTGCACATCGCCTCGATGATGTCGTTTCACGCAGGCATCAACACCGCGGCGTACGCGGCAAGCAAGGGGGGCATCGCGCAGCTCATGAAGGCCGAGGCGAACGAATGGGCGCCGCTCGGGATCCGCGTCAACGCAGTTGCGCCCGGCTGGGTCGAGACGGAGTTGACCGCGCCGTTGCGGGAGGACGAGCGCCGTTTTGCGGAGATCTCCGGCCGCATACCGGTCGGCCGCTGGGCAACCGCGGACGACATCGCAGGAGCGGTCGCGTTCCTCAGCCTGCCGGAATCGGAGTATGTGAACGGGATCGTGCTCCCGGTCGACGGCGGCTGGCTCGCGCGATAGGTTCACCCGGCAGAAAGGAGGATCGATGCCCGTTATCGAGGTCAAGCTCTACGACCACCGCGTCACCGAGGAGACGGTGCCGAAGATGATCGAGAAGCTCACGGACGCACTCGCCGAATCGAGCGGCGCGGCAAAGGAGCACATCCAGGTCGTCATCCAAGGCGTCTCACCCAAGCACTGGGGAATCGCTGGCAAACCTCAGGCTAAGTGAGCCCGAGCTCGACCGGAGCGCTATCGCGAACGACTGCCTCGGTCTCCCGCGCGTGGAGCAGGGTCGTGCGCACGATCAGTTTGGCGCGGGCAAAGTTGTCCATGACTGTCGGCACCGGCCCCACCCGACGGCCCAGCGCATAGCCGCCCGCGTTTCGCCCGATTGCGCGGTAGGAGTCGAGGCTCAACGACGGGGCCATCCCGAAGAGCTCGAGGTTGTCGAGCGGTTGAAGGTCGGCGCGATGGATCACAGCCGTTCCCTTTGACTGGACGCCGATCGCAACGCCTGAACCGGCGAGGAGCGCCCCGTCGTGGCCGATGAAGGCGACATCCGAACTGCGCCTGATGCGAACGAGGCGTGGACTGGCGCCTGCCTCGCGAACGCCTTCCATCAGCGCCTCGATCACGTCGCGGTGCGCGAGCCCGCCGATCGTCGCGCGCAGACCGTCTGCGAACGCGGGGCCGACTGCGATCACGACCTCGTCGCCGTCGACGCGCTTCGCGGCTGCGCCCTTCTCGACAACGATCGCCTCGCCTTGTTTCGACGCCGCGTCCAAGTCGTCAACGTCGACTTCGTGCGGAAGGTGTTGGAGGCGTTCCCACCGCTCACCTTCGAGTCGATAGCCGGTCCCTGGCCCCGTGTACCGGTTCGGATCGTTCACGGCCGCGCTCACCGCACCGCTCTCGTCGATGATCGCCGATGTCTGGAGATAGTCGGCGGAGACGCGCTGGCGTTGCATGCCGAGGATCGCCTGCGCGACGTCGGTGAAGCCGCGCCGATCGAGCTCGCGCGCGATGTCGACACCGCTGATGCGCTCCGCGAGCACACGGTCGGCGGCTGCGACGTCCACGGCGCGGTCACGTTCCGGAAGATCGCGGCTGTCGAGCGCGTACGTCGCCGCGTCGACCTCGGCGTCCGCGATCGCCGGGAAGTCGAACGCGGCGAAGACGGCCTGGATCGCCTGGGCGGCCCGCTCTCGCACGCGTAACACTTCCTGCTCGCTGAGCGGCTCGATGCCGCCGTCGACCTGCCAGTCGCGCTGGATCGTCAGCCACTCGTCGATGTCGTCGGCGTCGTAGTTCCCGCCGCCGAACATGTTGTCGTAGCGCGGCATCACGCTCCAGCCAGACGTGACGAAGTCGGTGCCGGGCAGGAACTGACCCATGAGCTTCGCGGTCCGCCGCATCGGCGAGTGCGAAGCGATCGCGTCGTTCCCCGAGGCGACCTCGAGGTCGAGCCACGCGGCGAGCAGATTCTCGGCAAGGATCTCGCGCGACCCACCCGGCACGCTCATCACGAGCGCGACACAGGAAATCGATCCGTTCTGCACTCCCTGCGAGCCGGCGGCGCGAGCGACCCACAGGCAGCGCGCTTCGAGGTAGAGCATTGAGCACCCTTGCGAGTAGCCCATCAGGGCCTCCGACCCGCCGCCCGACGTGAATCGGACCTTGATCCCACGCGACGCGTAGGCGGAGGCGAGCAACGCCTTCGACCACGGTGTGTCGTCCCCGTCGACGAACACCGGTTCGGTGCCGTAGACCGAGAGCGTCTCGGCATAGGTGGTGATTCCTTGAATCGCGAGCTGAAGCGACCGGCGCTCTTCGATCGCGCACTGCGTCATCACTCCCGGTCGTCCCGTCTGCGAGCCGACCAGCACCGCCATCGCGTTCAGAGGTGCATACCGCGCGACGCCGACGGTCGTTTCGATCTCGGCAAACCCACGCGCC
Organism: Actinomycetota bacterium; assembly: GCA_046730515.1. Lineage (GTDB taxonomy): Bacteria > Actinomycetota > Thermoleophilia > Gaiellales > Gaiellaceae > 3-1-20CM-4-69-9. The sequence continues at coordinate 8,930 of JBKPJA010000190.1, read as the reverse complement.
GCTGCCTCGGCTGCGTCGGCCGCAAGCAGCGCCGGATTCTCCTTGAGGTTCGTGACGTGCGCCTGATTCGCAGGCGCACGTCGAGCTCGGAGCTTCTTGAGCGCGAACATCAGCTCGACGGGATCGAGCAGCGCAACGACTCGAGCCAGCCGGGCTGGCGTGAGGCCACACGCGAGGCGAACGAGCTCGTCCCGTGGGACATCGACGTCGACCAGCCGTCGCGCAAGGTCGTCGTCGGGCAACGCCATGGCATCGGGAGCGATCGCCAAGTCGAGGCCGTGCCGCGCGATGAAGTGGTCAAGCGCGTCGAAATCGTCCTCGCCCCGCCCGTCGAGCGCGACCACCCGGCCGTCCTCGATGCGAATGGACGGCTCGGGATCGTTCGGACCGTTCAGCGCGACGAGGCCGAGCGCGGGATGGGGTGCGATCAGAAGCTCGCGGCGGAGCTCGCGCTGCTCGCGCTCGAGGAAGCGCCTAGACCGTCGGGGTTCCAGCTCGCTCACCAGCGGTGGAAAGGAGCCCGCGCTTCGCATAGACCGCCTTCGCCTCGCGGACGAAGGCCGCGGTCAGCGGCGCATGAAATTCTCCTGCGAGCCGCTCGGCCCAGCCTTCGAGCTTGGTCTCGCTCGAGCGGTGCGGCCGCAGGGCCGTGTAGATCTCGAGAATGATCTCGTCGGGAATCGCCGCCAGCTCGGCGGCTCGGGCAAGGTTGGCGGCGAGCGGGGCACGTCCGGCGGCATTCGCAACGGCAGCCTGGAGCTCGAGGGTCGCCGCGGTCGCGCGCATCTCGCTGGCAGCGAGACGACCGGAGCGAAGCGCGTTGAGTGTCAGCTCGTCGAGGGACTGGCCGTCGGGCGTGCGGATGAGATCCGGTCGTCGCGTTCCGAGGGGATAGTCAGCGGCGGGATCGAAGGCCACGGACACAGCTTAGATCGCGGTCGAAAGTGGTCAGCAGGTGGGCGTTTGACACGCTTGTCCGCGAGGCATATACCACTGCCGCTGCTCGCCCTCGCCGTAAAAGAAAGGAGGGTCGCATGGCGCTTGAGATCAAGCTCTTGAGCCTCATCGACATCGACATCGAATCGAGCTTCCTCGTGCTCGGACGGAACATGGGCATTCGAACGAAGGTCCCCACGTTCGGATTCCTGATCTTGGGTGGCGACGAACCCGTGCTCGTCGACACGGGAGCGAGCCACGCCGACATCATGCACCGGCTCGGCATGACGGGCTTCATCACGGAGGAGATGGAACTCGAGAACCAGCTTGCAAGGTACGACCTCACTCCCTCCGACATCCGCTGGATACTCCACACGCACCTGCACATCGACCACGCAGGGCAAGACAATAAGTTTCCGACCTCGACAACGGTGGTCATCAACCGGCGCGAGCTTGAGTTCTCGGTTACCGGGCTCATGGGCGAGCAGTACCCGGCCGAGTACGTCAAGCACTTGATCGACAGGCTGCACACGCCCGGCGCGCTGCGGCTCCTCGATCTCGAGCTCTCCGGACCCGAGGAGATCACTCCCGGGGTGCGCTGCGAGCTTGCCGGCGGCCACACTGAGGGATCGATGAACGTGCTCGTCGACACCGCGCAAGGAACCGCGTGCATCTGCGGCGACGTCATCTACGACATCCAGAATCAGATTGTCGAGCCGATCTACCAGATCCTCGAGTTCGAGCCGCAGCCGACCGGCAATCACGCGACTACCAAGCGCGAGGAGAAGGCGGCGATCAAGAAGGCGCTCCAGAACACGTTCGTCCTGCCGGTGCACGACTATCCGGCTCGAGTCGAGGCGGGGCGGGTCGTCGCACGCCTGCGCGAAGGGGTTCCCGGCCCCGAGGAGCGCGTGGAGATGAAGCTGCCGAGCGAAACGGGTGCGATCGTCGGCATGGACTTCCTCCCGCACGACGTGCTCGTTCCAACCGGCGTTTAACTGCGAAGACCGGCGGCGCCCGCCTCACGCGAGGCGGGCCGCCGGGATATATAAGAGAGCCTGTGAACGAGTACGACTTCAGCGGGCGGGTCGCGCTCGTCACAGGCGGCGCCAGCGGGATCGGCGCCGCGGCGGCGGAGCTACTACGCGGATCCGGTGCCCGTGTCGCTGTGCTCGATGTCAACGTCGGGGGACTCGACGGCGACGTGGTCGCGATCCGCGGCGACGTCAGTCGCTCGGAGGACGCCGACGCCGCGGTCGCCAGAGTCGAGTCGGAGCTCGGGAGGCTCGACGTGCTGGTCTGCTCGGCCGGTGTCGGCGGCAGGTCGTTGCCCGCGGTGGACGTGCCCGACGAAGAGTGGCGGCGCGTATTCGCGATCAACTGCGACGGAACGTTCTTCTGCAACCGCGCTGCCGTCCGAGCCATGGTCGCGCGCGGCTACGGACGTATCGTCAACGTGGCGTCGATCGCCGGCAAGGAGGGCAACCCGCTCGCGACGGCCTATTCTGCGAGCAAGGCCGCTGTGATCGGAATGACGAAGTCGATCGCGAAGGAAATCGCAGGCACAGGCGTGCTCGTGAACTGCATCGCTCCCGCAGTGATCGACACACCGATCCTCGCGGAGCTCAGCGCGGAGCACATTGACTACATGGTCGGGCGAATCCCGCTCGGACGTGTAGGGAAACCGGAGGAGGTCGCGCGCCTGATCGCGTACCTCGCCAGCGAGGATCTCAGCTTCGCGACAGGCGCCTGCTTCGATATCTCCGGCGGCCGCGCGGTGTACTGATGCGCGTCGTTCGCTTCCACGAACCGAAGGGCGGCGCGCGTGTCGGGATCGTGGAGAACGACGCTCCCGGACGCGTCATCGAGCTCGATACGACCGACTCCCTCAGCGCGCTCAAAGGTCTGCGCGAGCCGAGCGGCCGCACGTTCGAGGCGCTCGATCCGGAAACCCTCGAGCTGCCGCCGCCGCTCGAGCTGCTTTCGCCGCTCGTGCCGCCGGAGATCTGGGCGGCCGGCGTAACGTACGAGCGCAGCCGTGATGCGCGGATGGAGGAGAGCACGGTCGACGCCCGCGACGTCTACAGCCTCGTCTACGAAGCCGACCGTCCTGAGCTGTTCCTCAAGGACGCAGACGGACGCAGAACGGTGGGGCCCGGAGCGACGATCGGCGTCCGTTCCGACGCTTCCTGGACCGTGCCGGAGCCTGAGCTCGCGCTCGTGCTCGACGACGACGGTGCTCTGCTCGGAGCCACGATCGGCAACGACGTGACTGCACGCGACATCGAGGGCGCCAACCCGCTCTACCTGCCGCAAGCGAAGGTGTTCGCTGGGGGCTGTGCGCTCGGCCCAGCCATCGTGATTCCTGACGACTGGTCGCGGCCCTTCGAGATCGAGTTGCGGGTGATGGGATCTGATGGGGAGACGACCTTCGAGGCGCAAACGTCGACGGCGCGAATGCGCCGGTCGTTCGTCGAGCTCGCCGATTGGCTCGCGCGCGAGAATCCCGTCCCTGCCGGCAGCGTCCTGCTTACCGGAACGGGACTCGTGCCTCCGGACGACGTCGCGCTCACGCCCGGTCAGCGGGTCGAGATCCGAATTCCGGGAATCGGCAAACTCGTAAACCCCGTCGGCGCGGCGGCCGACCTCATTCTCGGCGAAAGGAGCAAGAGCCATGTCGGATAGCGTCCTCTCCACACCGGCGCGAACGGCGCTCGCGAACTACGTCGGTGGCGCGTGGACGCCCGCGCGCAGCGGCCGCACGTACGAAAAACACAATCCCGCGCGGCCGACAGAGGTCGTCGGCGAGTTTCCCGCCTCAGGCGAGCAGGACGTGAACGTTGCCGTCGACGCTGCCGCGAAGGCCTTCGGCGACTGGTCGCGCACACCGGCCTCCGGTCGTGCCGCAGTCCTCATGCGTGCGGCGGACGCGGTCGATGCGCGTGTGGAGGAGATCGCAGCCGACATGACTCGTGAGATGGGCAAGCCGCTCCGCGAAGCGCGGCTCGAAGCCGCCCGCGCCGCCGCGATCTTCCGCTTCTTCGCCGGGGAGGCTTGGCGGCCGAAGGGCGAGCTGTACGAGCAATCGGCAGCTGGCTCGCCGCTGTACACCGTGCGGCGTCCACTCGGAGTCGTCGCCTTGATCACGCCCTGGAATTTCCCTGCCGCGATCCCGGCGTGGAAGTCGGCGCCCGCGCTCGTCTACGGCAACACCGTCGTGCTCAAGCCCGCCCAAGACGCGCCGCTGACGAGCCTGCATCTCGCTGCGTGCCTCGAAGAGGCGGGAATCCCCGCAGGGGTGTTCAACCTCGTCATCGGCACGGGCCCTCAAGTCGGAACGCCGCTCGTTCGAAATCCGAAGGTGCGCGCGATTTCGTTCACGGGCTCGGTCGCCGTCGGCCGCCAGGTGCGAGAGGAGGCGACCGCGCTCGGGAAGCGCGTGCAGCTCGAGCTGGGCGGACAGAACCCGCTGATCGTGATGGCCGACGCCGACCTCGAACGCGCGGTCGAGGCCGCGTACGCGGGTGCGTTCTGGTCCGCGGGGCAGAAGTGCACGGCGACGCGGCGCATCTACGTGCAGTCGCCCCTGCACGAGAAGTTTCGGCAGCAGCTGCTGGCGCGGATCTCCCGGGGCAAGGTCGGTGACCCGGCGGATCCCGAGACGGAGGTCGGACCAGTCGTGAACGAAACGCAGCTGAACGACATCCTCTCGGCGATCGACCAGGGCCGGCGCGAGGGCGGAACGCTGCTCGCGGGTGGCGAGCGCCTCGACGAAGATTCGTACCTGATCGCGCCTACGCTGTTCGCCGACGTCGCCGACGACGCGATGCTCTCTCGCGAGGAGGTCTTCGGACCGGTCACCACGCTCTATCGCTTCGAGACGTTCGACGAGGCGATCGAGCGCGCAAACGCGGTCGAGTACGGGCTCTCCGCCGCGATCTTCACGTCGAATCTCGAGACGACACAGCGGTTCGTGAACGAAGCCGAGGCCGGAATCCTGCACGTCAACTCGCAGACCGCAGGCGCAGAGGTGCACGTTCCGTTCGGGGGGATCAAGGGCTCCGGCTTCGGGCCGCACGAGCAGGGCGGTACTGCGCTCGAGTTCTACACGGAGGTCGTCACCGTCTACCAGGACACGTGAACGACGAGCGGTTCCTCATCACGGGCGCACTCGGTTGCATCGGCGCCTGGTCGTGCGCACAGCTCGTGCGAGAAGGTGTGCCGGTCGTCGCCTACGACGTCGGCACAGATACGCGGCGGCTCGAATCGATCGTGTCGCCGGAAGAGCTCGGACGGCTGACTATGGTCAGAGGTGACGTGACGGACCTCGCTCAGCTGGAGGCGGCAATCGCTGATCACCGCGTCACGCACGTCATCCATCTGGCAGCGATGCTGCTCCCGCTCGTCAAAGCCGATCCTCCGCGCGGTGCGACCGTCAATGTCGTCGGGACGACGAACGTGTTCGAAGCGGCGAAGCGACGACCGGTGCGCGGACTCGTGTATGCGAGCTCGGCGGCGGTGTATGCGCCGGAGGCAGGTCGTCGCATTGAGGATGCAGGTCGGCCCACGAGCCTGTACGGCATCTTCAAGCTCACGAACGAGGAGACGGCGCGAGTCTTCTACGCGGATGAGGGTGTGGGAAGCGTCGGGCTGCGTCCCTACGTCGTCTATGGCCCGGGCCGTGACCACGGTCTCACTGCAGGCCCGACGCTTGCAATGGAGGCAGCCGCGCGAGGCGAGGGTTACGTGATGCGCTGGGGCGGCCGCTGCCAGCTCCAGTACGCAGCCGACGCCGCACGTATCTTCATTGCAGCGGCACGCGCCGAGCACCGCGGCGCGGCCGTCTTCAACCTCGGCGGTCCGTCCTCTCATATGCGTGACGTCGTCGACGCTATCGAGGCGGCGGCCCCGAATGCGGCTGGGCTCATCGGGTTCGAGGACGTTCAGCTCCCTTTCCCGGAGGAGCTGGACAGCGGCGGCTTGGAGGACGTCGTCGGGCCGATTCGATGGACACCGCTAGGCGAAGGCGCGCGCCTGACGATCGAGTATTTTCGAGCACGAGTCGTCCAGCCGACGTGATCGCCGGCTCAGCTCTCAACGCGTACGGGATTCGAGAGAGTTCCGACAGCGTCGATCTCGATCGTCACCTCGTCGCCGGCCTTGAGCAGCACTGGTGGATCTCGGAAGATCCCCACCCCTGCGGGGGTTCCGGTTGCGATCAGGTCGCCCGGCTCGAGCGTCATCGTCGCGCTCGCGTACGCGACGATCTCGGCGACAGTGAAGACCATGTTCGCGGTCGTCGAGTCCTGCATCACCTCGCCGTTCAGGAGACAGCGAATGCCGAGAGTCTGCGGGTCTGGCACGTCCGCGCGCGAAACCAGTCGCGGCCCCACGGGACAGAAAGTGTCGATCGACTTCGCGCGCGTCCACTGGCCGTCTGCGAACTGCAGGTCGCGTGCGCTTACCTCGTTCACGCAGAGGTAGCCGCGGACCGCCTCTAGCGCGTTCTCGACGGAGACGCGGCGAACGCGTGAACCGACGACGACGCCGAGCTCCGCTTCGAAGTCGACCTGCTTGGCCTCGGGCGGCAGCACGATCGGCTCCCCGGGACCGACTAGCGCCGTCTGCCACTTCGCGAACAGGATCGGGCGATCAGGCAGGTCGACGCCCTGCTCGTCCGCGTGGTCGCGATAGTTCATTCCTACGCAAACGATCTTTCCGGGCCGTTCGATCGGCAGGGCGCTCACGAACTCGGCACTCCGGCGGCCGCGGATGCGTAATAGACGGCGCTCATGTCCTCGTCGCCGTGTCCAAGCTCAAGTGCGCGGTCGAACTGACGAAGCGTCGCCCGCACGACCGGTAGCTGAAGGTCCCCCGCCGCTTCCAAGATCAGCGAGAGGTCTTTGCGTGCGAGCGACAACGGAAAGGCGGGAGCGAAGTCCTCGTTCATAATCGCTTCCCCCTTGATGTGGACGTACCGCATGTCCATCGGGCCGCCCGTGATCACGTCGAGGAACGAATGCGGGTCGATGCCGAGCTCTCCGGCGAGCACGAACGTCTCACCGATGTTCTCGACGCTGCACAGGATCCAGCTGTTCGCGATCAACTTGACGCGCGTGCCGGTGCCGGCCACACCGAGCCATACATGCCTCCGCGCGATCGCGGCGAAAACAGGCTCGCACCGATCCCTCGCCTCATCGGGCCCCGACGCCAGCATCACGAGCTCTCCGTCCTCGGCCTGCCTTCGGCTGCCGATGACCGGCGCGTCGACGAAATCGACGCTCCGCTCGGCGGCGAGCAACGCGAGGCGCTCGGTCGCCTTCACGCCGATGGTGCTCGTCTGAATCCAGAGGGCTCCCTCGGACATCGCGTGGAGCCCCCCGCCGCCACTCATCGTCGCTTCGACCGCCGACGCATCGGCAAGCATCGTCATGACAATCGCCGTGCCGCCGGCGGCTTCAGCGGGCGTCGCCGCAACCCGCGCACCGTCGCGGGCGACGGATTCGGCCTTGGCGCGCGTCCTGTTCCAGACATGAACCTCGTGTCCTGCCCGCACGAGGTTTCGTGCCATCGGACCGCCCATGATTCCGGTGCCCAACACTGCGATTCGCGCCATCTCTCCTCCTTTCGCTGAAGCCCGAACCTACCGCAGCGCCTGTCCCCCTCGGCGAAGATCGCCCGCATGCATGCGCTCATCGGTCTCGGCTCGGCGCTTTCAGCCGTGTGGCTCGTCGCCCTCGTCGCAGCAGTTCGCGCGCGGAGACGCGGGCACAGCTTCACAGAGATCGTGCGGCTTGTTCCCGACTTGGCGCGCTTACTCACACGCCTGTCACGCGATCGCATGATCCCGTAGGTTCGTAAATTCGGACGTGGCTGATTTCCAGGGAAATCTTGAACCGTGGCCTCTGCGGCAGCTCGGCCGCAACTTGGCATTGCGCCCGGGAGCGGAGAGCGATTCCGGCTTAATGCGTGAGGTTTTCGTTGATTTCTCAGTGCCGTCTGGGTGGCCGGCGAAGCGAGGGCTCACCCCTTCCGTCGCCGCTGAGAGGCTCGGGCGCGCAGCTCGCTCGGCTCGAGCAGCGAAAACCCGGTGGCGAGCCTTGTGCCGCCCGAGACGATCAGGGAGAACGGTGGCGCCGCGGTCGCGAGCCCGACGGCGGCCACCCGCGCCGCTCGCCACGCCTCCCGACTCCGGCACGATTCTCCTGCAAATCAGCCACGACCGAATTTATGAACCCTACGCCATGTGCTCGGTCTCGACCTTGGTGAAGCGCTCGTCATGCGCAACATCGGCGGCCGCGTCACGCCCGCTGTCCTGCGCTCCTGGGGCCTGCTCGCGAGGCTCCGCCAGGGCAACCCAGACGACGCGCCAGAGACAGACCCCGCGCACATGGCGATTCTGCACCACACCGACTGCGGCATAAAGCAACTCGCAGCCTTCCCCGAGCAGCTCGCCGAGTTCTTCGAGATACCAGTCGCAGACCTCGACACCAAAGCGGTCAACGACCCGCACGCCGCCGTCCGCATCGACGTCGGGATCGCCCGACGAACCCTGCCCAGCGGACTCGTCATATCAGGCCTGGTCTACGACACGGAAACTGGGCTCATCGAGGTTGTCGTTCCGTCCGGCACCGCATAAGGTCCGCTCGCGCGGGCGTATAGCTGTCAGCCGCACGTGATCAATCGGCAGACCTGAATACCGACCTGCGAGCGGCTACCGGTTCGTCGTGGTGCTCGAGCTGCGGTCTCGAGGCGCGGGCAGCGGGGGCAGCTTAGTCGGACATCGTCGCGCTGAGCGCATAGAGCAGCGGCACAGGATCGCCCGGTAGGCGCCAGCGGCCCTCGTCATCGCGGGCTCTATCCACTCATCGGCTCATCCCGCCCGGCGGTAGCGGATGTGTGTGGCTAGCGGCGAATGCAAGACCTCGACGGGCTCAAACCCGAACGACTCGACGCCGTCGAAGATCCGCTCGCCGGAGCCGAGCAGGACCGGC